>CADASI010000006.1 GCA_902790525.1 uncultured Eubacteriales bacterium
TACACCATCAGGGGCTCGATTCTCGCCTGCGGGCTCGGTCAGGGCGGGCTCTGGAAGCCCACTGGGCTTCCATTCACTCCCCGCCCTTCGAGCCCCTGATAAACAATGAAGCCACCCTCACGGGTGGCTTTGGTACAGCGTCCGCTTTCAAATCCGAACCTTCTGATTCTGTGGGAAGGTCGGAGGAGTTGATGATGTCGATATAGGAAACCTGCTTGCCGCCCTTGATATTGTAGAAGATCAGCACCCTATCGTCATACAGATAGATGGCGTTGATGAACACGTCGATAATACGGCGGCGGAAATTCTCGTCCATCGGATCGCCTACCGTGAATTGCTTTAGCCAGGCGCGGACTTCCGATTCGGTTAGCTGGATCGCCTGGGCAATGCGCAGCTTGGCAAGGTCGGTTTCGATGTCGGCCTTTTGCGCTTCCAGGACTTCCATGCGGTCATAGATTCTCTTGTGCGCCGCCTTGGGCGCGTCGATCAGCGCGTCAACCAGCTTATCCAATTCACGGTCAATCTGAGCGACGGCCTTTTCCAGATCGGTGATCCTGGTGTCTGAAAACTCTTTTTTGTATTCCTCAACCACAGCCCGCGCCACGCGCTCGATCCTTCTGGGCGTGAGGATATATTGCAATGTTTGCTCGACCACATACCACTCGATGAAATCCTTGCGCTCGTTTTTCTTGTGGCAGCCGCGCCGCTTCTTCTTGGCGTGGCAGGCGTAGTAATTATATATCGCGCCGGTATGAGACCGGCCACTCTCCCCAACCATCGGTGTCCCGCAATATCCGCAGAACGCTTTACCTTGCAGCAGATAGGACACCTTCGCCTTTTCCGCTGCCGGGGATCGCGCATTGCGCTTTAGTCGCTCCTGGACCACGGCGAACAAATCCCGGTCTATCATCGGCTCCGCGAGACCAGGAACAACGTTGCCCGCGTATTTATACTCCCCGATGTAGACAGTATTCGGGAGGACATGCGTCATGCTGTTATACGACAGCGGCTTCCCGAAGCGGCCCATGCAGCCGCGCCGGTTCAATTCGTCGATGATGTCTTTCTTGCTGGTGCCCTTCGCATATTCCTCAAACATATAGCGGATCATGGGCGCGGTCTTATCGTCAATCACCAGCTTCTTGTTCTCCACGCGGTAGCCATACGGGATCGTGCCGCCGCAGAAATTCCCTTTTGCGATGCTTTCACGCAGGCCGCGCCTGACGTTCTGTGACAGGTTGGCGGAGTAGTATTCCGCCATAGATTCCAACAGCCCTTCCAGGATAATGCCCTCCGGGCTGTCCGTGATGTTCTCCTTGACGGACACGACCTTGACGCCGTACTTCTTCAGCTTCGCCTTATAGATGGCGCTGTCATAGCGATTGCGGGCAAACCTGTCCAACTTCCAGACAATGACCATTTCAAACTGTTTCTTCGCGGCATCCTCGATCATCCGCTGGAAATCCGGGCGCTGATCCTTCGTGCCGGACAATGCCCGGTCAATATATTCTCCCACGATGGTCACGCCCTGCTGCTTCGCCCAGGCGTAGTTATCGCGCAACTGGCCCTCGATGGATTGCTCGGTCTGGCCGTGGGAAGAATACCTGGCATAAATTACTGCGTTCACGGAAATTTCTCCTTGCAATTTGCCCGGACACATGCTATAATAGCATTGCGATTGGGACAAGTGGTGTTGGCTCTTTCGTTACCCGCACGGGAAACCGGGCGGGGTTTTTTATTCTCCGAATATTGACGCTCGAATTATATTCCGAAGATTGCTTGCTTCTCCTGGCATCTTGCCATACATCCTTTCGGAGTCTTTCTGAATTTTGATCTTTCTGGTTATTTCCGCATATTTTCTATCCAGCCCAGCCGATAACCAATAATCCCAAATTTGAGCCACAGAATCAACGCTGTCAATATCCTTCAAAAACCTTTCTTCACTGGAGTATTCGCCCGCTGCCTTGCGTTTCTGAATATCATCCATGCGCTGCTTGCGTTCTAATTCAAGCCTCTTATCTTCTACTTCCTTCTTCTCACGCGCTTCTTGCTCAATCCTTATTTGGTTTTCATAATCATCTTCCGACACAGCCTTGACGGCTGTACCGTACAGAGACAAATACATGATGTCGCCACCGAACGTATTATCAGAATCTATGGCGATAATTGCGTTTGCGCCTCTATTCTTTGCTTCTCGTATCATCTTATCATAAGCGAATTCCCTTGCGTTTTCTATAAGCTCCATTGATCCTGACATTTCACGCGATCCCCATGAAAGTGTGTCTACTGCGTTTGATAATCCCGCCCCGAATCTTGATATGAAGCCATGCTTAAAGACGGTCTCTCCGAAAACGAGGCCGCATTGCGCAATAATCTTATACCCTTCGATTGACGATGCCGTGGTAAGTATCATATCGCCATATTGTTTCATTGTAATTTCCCTCTACCTTCTATGCTTCTTCCACCATTTCAGGGAAGTTGAATTTTTTATATTTCCCGGTAGCATAAAGATCATCCACATACTGGATAACCTTCTCCTGCCCTTCGTCATTAAACTGGCGAAAAGCATCCATCAGGTGCCTTTCCAATGTTGATTGGGCTATGTCTGTTGCGTCTGCCATTTCATCCTGAAACAGATAATTGGCATCACACTGGAGAACATCAAACACTCTATACAAAATGTCAGCTTTAGGAGAACTGATGCCGTTTTCATAATTGCCTATCGCAGAGCCGGTGATGCCCAGCATCCGCCCCAGCTCGCTTTGTTTCAGAGACAACGCCTCGCGGCGTTCTCGAAGCCTGCTTCCGAAGCTCATACCATCATTCCTTTCATGTTTGATTATACCATCCAATATTGAAAAGTCAATAAAAAGTCATCAAGTTTCTTGTAATCTATTATTGACAGGCAAAGATTCCTGTACTATAATTCTACATACACCAAGTTTCTTGTAGTTTGGAGGTGGGCGTGTGACTGGAAGCGTTGCCGCAGGGATCGAACGGATCATCCGGGACAAGGGTTTCGTGCAGGGCGCAATCGCAGCGAGGGCCGGTTTTTCCGATCAGCAGTTTTGCGACATGCTCAAAGGGCGGAAGATCATCCGGGCCGATTATCTGGTTCCTATTGCAAAGGCGTTGGGGGTTTCAGTCCAAGAAATCTATGACGCCGGAAAAGAATACCAGCCCCAGGAGGCGGTGTAATCATGACAGAGAAGTACATACAGGTCGGCGTCACAGCCCTGCGTGATCCGGCAACGGGCGAATTTCTGCCCGCTGTGCCCCTGTACATCAAGGCCGAGGACGGCGCGGAGGAAGCCGAGGAAAAGCTGATCGAGGACCTGGGCAAGCTGTTCGCCCAGCGGATCAAGGCATACAAGGACGGCTGCAAGGCGGCGGGGGTTGAGGTATGAAGATCATCGCCGTTGACTTCGACGGTTGCCTGTGCCGGGACGAGTGGCCGGATATTGGACAGCCGAATTTGGAGATCATTCACGAGCTGGTGAAACGGCAGGCCGAGGGCGACAAGGTGATCCTGTGGTCGTGCCGCTGCGGGGCCGCGCTGGCCGCTGCCGTGATGTGGTGTCTCAACCACGGACTGAAATTCGATGCCATCAACGAAAACTTGCCGGAGAACATCGAGAAGTACGGCAACGATTGTCGGAAAGTGTTCGCCCATGAGTATTGGGACGATAAATCTGTCATGACGCGGGGCGGAGATGTTCCGTTGATGGTATGGTTCCAGGACAACGGTAACGTGTGCGTGAGGCGCTGGTGCAAGGGCACGTTGAAAGTGAAGGGCGAAACGCTGGTCGAGAAGATCAAAGGGCGGTGGCATAAGTGGCGCTGCGAATGACCGAGGAAGAATACGCGGACATGATGAAGCGGCGGGCGCTGCCCTGTGTTCCTGCGAAGCCCTCCGGCGTGTCGGTGGCCGACATGGACGCGCCGAGGAAGCGGAGCAAATACGGCAATCGCAAGGTCACGGTGGACGGCATGAGTTTTGACAGCCAGCATGAGGCTGATTACTACTTCGGTGTGCTGATGCCCCGTGTCAAGGCGGGCGAGTTGAAATGCGTATGCCGCCAGGTGCCCATTGACTTGCCGGGCGGGATCAAGTACATAGCGGATTTCGTAACCGTCAAGCCGGACATGACCATCGAGGCCGTGATCGACGCAAAGAGCGAAGCCACTCGGAAGGACAGGGTATACATCAACAAGCGGAAGCAGGTACGATCCTGCTGGGGCATCGAGATACAGGAGGTTTGAAGATGGCCGCCAAGAGATTTCACGTCGCCTCCCCGGCTGACCTTGCCAGCCTTGCGGAATTTGCGAAGGATGGCAAGGAATCCATCGGACGCATGGTATCCGTATGGACGGCGACCATGCGGCGCAAAGGTGAAACGCGCTGGGACAGGGCCATCTACGCCGGTTTCTGCGGTACGCGGCGGAGAGACGCGGAGATCGTGCGCATATCCGCCGACGGAAATATCGTGTACGTCGGCACGCTGCAATACAACAAGGCACTAAATTGGTGCGAGCAGCATCTACGGCAAGTGTTTGATTAGGAGGATATTACCATGTTTGAGCCTGGAGATAAAGTCCGCCTGACCGAAAAGGGCGATATGCCGGACTATGATCCCGGCAAAGTATGGGTTGTGATAAGCTACCCTCGCAAGCTGTGGCATGACATGTATGTGACCATAGGCGACGAGGACGGACGCGAAAAGACGGTGAACGTCGAGCATCTGCAAAAGGTCGATGACGGTGGCGATCAATGCGCGGGCTGCTCGTTATGAGCATCCGGCATGAGATTGGAGGACGTGCATCATGTGGGTAAGGTGCGATGCCGCAGAGTGCGAACATCAGCGTGACGGGTATTGTCATTTGCATTGCGTGTATATCGAGGATGGCAAATGCTCTGATTACAAGGATTATTTTGTGAATAACCCGCTTTACCAGGACGTGTACTTCAAGCGGTGCCACACGTTGATGGATGGCAAGCCTCTTGAATACAGGGCGCAATCGAAAGGTATGCGCTACGAGTGGAAGGGGTTTGTGCTGTATACCGAGGACGATATAAGAAACACCATCGACAACGCCAGCTTTACCGAGGAGATCACAGGGCTGTTAATGTCCGGCGGAGATATGCGAACCCGTGAAGGGTTTGATGAAGTCGTGCGTGAGGTTATCAAAATGAATCGCCCTGTCCTTGAATATCCGTGGTATGAGATCGACAAAAGGACAAAGAAGCTGGTGCCTCACAAGCAAAGCATTGACGAAATCCTTGCTCCAAACGGAGTTTCTGGCGACCTTGCACCTTAATGCTCCATGGCAGGGCTAACAGCCGGGTGAGACCGGCGACATGGGAATGTAGCGCAGCCCGGAAGCGCGGTTGGGACGAAGGACGGGCCGGGCCTTGATCTCGCTCACGGCACCACCACCCAGCAGGCCGCCGGTTCAAATCCGGCCATTCCCGCCAAAGCCCATAAGGGCAATACATCATAGGAGGCTAACACCATGAAATACTATTCGACCATTGAGCTCCCGGACAAGAAAGAGGGCTTCGCTATAGGCGACGTCATATCCTTTGACCTGAATGACGGAGAACACTTTGAAGCCATGGCCATGCAGCCGGAGGATGGCGGAATGATCTTCTGCGCCGTGGATTGCCTCGCGGAGGAATACCCCATGATGCGGGAATCCGGCAAGCAGGGCGACTATAAAACATCCGATCTGCGCGAAATCCTGAATACCACCATCCTGCGGCGATTCCCGAAAGAATTGGTCAGGCAGATGGTTCCTTTCGCTGACGGCGATCTGTTGCGCATACCCACGGAGAAGGAGATTTTCGGCACGAACGAATACGGCGAGGACGAGTCTGATGACGTAACACAATGGAAGCCCATGAAACTACGGCGCAACCGCGTAGCTTTTCAGGGCCACAACGGCGCATGGGAATGGTATTGGCTACAAAACAGGTTGCGGGATGTTGCGTCCGCGACGTACTTTGCCGTTGTGAACAGCTACGGCATTGCGTACTACGGCTACGCCTCCTACTCTCTTGGCGTTCGCCCGGCTTTCAAGATCAAGAATCTTTAATCTCGCCCCCTTGTGGGGCGATTGAGACAGCCGGGAAAGACCGGCATCACGGGAAGGTAGCTCAGATGGCAAGAGAGCGGGTTGATAAGCCCGAGAACGCTGGTTCGAGTCCAGCCCTTCCCACCAAAGCCCATAATGGGCAATACAACATAGGAGGCTGACACCATGAGCAACTATCGCATCCACATCGAACCTCTCAACGACGAAGTGCAACTCCCCGAAGAATTGCGGGGGGGGTCTGCATTGATGGCTTTAGCCTGATCTACGGTGATGGAGAGAAAACATCTACCGTAGCCATCCAGCACATGACAACGCTGGATGTCGCAAAAGCCGTCGCATCCTGCCCGACGATGCGCGCTGCCGCCCGACTCGCCGAAGGTTTGAGGGAAGCTATGGAGATCGAGCGCAAGGGCAGCATGGACGGACTGCTGGAGAAGCTGCGCCAGGCAGTAGAGCAGAAAGGATAAGTGATACTATGACACAAGAGAGACATCCGCTGGCCGGTCAGACCGTCCGGCTGAAAGAAGGAATCGGGAAATTCTTGCAAGGAGACGCTGGTGGCGCTGAATTTGTCGTTGAGGATTGGGCGGATAACGTGATGGGACGCTCTATTTGGTCGCTCAACGGCAATCCTGCCGCACTGGAATACGCTGTGCGCATAGGCGCGAACGGTAACGGTGTACCCATCGACGATAAAGCCGTGTATGGCAAGGTCGGCGGATTCGGCCACATCGTACACGACAGCGAGATCATCAGGGAATAAAGCCCTGTGGCAGCCGGGAAAGACCGGCATCCTGCGAGAGATTGGTATTGCCTGGGTCCGCCCATGCCCCGGCAGTAGGTTCAAATCCTGCCTCTCGCCTCAATGCGCCCGCGAAATCGGGCATGATTCGCCAGGAGGATAACGGGCACATGGACAGCTTCGAGGAAATCAAGATCAAAGCGCCGAGGCCGGGGGCTTGTAAGATATGCGCCACGGTACATAAGCCCGGACAGCCTCATGACAGGGACAGTCTGTATTATCAAAACTGGTTCCGTAAGCGCCATAAGCGTTTCCCAACCTGGACCGACGCGATGGCGCATTGCACCGAGGACGTGAAAGCCGAATACACGGCCATACTCGCAAAGCGTGGGATCGTGATTGAGAAGGGAGGCGACGATGGATAGCGGCTGGATTGATATAAAGAACAGTCCAATCGCGGCCGGGGACGAGCCGGTAATCGTCTGGCACGTCCACAACGGCGTCATGGTAGAACGTCGAGATCATGCACAGCGCAACCGTTTTGTGACCCATTGGCGGGAAATTGAAACGGGAGCATGGATCGACGCTGGAGATCGCAAGCCTACCAGCAAGGACGCCGACGTTTACAGTTGCGTTATATCGCTCAATAAGTGTGGCGATGTATCGACGGCGGGATGGCACAGGTTTTGGAATGAAACAAGCCTGATTCGATGGCAGCATACGCCGGAGCCACCCGCAAACTACCTGGAACTGCGCAGGAACGCGCAATAGAGGAGGAATTGGAGTTGAACGAAATAGCCAACACCAACACCAAGGCCCCGTCTGTTCTGGACAGTCTGGCGATGCAAGCACAGATGTTCGCACAGAACGCGGCCATGAATCTACTGCAATTAGGTCGAGTCCTGACAGAGGCGCGACCTCTTATCCCCCACGGCCAATTTGATGCGTGGTGTAAGCAGCACGCGAAAATGAGCAAGCGGACGGCAGAACAGTACATGCAGGCATACGCGAATTTTGGTCTTGACGCCAGGATCGCGGAACTCGGAACGACAAAGATCATTAAGCTGCTCCCGATGACAGAAGATGAACGGGAAAAGCTGTTAGCCGACAACGACGTTTCCAGCATGACCACACGGCAGCTTGACGCTGCAATCCGTGAACAGAGGGAAAAACTGCGCGAGGAAGCCATGGAAGAGGCTCGGGACGCCATCATCGAGGCGGAAAGAGAGGCAGAAGAAGCCCGAGAGGCCATGATCGAGGCACAGAAACGTGCAGAAGAAGCGGAGAACCGGCCACCACAGGTGCCGGAAAGGCTGACACAGGAACTTGTGCAAAACCGAGAAACAATACAGGCTCAGCAGGCGGAGATTGCCCGCCTTGCAGACGTCGGACGCACGGCATTGAATGAGAAGCAGCGGCTTGTCCAGGAGAACGCCAACTTGCGACGCGACCTCAAAGAGCGCGACGAGGATATGGAGGCTATGCAGGCGGATTTTGACCGTGCACAGGAAGAACTGCTCAACCTCCAGAGCGCCCAGGCCAGAGGCGACGCAGAACACAAACCCGCCGATGTGCTGACGCCGGATGTGTTTACCGCGGCTGTCAATGGGTTTGTGGGAACGTGCTGCCGCCTGCCGCAGATGGGCAGAGTATTCAGCGCCATGTCCGAAGCGGACAGGGAGCAGTACAACCAATCCCTCCGGGTGTTAGAGGATTGGATCAAAGGCGCACGCCAGGCAATGAACACGATTGAATACGGGGAGGCGATTTTCGTTGGATGACTTGATGAAACGTCAGGATGCGGCACTGTCCCCCGAGACTGTGGAGATCATATCCGTTGTTGTGCGGGATATGATGGCCCCTATCGTTAAGAGCATCGGCACGATGCTGGAACACAATACGCAGGCGATGGAGCAGATTGCCGCCGCCCAGCAGATCACCAGTGAACGTATTGCGTCCCTGGAAAAGCGGGTACGTCTGCAAACCCCCATGAGCAAATCCCAGGAAAACTGTATTAACGGAGCAATCCGCGCCAGGGCGCGGGAGCTTCTCGACCCTCGCGGCTTTTCAGAGGACAAAAAGGCCGTAACGAAGCTATGCGGGATCATACGCAAGAGCGTATTGGCCCGGTACGGCGTGGGGAGCCTGCGCGAGGCACCGGCTTATGACTACGAAACAGCCATGAAGCAGGTCGGCATGTGGAACGACAGGCTCGCCATACGCGACGTTGAGAAGGAGGCGCGTGCCCGTGAAGAAGCTGCTCTGGCGCTGGCTGAACAGTCTGCGGGTGTGGATGGTACGCCGGCGGATGCGGGCCAGGCTGATTAACCGCGTGAGCGCGGTGTGTGTGCGTTTGCGGAGGGATTGGTGATGGACAAGATCAGGATGACGGCGAGCGACAGGGAGGCCCTGATTCGACTGAATATCGCCTATGAGATATTGGAGACCGAGGGAGAGCATTTAGACCGACGCTTCCGTGCTATCGAGGGGGGGCGGCGAGACCTGGGGATGCTCAAAGCGAAGATCAATAAGCTGATGGAGCGCGTCATTGACACGATCCCGGACGATCAACTAAAAACCTACATAAACTCATTGAAGATGGCGAGCTACACCGTAGGCATCAAGAAGCCCGGCAACATGGGCAGGGACGAGAAGAACTACGGCATGTGGTTGAGCTACGACGTAATCAACGCCCTTCTGTGCGGTTGTCACGATCATTGCATGATGTGTCCTTCGGACAAATCTGCGCGTATGTCGTGCAAGCTGCGCAAGGCGCTGACTTCGATTCCCAACGACGCGCCGGAGAGGAGCGACGGGGATTGCCCATTCTATACGATCATGTGAGGAGGATATTTCGATATGCTTATTTCTGAACTGGCAAAGGAAGTACACGAGAACGCCGTCGCGCATGGCTGGTGGGACGAGGCGCGGGAGTTGCCGGAGCTGGTGGCACTGATTCACAGCGAATGGAGCGAGGCGCTGGAGGAGGCGCGAGCTGGCAGGCCGTTGGTTTGGTATGCCTGCGGAGAATCAGAAAACGGAACCATACCTTGCAACCCGGCAGATGATAATGAGTGCCGTATGTATGGCCGTGAAGAACAGTGTGAATACAGAGGCCATAAGCCGGAAGGAATCGCCGTGGAGCTGATTGACGGTTGCATCCGCATATTGGACGTTATCGGCTACAAAAACGCCAAGCTGCTTGATCCGGAAACTGGGCTGCCCTCCGATATGGCGAGTTTGATGGACGAGGAAGTGATCGAGGCAAATTATGATTTGCCCGATGACACGCCGTCGTTGATCGCATGGCTGCACGCTGCCACTTCTCAGGCGCTCCTGGAAGATGGGGACGATGCGGAGAGGATTTTATATCTGATCACAGCTATGAGCATGGCGTTGGTATGGGTGAAGAAACAGGGCATTGATCCTCTGACGCTGCTGCTGGAGAAGCACGAATACAACAAAGGCAGACCATACAAGCACGGCAAGAAATTCTGACGGGCCGCATGGGCGGCCCAATCTATCGAAAGGCGTACACCACTATGAGCCAACAGAACTTTGTAGAGCAATTTAGATTGTTCATGGAATATGCGCGGAAAAATTCGATGCACAGCCGCGAATGTATGCTTTGGATGAGCCTGTTTTACCTTGCCAACGAGGAGGCGACGTATAACGCCGACACCCAAACATATGAGTGGCCCGATGATTTTTTCGCAGTTTCCAATGGCGAACTAAATTCTTACGGGAAGTTTGATAAACAGGCCGTGGAAAGCCTGCGGAATCGGCTTAAACAGCGTGGCCTTATTGATTTTATCAAGGGGAATCGCAACAGCACGACGCCGATGTACAAAATCCATTACTTTATCAGGTTTGGGAATAAAATTATACCCAATAACCACGCCAACAATATACCCAACAACACACCCAACCATACCCCAAACAATACACCCAATAACCACGCCAACAATATACCCAACAACACACCCAACCATACCCCCCTTAGATTAAATATAAATAATACTATACCTGGAAATCCCTTTTCAGGTACAGGTTATTTTGACGATGAAGAAGATCAGGAGGAGGAGCAGCGCGTGCAGGCGCAGGCGCGAGCGTGCGAGGAAATCCGGGGAACCTGGAAACAGTGCTTTGGCCGGGAGCCGTCGCCGTACATCGTGGGCGAGCTGGCAAGACGCTTCGCTGGCATGGGCTTCGAGGACAGCGTTTTGACAACAGCTATCAAAGCAGCGGCATGGAGCGAGGCAAAAAGCCCGATGGCCTTTATCTGCTCAATACTCGTTGATTGGCATGAACACCACATCCGAACACAGGAGGATGTGGACGAATACATGACGCTGATCGACATGGAACGGGGAAAGATGGGTGAAGCGGCTTCCTTTGGTTCCTACGACAGGATCAAGAAGTTTACCGAGGATCGGGAAACGCCAGATCAGCGCGAGAGCAGGGAGAGGTTGGAGCGTTACCAGGAGGAGCAGCGAGAGAAGCAGCGGGCATTGATAGCGTCAAATCAGGCGGCGAGGGCCGCAAACGAAACGTAAGGAGGAACCAACGCCATGAACAAGATTACGATCATCGGGAACCTGACCGAAAACCCGGAGAGCCGGGTTGTGAACACCGGCAAAGGCACGTCGAATGTGTGCAACTTTACAGTGGCGACAAACCGCTTTGCACACGGGCAGAAGCGAACCACCTACTTCCGCGTTTCCTGCTGGGGAAAGCAGGCGGACAACGCTATGAAGTATCTGCTGAAAGGCAGAAATGTGGCCGTGGTCGGTCCCGTGGAGGCCAGCGCATACAACGCCCAGGACGGATCAGCACGGGCCAGGCTGGAGATTTACGCGGAAGAGATCAAGTATTTGGGAGGCAGGCAGGACGATGGACGGCAGGCTCCGCCGCCGGGCGACGAGTACGCGCCGCCCTATGACGATGAATTGCCGATTTGACGGGAGGGCCCATCATGGCTGAACTGTACGAGCGCCGCCAGGTGACGGCACACAGGCCACACAAGTGCCATCTGTGCGACGAGAGCATCCCGCCGGGCGCGGTCTACATCCGCGAGAAGTGGCACGACGATGGATTTAACGAGGTCAAGCGCCACATCCATTGCGACGCACTGCTGGACGAGTTTCTGAGCAGCGACAGCTTTGTCGGCGAATACTACGATGACGAAGTATGGGAATGGATCAGGGACAAGTGTCTGGAGCTGTGCGGCTGGGATAAGCGCGAGGATTGCGAATGCGATCCATTCTCGTGCGAGCGCATGATCGAGAGTATCCCGAACGTCAACAGCCGGAATGCCGCAATGGATTCCATTCGGGCTTGCAAAGATTAGAGAAGGAGGCCAACACCATGAAATGCAGCAGATGCCCATATTTGCCGATGCAAAGCGAGGCAGGAGATTACCCGGACTGTCCAGCGCCGGAGGAAAAAATGACAACCTGGAAGGACGGCGAGGACGGATGTACGCTGACGCGGCGGCAGCTCGACAAGATGGACGAGGAATACAGCCGCTATCTGGGGAACATGGGCGACGACATGGGAATCCAGATGGATTTTGACAACAAGGGTTGGAGGCTGGAGAACGCCCTGGACGATATGCGTCACATGATCGGGCTGGATATGCTTAAACACAAGCCATACAAGCGGCACGGGAAGCTGTTCTACAAGCCCTATCGCAACCATTGGGCAGGGCCAAACAAGTACCTGGACTATCTCAGCGGTGTGCTTGGAATGGTTGAGAAGCAAGAGCCGAAGCTGCTGGGCGGGATGCCCTATTACTACCTGACGCGGCGTGGGCTCAACTTCCTGGGGCGGCATATCGGCGTGGCGATACACGACATTGAGGATTGACTTATGCGAATACATCTCTGCATGAACGTCCGCGGTGCGCTGGCACAAAGCGACGTTGAGCTGAAACGGTGGGTTGGCTGCATCGAACACGACGGCGTGAAGTGCCGGAACGTCCGGGAAGTGCGGCAATTCCTGATCGAAGCGCTGGGCGAGGGATATGAGTATCTCGTGCCCGCGGAGTGTGACAACTACGATCCGAAGAAGGGATGTTTGGGACATCCAAGTGAGGGAATAAAACATGGGTAACAAAACGAAAATTGATTGGTGTGACGCCACCTGGAACCCCGTTACCGGCTGCCTGCATGGGTGCGAGTATTGTTATGCACGGGGAATCACGCGGCGCTTTGGCGGACATTTGCAAGAATGTATAGAGCCCGGGAATTACGAGCTTGTGCAGCCCATGTATGATATCACGCCCATGAGCCATGATATCTCCCGCGTGGGAAGGATACTCCCATATCCCTATGATTTTGAACCGACCTTCCACCGCTACCGGCTGGAGGAGCCGCAGCGATGGAAGAAACCCCGCACGATCTTTGTATGCTCCATGGCTGATCTGTTCGGTGAGTGGGTGCCGGACGAGTGGATCAAGGCCGTGTTTGACGCCTGCGCCGCAGCGCCGCAACACCGCTATCTGTTTCTGACAAAAGACCCAGGGCGATACTGCGATCTTGAACGCTCCGGTCTGCTGCCGAGCGGGGACAATTACTGGTTTGGCGCGACCTACGATCATTCCAACTGGCCGGGGCTCGACGGGCCGCACAAGATACCGGGCAGGCCGACCACCTTTGAGATCGACGGCAAGCGCGTACATGACGCGGGCGATTTCTGGTTTCCGGGTATCTTCTGGAAGAACTCATATAAAAGATGCCCGGAAGTGGCGCACGGTGAACCGCGAAACAGCTTTGTCAGCTTTGAGCCGCTGCTGTTCGACATAGGAGCGCATATCGGATCATCAGGCGGGGACTGGCTGATAGTCGGCGCGGAAACCGGCAACAGGAAGGGAAAAGCGATATGCAAGCGCGAGTGGGTGGAGCATATCGTCGAATATGCCGATAAAGCAGGGAAGCCTGTGTTCATGAAGGAATCATTGCGCGAGATCATGGGGGCGGACTTTCGGCAGGAATTTCCATGGGAGGTAACGAGGTGAGCACAAAGGAGAAGGTAAACCACCCGTCACACTACAACATGGGCGGGATTGAAGTCATTGACGCCATCGAATCTTGGGGGCTTGGCGAGGGATTCAACAAGGGCAATGCAATCAAGTATATTGCCAGGGCCGGACACAAAGACACGGAAACAGAGATCGAGGATTTGCGCAAAGCTGAATGGTACATCGACAGGGAAATAAAGCGGCTGGGCGGAGCGGGTGATCGCTTTACTGCCAGTGAAGTATGCTTTATTCTCGGTAAATACGGGAGGAATGATCCACGGTTTGAAGCATGGGAAACCATAAAATACAGCCCATCAGAAGTACAGAAAATACTTGAACAGGAGGCTCGCAATGGCAGATCAGAGGACGAGTGATATACCGTGAACAACAAGCCAACACCAAACGAGTTGCTGGTTGCTATCCACGCGAAATGCCTTGATTGCAGCGGCGGCAGCAGGAAGGAAGCGCATAACTGCAAGCTGCGCGATTGCCCGCTATGGCCGTACCGGCGCGGCGAGGCAAGGAAAAAGCAGACCCAGGCGAAGGGACAGATCAGCCTATTCGACATCGAAAAGAGGGCGGGCGCATGAAGGTGAGTATTTGCCGGAAATGCCGGTATTTTCGGGAACGGCGATGGAGCCAGTATTACGAGCCGAGGAACTATCACCCGATAGGCATGACGCATAAATACGCCTACTGCGCCCTTCGGAAGTTACGATGCACAGAAGTCAGAGAGCGGGATTGCCTACCTAACCAAACAACGATATTCGGAGGGAATATTGAAAGTGGGAAGATGCTGTGAAACATGCAGATATGATCTTGGCGGTGGCTACAATAATTGCCGGATCAATCTGGAGAAAGAGTGCGGAGACGGCGGATTTGAAGCCTGGGAACCGAAGGAGGACAAAGAAGAATGAGCATAGAGGCATGGAAAGATACAGGGAATTGTTATGAGTGTCGGCGACAAAGGTATTGCCGCAATGTATGTTCAGCCAAAAAGAGGAAGAATAAAGCGGACGCGGAAAAAATGGCGGCGGCGTCCTTGATGATGGCAACCAGAGAGAAAATGCTACAAGAACTCGCAGAACGCTCAAAACAAATCAAAAGCGAACCGCCGAAAATCAAAAAGAAAATCATCATTCACGGGGCGATGATTTACGGTTGCCGCGATTGTGGGAGCAGATGGGTGATGTTTCTTGAAAAAGGATTAGAAGAACCTTGCGATGATAGAAAACCCGTGCCGTTCGGTATTCTATGTCCGTTCTGCGGGGGCTTTCACGCATACGATATTTCGGGATATTTGCCGCTGCCAGATACAAAATACGCGGAATTGCCGGATGGGGAATCATATTTTGAGAACAGACCGGACAGAGATTGCGGGACACCGAGGATTGCAAACCCACCAAAGCGGTTATAAGCATAGATCAAAAAGCGCGAGCGTTCGCGCATTTGGAGGGATGAACCGTGAAGAACGACAACAATCAACTGCTGGGCAGCGGGGCCGTCGAAAAGGAAATCAGGCCAGTGGTGATCCACAATCGGGACATTCCCCTACTGGCCGATGTGCTGTCCATCATGCAGGAGATATGCCAAATCGAGCAGCGGCGCGACTGGCAGCGCGACAGGATGCTCAATATCACCCAGCACTTGACGGGGATGCCGGGCGGAGGTGGGACGCCGAAGGGCCTTGATGAAGCGTTTGCGCTCCTGTCGGAGTTGGACGAGGAGCATGAGCAGCGATGCAAGGATTATGTGCGCCAGCTAAAGGCCGCACAGAAGATTCTAAACGGGATCGAGAGCCGGAGCATGAGAGCCTTTGTCACGATGAAATACGTGATGGACGTGCCGGACGCGCAGATACGCGAAGAACTGAATATGACGCGGACGGGATTCAACCGGGCGCGGCGCTGCGTGGAGAGCGCGGAGTGCATGGCGATGGTCAAGTGGCACGAGCGTTACATACTTGCGAAATGTTAAAAAGTTATGAAATTGTAAAAATGTGTTGAAATGACAAGGCGGTTATGCTAAAATGCTATCGTCGGTAGAACTGTAAAGAGCCGGACAACGAAAGTTGCCCGGCTTTCCGTATTTTTGGAGGTGTGCGATATGTCGATACCGATTGACATTACGATTGATTCCTCCGATTTTTGGGATAAAGTCAACCGCCTGAAAGCCGTGATGACGCAGGAGCAATTTGAACGCGCTATGTATGGCATATTCCGGCGCACAGGCCGACATGTCGCGCAGATTCTCCGCAAAGACCTTCCGCAGAAATACGAGGTAAAGCCGGGAGATATAAGCGCCGCAGTAAAAAGCCCGCAACTCTCTATGGGCTTTGGCGGCGTCGGCTGTTCCATTCCGATTCGCGCCGTGCGCGGCAAGATCGGCAGCCAGTACAGGGCAAGCGGCGGCGCTCATGGCTGGAACAGCAAGCATCGGAAATACAAGGTCAAAGCCCGCGTATTGAAGGGCGCACAAAGCACGCTGCCTGATAAATGGCACTCCGGCTATCCACCATTCAGAAACCTTGGATCAAAGCTGGGCAGCATAGCCTATGCGAGAAGCAGCAAGGCACGCGGGCCTATTTTGAAGCTGACCGGCATTGCAATTCCACAGATGCCCATGAACAGGTCTGAGCCAGAAGTACAGCAGGACATCAAGGAATACCTGGAGAAGCAGATGGAGGAGCGCTTCATGGCGCTTATGAGGATCGGCAAATGAGCGTTGAGATGACGAAAAAGGACCTTGCATCCCTTACGGGGTACACCTACCGTCGAATATACGACATAGACCGGGACCTTCCATCTGACAAGAAATTGTTTGTAGCGGGCGATGGCGGCAAATACGATGCCGCCACTTTTGTGCAGCGATGGGTGGATTTTAAGGTCAACCGGGAAACGGAAGATATTGAGGATTTGGATGTCGTAAAGGCGCGCCACGAGGCCGTCAAGATCGAAAAGACCGAGCTGGAAGTCGCCAGGATGCGCGGGGCGCTGATCGACGTGCAGGACGTGAAGCGCCTTTGGGGCGACATCGCCAACACGGTCATGCAAAACATGATCCACCTGGCAAGCAAGATTGCGCCCATGCTGCGCATGATGGACAACACGGAGGTCATCGCAAACCTGATCGACACAGAAGTGCGCAAGACCCTGACGGACATAGCCAATACCCCGCTGCCATCCTACGCGGCGGATGAATCCGAGACCGAGGAAAGCGAGGAGGAGGACGACGAGGAGGTGTAAAGGTGAGCGCGTTATCTGAACTCGCCCGGTACACCTTTGCAATGTTCCGACCACCGGCCCGCCAGACGGTTTCAGAATGGGCCGATGAAAACCGCGTGCTGGTATCTGAGAGCAGCGCGGAACCAGGCGCATGGCGCACAGATCGCGCCCCATACCAGCGAGAGATCATGGACGCCTTTACCCAGGCGGGTATATGGCAGATCGTCATAATGGCGAGCGCCCAGGTGGGCAAATCCGAGATCGAATTGAACATGATGGGCTGCGCCATCGACAACGACCCCGGCCCGATGCTGTACATCCAGCCGACGGACAAGGTGGCCGAGGACTATTCAAAGCGCCGTATCGCGCCCATGATAAACGCCTGCCCTACCCTGCGGCAAAAGGTATTCAAGGCGCGTAGCCGCGACGCGATGAATACCATCACCATGAAAACCTTTCCCGGCGGCAGCCTGGCGATCATAGGCGCGAACAGCCCGGCAGACCTGTCCAGTAAACCCGTGCGGTACATCTTCATGGACGAAACCGACAGATTCCCGGCCAGCGCCGGAACCGAGGGCGATCCGCAGGAATTGGCCGAGAGGCGAACCGAGACCTTCCGGCACAACCGAAAGATCGTCAAGACTTCCACGCCGACCATAAAGGGGGCGTCCAAGATCGAGACGGATTACATGAACGGCACGCAGGAGGAGTGGCACACCGAATGTCCGCATTGCCACACATTTAGCTATATCCGTTTTGCTGATATTCACTTTGAAAAAGAGGACTATACCAACCAGAACGGCGACGAGGACTATCACGTTAAGGTCGTGACATGGCGCTGCCCCATATGCAAGCGCGACATCGGGGAATACGAGTGTAAGCGCTTGCCCGCAAAGTGGGTCAGCAAGAATCCAAAGGCCGTCGAGAACGGCATCCGCAGCTTCAGACTGAACGCCTTTATGTCGCCGTGGAGCGACTGGAAGGACATCATCTGGAAATTCCTGAAAGCCCACAAGGACGCCACAAAACTGCAAACCTTCTACAACACCATTCTGGGCGAGAGCTGGGAAATCCACACCAATAACGGGCTTGAAGAGGTACTGTTCAAGCGACGGGAGCATTACCCCGCCGAGGTGCCGCCGGGCGTGCTGCTGCTGACAATGGGCATGGACACGCAGGACAACCGCCTGGAATACGAGGTCGTGGGCTGGGACCGGCAAGGGCAAAGCTGGGGCATCAGCCGGGGCGTCATCCCCGGACGGCCGGACGCGCCGGACGTGTGGAAGGAAGTGGACACCCTGCTTGACCGCGAATGGAAATCCACGAACGGCATCAAATTCCGAATCCTGGCAACGTTCATCGACTCCGGCGGTCACTTCACCACCACGATCTATAAGCAATGCGCCCGCAGATCATCCAAGAAGATATGGGCCATCAAGGGCGAGCGCGGCGAAGGTAAGGACGAGTGCAGGCCCATGAAGCGCGGCCAGGGCGACGGCGCAAAATTCATGGTGGGCGTTGACGCGGGCAAGGCAGGCATTATGTCTGACGCACAGATCGAGGAGCCAGGGCCGAACTACATGCACTTCCCCATCGACTACCGCGCCGGTTACGACATGGAGTATTTCAAGGGCCTTATCTCGGAACGCCTGGAAATCCACCGGCGCAACGGGCAGGGCGTGGCCGTGTGGGAACAGTTCTACGAACGCAACGAGCCGCTGGACTGTCGCAACTACGCCCGCGCAGCCTATCGCTATTTCCATTGGCGATTCGACGAGCTGGAGCGTTACATCAACGGCGAGGACACCCCGCAGATCGTCACCAGGCAGCAAGAGACCAGACGAAAAACCCGGCACATCGTCAGCCGGGGAGTACAAGTATAGGAGCGTGACAACATGGCGATCACATCCGCGTACACCCTTTCGGAAGCCCAAGAGATGTTGGGATTATGGAAAAGCGCCGAAAAGGCGCTGGCGAGCGGGCAAGTCACCAGCTACCGCGTAGGATCACGGGAATGCACCCTTGTGGATTTAGAGGACATCCGGGCAGCGATCAACTATTTCTCGAACCTGGTAGAAGCTCTCTCAGGCACCGTGAGAACCAAGCGCGTGACCCGCGTCGTGCCGCGTGATTTGTAAAGGGGGGGCGAGAGAGCACATGAATACCAAGCCGAAATTGAGAGAACGCGCCCTTTACCTGTTCAGCCCGAAGCGCGGCAACGACGCCTATAACAAGCGACTGAACCAGGAAAAAGAGCAGGAACAGAAAACCGCAGGCCGCAGGCAGGCAGCGAATCCGCGTATGAGCTACGGCAGCCACGGCGCAAGCACGACGAAGAACTCCCTGCTGGGCTGGATCATCGACGCGGGCAACGCCGAGGACAGCATCGACCTGTATTCCTCCGCCCTGCGCCAGCGATCCCGCGATCTCTATGAGGGCGGCGGCCTTGCCAGAAGCGGCGTGAACACGCTAACAACCTCCGTGTGCGGATGGGGAATCATGCCGAAGCCGAAGATCGACGGCGATTTCCTGGGCCTGACGGACGAAGCCAGGGAGGAAACGGAGCGAAATATCCTCCGGGAATGGCGGCTTTGGGCCGAAAACAAAATGTGCGACGCGGAGCGGCAGCAAAACTTCTATGATTTGCAGCAGCTCGCTTTCCTGTCGATGCTGATGTCCGGCGATGTGTTTGTGCTGTTCGGCATGAAGGAAAACCCCAGGACGCCTTATCAGACCACCATCCGACTGATTGAAGCAGACCGCATCTGCAACCCGGATTCCAGCGGCAACAGCGAGAGTAAGGAATCGGACAGCGGCGGGCGAATCATCGACGGCGTGGAGATCGACAAAGAGGGCGTCGTGATCCGCTATTATATCGCCAGCCGAAGCCCCATAGCAGCGAACGACAACAGCGAATTGACGTGGACGCCCATAGACGCCTTTGGCAGCGATACGGGGTATGAGAACATACTCCACATCATGACGCACGAAAGGCCGGAGCAGAGGCGCGGCGTGCCCCTGGTAGCCGCGGAGATCGAGGGCTTGAAGCAGTTTTCGCGCTACATGAACGCGGAAATCGCTGGCAAGCTGGTGTCCGCCATGCTGACCGTGTTCATCACCAGCAAGGACGATGACGGCAAGGCGGGCATGGAGGACGCTGTGAATGAGGACGAGAAGGTCACAGACGACGAGCTGAAACTCGAACTCGCCCCCGGCGCGATCTACGATCTGCCGCCCGGAAAGCACCCAGAAACCGTTGACCCGAAGCGCAGCGATACGCAATTCGAGGTCTTTGTAAACACCTTTATCATGGTCATAGCATCGAGCATGGGGATTCCCAAAGAGGTGCTGGTCAAGAAGTACGAGAGCAACTACACCGCCGCCCGTGCGGCCCTGCTGGACTTCTGGCGGACCGTGAAGGTATACCGCAGGCGATTCAACAGCGGATTCAATCAGCCGATATATGAGCAATGGCTCGCGGAGGCCGTGGCAGCCGGACGCATCGAAGCGCCCGGCTTTTTTGATGACCCGATTGTGCGCCAGGCGTGGTGCGGGTGTTCCTGGATGGGCGCGAGCATGGGCCACGTTGACCCGTTGAAGGAGGTCAACGCAGCGGAGGCCCGGATCAGGAACAACATCAGCACCGAGGAACAGGAAGCCATGGAATACAACGGCAACAACTGGGACGAGGTTGTGCGCCAGCGCGACAAGGAAATCACCACCTGCGCAATGATGGGCGGCAGCACAGAGCCGGACGGAAGCGACGGCCCGACGCCGGATGACGGCGACGAGGACGAGAAGGAGGAAAAGGACGATGAATAAAGAGCGATACCGCATCTGCTTCACCATGAAAGCCGAGGGCGAGGAAGCCGAGGTATTGGTGTACAGCGAGATTTCCAACGACAAGTGGTGGGGTGACGAGACCACGCCCGGCGATTTCGACAAGGCACTGAAAGAGGCGCGGAAGAACGGCGCGACCAAGCTGAACGTGCGCATCAACAGCGGCGGCGGTGAGGTCTACGCCGCCGTAGCCATGCGAAGCATGATTATCAACGCAGGCTTTGACAGCGTGCGCGTGATGATCGAGGGCCTTTGCGCCAGCGCCGCGACGCTGTTTGCAACGGTTCCAAACGCCCATGTGGTGATTGCCGAGGGCAGCGAGTTCATGATCCACAACCCCATGACGATCACGTGGGGAAACGCCGACGAGATCATGAAAACCGTGGATCACCTTCACAAGATGGAGGATCAGTTTCACCAGATGTATTCCGCAAAGACCGGCGAGAGCGAGGAGCAGATCAAGGAATGGATGGACGCGGAAACCTGGTTCACGGCAAAGGAAGCCTGCGAACGCGGCTTCTGCGACGAGCTGCTGGCGAGCGAGCCGGTAGCGGCCTGCGTGACGGCGCGGGAAATGGGCGTGATGAAGGACATCTACAAGACCGTGCCGGAGTGCATCGCCGTCAAAGACCAGTCCCCTACCCCCAATATCAGTAACGGTACTCCTGTTGCCGGGGCACCGACTGAAATAAAAAATCACGAGGAGGAAGATTCACACATGGACATCAAGGACATCAATCTGGATCAGCTTCGTGCGGATAACCCGGCCCTGTTCGATCAGATCAGGCAGGATGCCGTTTCCGCCGAGCGCCAGCGCATTGAGGACATCGACGCGCTGACCCTGCCCGGATATGAGGCTATGGCTGCCGAGGCCAAGGCGAATGGCACGTCCGCAATGGACTTCCAGCGCCAGGTCGTGCAGGCCCAGAAGCAGAAGGGCAAGGACTTCATCACCAACCGCCAGCAGGAAACCGCGCCCGCCGCGAACGTGCCGGGCAGCGCGGCCCAGAACGGCAAGACCGAGGAACAGGAAATCCTGGACAATGCCAAGGAGATCGCGGCCTATGCCCAGGAGTATTCCGGCAGCAACAATGAAAGCATGTTCTAATACATGCGGAAAGGAGCAACAGAGCTATGAGCAAACTGTTTGATACCATCGGAACCAGCGTCTACGATCAGATTCTGGCGAAAGTCGAAGCCGATCCGATTGCCGTCAATCTTCTGCCCGGCCAGGGAGAACTCAAGCGCGGCATGCTGCTGTACAAGAACGCCAGCGGCTTTTATGCCAAGGCGGGCACGAGCCAGATCAGCACGAGCTACGACCTGGTTGTGCTGAACGAGGACGTGGACACCGGCAACGACGGGACCGCCGTGGCCGAGGTTGCCGCCGCGTACCGCGAGGGCACGTTCATCGCGGGCAAGGTGACCTACGACGACAGCGGCACGGCGACCGTCGTGACCGAGGCGCACAAGGTTGTGCTGCGGATGCAGGGCATCAAGTTCAACCAGAGCGTGGACAAGGCCGGGACCTTCCCGAACGGCCCCGTGACGATCACCTACAAGGCGAACAACGAGATTACCCCCGCCGAGGCCGACGTGGCCGTTGCGGCGCAGCGCGGCAGCAGCTACACCATCCTGAACAATTCGGACTCCAGCCTGGGCTTCACCGCCCCCGCCACCAAGAGTTTCAGCAAGTGGAACACCAAGGCCGACGGCTCCGGCACGGACTACGCGGCTGCGGCCAGCTACACCGCGAGCGCGGACCTGACCCTTTACGCGGTCTGGGCCTAATTCGCGTGACAACAACAGCGAAAGGAGAAAATGAATATGGATCTGTATGACGTTCGGAGCCAGCTCAAGGCCATTGAGCTGATGCCCCGTGAGTGCAGCGTACTGGCTGATTTTTTCTGCAAAGAGGAGAGCGTGCAGGAAAAGGACAAAGCCATCTATGATTTCCGCAAGGGAACCAAGCCCATGGCCCCGACCGTGCATCCCGGCACGGGCGGCGTCATCATGGAGCGCACCGGCTACGAAACCCGCGAGATCGGGTTCTGCACCATCGCCCCGGAGCGTCTGATCGAGGATCAGAACCTCGCAGGCAGGATGTTCGGCGAAGCTGTGATGGGCGCTATGACGCCCGAACAGCGCGAGAAGAAGATGCTGGCGAAGGACCTGGCCGAGATGCGCCAGGCCATTCAGCGCCGCAGGGAGTGGATGGTGCGCCAGGTACTCCTGACCGGCAAGCTGAACATCTTTGAGTACACCAACGAAGGCCGCAGCGCCAACGCGACTATGGTGGCTGATTACAGCTTCACCAACTTCTTCACCCCCGATACCGCATGGAATCAGGCGGGAGCCGACATTCTGAGCGACATGGAGGCAATCTACGATCTGGTCTACGACGGCCTGGGCGAAGTGGAAAAGATCGTGATGGCCCCCGACGTTTGGGCGGCTATGCGCAACAACGAGTCTTTCATGAAGCACTTTGACAGGGCCAAGGAGGACGTGGGCAACTTCAAGCAGAAGTATCGCGGCAGCGGGCTTCGCTACCTGGGCATCAATGCCGACGGCGTGGAGCTGTTCAGCCTGTCCGGCACGTTCACCGACGACGACAACCTGAAAAAGCCCATCATGCCTGCCGGTACGCTGATCGCGGGTGCGAGCGACATCCTGCGGATGCCCTACGGCCCTGTGACGCAGGTCGAGGAGGAAGGCTCCAACGCAAAGCACAAGACCTACATCAAGAAGGAGGTTCCGCTCCGTCATGGCAGTATCGACGGAAACAGCATCAAGAACCGCCTGACCAGCCGCCCGACTGTGATCCCGTTCAACGTGGACGCCTGGGCCGTTGCCAAGGTGAAGTAAGCGGAAAGGAGCAGGGAAATGTATATCGCAGTCACCTACATCGGCGGCAAATACGTTCCCGGCGAAGTCATCCCCGACGATATGCCGAGGGATAAGCTGGACTGGCTGATCCGGGCCGGTGCGGTACGACAAGCCGCATCTGACCCGGACAGTCGGCAGCGCTACGAGGCGGCGGAAAAGCAGGAAGCGGAAGCACCTGACCCCATGAACGCGCCGGACGATGCCGAGGAACCGGAGGACATCCAGGAGCCGGAGGACGAGATTGACGAGGACGAGGAAGCCCCGGAGATCGACGTGATGGCCGGGATCGTGCGGGGCAGCGGGAAGGACGCCGAGAAACCCGCGCCTGCGCGTAAGCCCCGTACCGCATCCGGCAGCAAAAAAGCGCCGAAAGGAGGTAAAACCAAGTGAAGGTGCTGGAATTGAAAACTAAGCAGATCATCGAGGTCAACGATTCCTACGGTGCGCGTCTGATCGAGCAGAACAAGGCAATCCTGCCGCCGGTATCTCCGAAGATGGAGAAGGAGCCGCGCAAAAAGGGTGGTGCCTGATGGCCTTAAAGGACCGCATTGCGGAGGATATTGACCGTATCTTCATGCAGATGGACCACTTTGCGGAGACCCATTACTGGAACGGCTACGCGATCACCTGTGTGCCCGATGACGAAGAATCCTTGAAGCGCAAGAACAATAATGTGAATGATATATCGTGGGACAACAACACCCGGCAGATACTCATTCACACGCCCCTTGCCACCTTCCCAGGGGGCAGGGAGCCGGAGCCGAACACCCATGTCATGTTTGACAACCGCCCAATGAAGGTGCTTGACATACAACACAACATGGGTCTTTTGGATATTCTTCTTACGGCGCATGACCCCAGGGAGTTGATGTAATATGCGATTCAGCGAACGCCTCATAGGAATAAAGAAGTGGGCCACAAAGGAGCTTTGCACAGGACGCATCCTGAAAGCACCGGCGCAGAACATGAACATTGGCGAGATTGTGCGCAAGGAACCGAGTTGCTACCTTGGATGGGCGCCTGGCCGCGTAAACCAGACCGGAGAGATCGAGGAAATTCCGCAAACGGCAGTGCCAGGCATCCTTATCATGCCCAATCAAGCCTATGCAAAGTTCATGGAAGAAAAGCGTTTTGACCGTTACAACAATGTGCATAGGCCGTCAGAGATGGGGCAGCATCTCGCCGTGAGCATACTTTTCAGCGTTTACGAACCCGGCATCCGCCTACCGGGATTCGTTGACAGCGTTGGCGATAGAGGCCAGGGCCTTGATATGTCCCTGATACTGGACGGGACAGAACAGGGGCTTTTGACGCTGTTCAACTGGATGGATGATTGCATGGAAAAACTACTCGGCCAAAAGATGATTCCCAAGACTGATCTTTCGGTCGAGGAGGAGACCGTGACCTACAGCCTGTACACGGATCAAAGCTATGTGGTGGATCGGCGACCCGTTTACTACGGATTCGTAAACGTATCCTTCAATTGCTATGCAGACGAGGGCGTGAATCCGGAAATCGACCAATACTTGAACTAAGGAGGATATAATCCATGTCTGACATCTACAAGCATGGCGCATACGGCCAGATTCAGGCCGTCGGCAGCCGCGTACCGAACGCGAGCCGCAGCGCCATTGTCTACATCGGCACGGCCCCGGTTCACACGCTGGCGCTGGGCACCGGCGAGAGCTACAACGTGAACAAGCCCGTGGTCGTGAACAACATCTCCGAGGCGCGGCAGCTTTTCGGCTACTCGGACGATTGGGCCAGCTATACGCTGTGCGAGGCGATGAAGGTCCATATGGAAAGCAAGGGCGTCGGCCCGCTGGTGCTGATTAACGTCCTTGACCCCACCAACACCAACCATAAAAACACCACCGCTGTTTCCAATGACATGACCCCGGACAACGGGCGCATCGTCATTTCCAGCGCGGAGAGCATCATCCTGGAATCCGTAGTCATCCAGACCAAGGATGAGACCCCCGTGACGAAGGTCAAGGGCACGGATTACACCATCGCGTACAACATCGACAAGAAGCAGATCGTGATTACCGAGATCGGCACCGGCCTGGGCACCTCCGCGCTGGCCGTAACGTATTACACGATCAAACCCTCCGGCGTAACCAACAGCGACGTGATCGGTTCGTCCGACGGCCTGGGTCTCAACACCGGCACGTTCGCGGTAAAGAATGTGTACCAGATGACCGGCTACATCCCGTCCTTCCTGGGCGCTCCCGGCTTCTCCTCCGTTCCCGCCATCCATACCGCGATGTACCAGAACAGCCAGAAGATCAACGATCATTGGGATGCCTATATGTTCGTCGATCTGCCGCTAACCAACAGCGGTACGGTCCTGACGCTGGACAGCGCGGTGACGTACAAGAACGCCAACGGCTACACCAAGCAGAACGAGACCGTGTACTTCCCCATGGCGAAGGGCACCGACGGCGCGTATTACCACCTGTCCGTGCTGGCCGCTGCGAACTTCCAGGAGTTGCTGCTCGCGCAGGACGGCGTGCCTTTCAAGACCGCCAGCAACACGGATTGCTCGATCATCGAGAATCTGTACACCAGCGCGAGCGACACCGGGCGCGTCTACGATGACGCAATCATCAACGCGAAGCTGAACAAGAACGGCATTGCCAGCGCGGCCTATGTCGGCGGGCGGTGGGCCATCTGGGGCGCATCCAGCGCTGACTACAACCAGACCGACGGCGACAGCATTAACGTCGCCGAGACCAACCGCATGATGCTGTTCTACATCAGCAATGATTTCCAGCATCGCCGCACGCGGGACGTTGACAAGCCCATGACGTCGAACGACCTGCAAACCATCGTCGCAGAGGAGCAGGCCCGGCTTGACGCGCTGCGCAAGATGGGCGCTTTGCTGTACGGCAACGTGTTCCTGGATGCCAGCGCAAAGGCCAAGAGCGACATCATGAACGGTGACTATGCTTTCACCTTCAATGTCACGACCACGCCGCTTGCCAAGAGCCTGACGGCCATTGTCAACTGGACGGACACCGGATTTGCGACCTACTTCGAGAGCCTGGGCGATTAAGGGGAGGTGAAGAACAATGCCGCAGAGAGTTTACAACAATGTTGAAGGCCATCGGCTGCTCGATACCGTGGCCGGTACGCAGCGCGTGGTTGAGGACGTTACCAAGGTCGGCCTGCCGACTTTGAAGCACCCCACGACAGAGCTGAAGAACATCGCGGGTATGGCGATGGACGTGAACATGCCCACCGACACCCACCTGGAAGCCGCCGACTATACGATCTACCACAACAACGGCGTCAACGGGCGCTACCTGTCCACGCCCGGCAAGCACTTCGACGAGTTCCGTACCGTCCGCCAGCGTTACAACAACGCGACTGGCGAGATCGAGCATGAGAGCGTGAAATACCGCCTCACGGGCACGCACGTCGAGACGCAGAAAGGCGACATCGAAACCGGCTCCCCGTATGGCAGCACGGATAAGTATTCCCTGCTCCGTTACGAGGAGGAGGTTGACGGCGAGGTTGTGACCATCGTTGACGCGATGGCAGGCATCCTCAAGTGGAACGGCGTCGAGTTTACCGATGTCGTTGAGAGTATGCTGAACTAAGCACCGCCCTGGGGAAATGCGCGAACGAAGCCGCGCACGCTCTGATGAAATGCGCGAACGCTCGCGCATTTGAACGATTGCAGACGCGGCGGCAACGCGCATTTCCCATATTTCCCATGAAAGGACAATACCATGAGCGAAGAAATCATTAAGGCGGAAGCCGCAGATAAGCCGGAAAGCACCGGCGCAGAGAATGAGTATACCCCGGAACAGACAGCAGAACTCGTGAGGAAATCGCTGGAAGAAATACGCGCAAAGAGCAAGGAATCCCTGGAAGCCATGCGCGAGGGCAAGGGCCGGTTGAAGCTGGAGAAGCCCATCACCGCAGGCGACAAAGAGATCACCGAACTGGCGTATGACTTCAATGACCTTACGGGCGTTGAGTACACCATGGCGATGGACAGCGACATGAACGCCAGGGAAACCTTCAAGATCACCTACCGGCAGAGCCTCGCGCTTTTCGCGGCAGCCGCCGCAAAGCACACCGAGGCGCTGGATTCGCGGGACATCATTGAAAAGATCGGCATGACTGACGCCGTGGAGGGCGTACAACTGGCAACGTCTTTTTTCGTTGCATCGACGCGAGCGGGCCGTTTGCGTATCTCGAAATGGTCATCCAAGTAGGCATGGTTACGCACACGTCGATCAAAGACTTCATGGAAATGCCTATCAAACAATTCTTGTACATAGCGGCAACGCTCGGAAGGGTGTTGGAAAAGCGGAGAGGCGGATAACGCTTCTCCGCTTTTACGAGGAGGCGGCAGCGTGGAGATCACATACCAGGGCTATGACATCACGGAATGGGCGCAAGCGCTTAAATGCGTGTGCCGCGACACGGCAGGGAATCGCTGCGACAGCCTGGACATCGAATTTGAAAACGCGGCAGGATGGTACAACCTGGAACCCAAGGAGGACGATCAGATCATCGTTTCACATAACGGCTATGATACGGGCGTTATGTATGTGAACACGATATTGCCGGAGGACGGACGATTCCGCATACTGGCCTCCTCTCTCCCCTGCGCCGCACGCGCAAAGGGCTATCAGAGCTTCACAGGAAAGACCATCGAGGAAATCATGCGCTCGTGCGCCATGAGCAGCGGCATGGACTTTCAGATTTTCGGCATTGACGGCAGCCTTGTGATCCCTTACATCCAGCGGGAAAACGAGAGCTGCGCCGCTTTTCTCTACCGGCTGCTGCGATTGGAGGGCGCTGTCCTCAAATGCGTCAATGGGTTTTATACAGCCATCGGCATTGAATACGCGCAGGCGCGTGAAGCCCACCAGACAATGGAGGTCACGGCGAATCAGACCAGCATGGAGTACAGGCGAAGCGGACAGACATACAGGATTGTGACCGTTGAAACGCCTTACGCCAGGGCGACAGCGCAGGACACAAACGTGCCAACAAATCACGCCAGCATCACAATCAGCGACGTACCGGCGCGGAACGACATCCTGGCCGGACGCTGGGCGAGAGGGCTGTTGCTTGACGAGAATCGGAAGTGCGAAACACTTATCGTGCCATCCACCTTCAATGTAGGCTATACGGCCATGACGCGGATCGACGTCGAGGGAAGCTCTGACGCTGTCGGCGAATGGCTGATCCAGGAAGCGGAGCATGATTTTATCGAATTGAAATCCACGGCGACGATGCACAGGTGCGTCGCGTCGATCCAATAAAGGGGGCTGCCTTATGGGCAATATCGAAAGAGGCAAGGTCAAGGAAATATCTGATTCCGGGTATGTGGTCGAATCCCTTGACCGAAAAGGCATTGTTTCCCCGCCCATTGAACCCATCACGGAAACTACATACGCGCAGAACGACATGGTGCTGTTTGTGCTGTTCAGCGACGGCACGGGCAAGATCATTTCCGGCGCATGAGGAAAAGGCCATGCTTAGAAAACTGAAAATACGAATCAGAAAAGCGATTGATTATATCGTGCCCCGGCTCTATTTCACGGCGAACGGCACGATCATCATGTGGATCGGACGGGAGTTTTACTTCTCCTGATTGACAACTGCGAAAGGATGGTGAGACCGTGGCGCAGACGCTTGAAACCATAATCGCCATAAACGCGACAGTAGGCAACGGGTTTAGCGAGATCGGCAGTACGCTGACCCAGCTCGGGGCACAGATCGACGGTATCAGCGAAAAGCTGATCGGATTCGGCAAAGACAGCCTGAAAACCTACGAGGATTACGAAAAAAACATGGCCGAGGCCAGGGGCGCCCTCGCCACGAAGTACGGCAGAGACACCCAGGAATTGGATAACGTCATGAAGCAGCTTGACACCCAGGCGCGAGCGTGGGCGTCAAGCACCATCTTCCATACGGATGACGTGGGCAACGCAATCACAGAAGCGGCACGCGCCGGATGGGACTTGGAAAAGATATTGACGGGCATCCCGGCAGCCATGGAACTGGCACAGGCGGGAAGTATTGACCTCTCCGACGCGGTTTATTACATAACTGAGGCAGCAAAGGCCGGACAGATCGAATTTGGCGACCTCACTGAGTTTATTGATATGTGGTCTTACGCGGCCAACAACAGCAACGGCACCATTGAGAGTTTCGGAGATACCATGCTGCGCCTTGGAAGCGTGATGAACTTCGCCGGGAGCCGCGAAGAACTGCTCGCCTTGATCGCCGTCATGCACGAGACCGGCACCGAGGGCAGCACGGCGGCCACGCTGCTGCGCACGGCCATGATGAACATACTGGCCCCCTCCGGCACCGCGGGAAAAGTGCTTGAACAGCTTGGCGCAACCGAGGAAGAAATCGAATCGGTACGCCAGGACGCGAGCAAGCTACAGGCGCTCAATATCCTTGGCGAGCACGGATTCTCCGCTTTCGATGAAAACGGGCAAGCCAAAAACATTCTGAATATCTTTCATGATCTGCGGGAAGCTCTCGCGGACATCGCCGGTGGATATGATCTGATCGACAAAAACGAGACCTCGCTCGGCGTGCTGGGAACGATCTTCGGCAAGAGAGGCATCACCGGCGCACTTAACATCATGAATATGCTGGAATACGCCACGGGCCTTGAAAAAGACCTGATTGGCGGCGCTGCCGAGGGCTACGGCAGTTACCTTTCCGGCACGATGATGGACACGCTTTACGGGCGCATTGAGACCTGGGAGAGCAAGGTTGAAAATCTCAAGCTGCGCACCGGCGATACGCTGGCAGAACAATTAAAACCTGTTCTCGAAGCGGCTGGCGGGATCGCGGACAGCCTTGCCACTCTTGACACCGGCACATTCAACGCGCTTGTGTCCGGTCTGGAAGTCATCGCGGCGGCAGGCCCTGGGCTGATGCTGGCTGGCGGCGCTTTCCGTCTGATCGGCTATGCTCTGACGCCTGCGGGCGGACTTGGCCTTGGATTAGTCGCCCTGACCGCAGCGGCAGCGGCGATCAACGAACTGGAAAAGGCGGACTTCGCGGATAAATTCGGCAACCTGGAATTGGATTCTTCTCAAATCCAATCCTACGTTACGACACTTAGCAGCGAGTTCAAGGAAGCGTATACCAACGTAGACGAGTTCAAGCGTGCGCTAAGTGAGGCTGTGGAGCAGTATACCACGACCAGCAGCGCCTTTAAGAGCAATATCATCACCGACATGCTGACCGGCGTCGAGATCAAGGAAGGGACGCCGGAATACGAGAAGTTGGTCGGCATGGGAGAGGACATTATCGCTGCCGTGCGATCCGGCATCGAAAACAACTACACGGGCACGATGGAGGGCGTGACACAGAGCTTCGGCGGCGATCTGGAGAGCATCGACAATCCAATATGGGCGCAGATCATCAGCATATTGGAACAGGGCTACGAAACAGACCTTGCCAGGGCGGAGGAACTGGGGCGGCAGCTTCGCAACGCCATGACGGCTGCCTTTTCCGACGGTCATCTGACCGCAGAAGAGGTTTCCAACATCCAATCCATCATCGACGAGCAGAACGCCCTTCTCGCCCAACAGCAGGACAGGGAACACTTCCTTGAACGCCAGCGCATATTGCGCAAGGCGCAGACGCTTGGCCTTGAAGCGATCCGCGAGGCATCGGAACAGGTGGAGGCTGAGCGGGATGCGGAATGGGAGGCGCTGCAAGACCGCCAGGCGGGCGACTACTACGATACCGCCGCATGGTATGACAAGGCCATAGAAAACGGCTGGATGGTGCCCAATACGGACGGAACCGAGGGAGAACACGCCGCCACGCAAGCCGATAAAACAGCCGCTCTCGCTGAACTCTCTCAGCGCCAGGAGGATGAACGCTATCGCTGGGGCGCAAATTTCAGCGATTACCTGATGGGCGTCTGGACGGAAGGTATCACGTCCAGCGAATTGAGCGGAACGTGGGACGCGCTGCAACAACTCGGAAAGGATTTCCGGGAAGCGGGCGGCATCATCACACAGGACGCCGCCAATCGTTATGCAGAGGGCATGGGCACGCCGAGGGAATCCCTACAAGCACAGCAATACCTTCAGGAGATGGTTGCGGCGCTCGGTGGCTATGACGTTTTGCAAGGCTATGCAGACTATTTCATGTCCCAGGGCAATACCGAAATGGCCCAACGCTATCAAAACATCATGGACATATACGACGCGATGGGCCGCGTCACCCATGTCGAAGCGCAAACAGGCACCCAGGGGCAGGGCGACTATTCCGAAGTAACAGGTACTTATGAACAGATTGCGGCGCTGCTGCGCGGTGCATACGGTTCCGAAACGAGTATGACGCCGGAAGTCCTGGCAGATTACATGGCGGAACAGCGCGGCATGGGCATGGAACCTGACTGGAAAACCTACATGGGCGACGAACTGTGGAGCCAATTCAATTCCATCGCTCAGGCCACTGGATCAACCATATCAGATATTGTCGCAGCAGCCGTGTCCACTCCATCATCTCCCGTTTCGCTCTCTCCATACACAGGTGAAGGCGACGCCGCTCAATCCCTGCGGGATCAGGGCGTCCAGGTCCAGGTCAACGGAGACGCCACCGAATTGCAGGCCGTCATCGACGGCGCAGACGGTCAAAACCTGATGACCTACATCGACGGCGATGCTACAAATCTCAACGCCACAATCCAGTCCGCGGACGGCCAGCACATCACAACGATTGTCGATGGCGATGTCTCACAGGTACAGTCAGCCCTTGATTCTCTCCGAAACCAGACGATCAGCGTGTCGATACGAGCCAATACGACGAGCGTCCCGGGTGCTTCCGTAAAGGGCTATGCGACCGGCGGCCGAGCCACGGAACCATCCATCTTCGGCGAGGGCGACACCGCTGAATGGGCCATACCGGAGGAACACAGCGAACGCACGGCGCAACTTCTGGACGCGGCGAGAGCGGCCAGCGGCTTCACCTGGCCGGAAATCATCAGCCGTTACGGAGGACTGAACGCCAACCCGAACAATGTACCCGCGACGCTTGTCTACTCGCCCACCATCTACGCGCAGGACGCCGAGGGCGTGGAGGATAAGTTGATGGAGGACAAGGCGCGGCTTGACAAGTGGTATCGGGAAAAGAATATGATGGACGAAATGGAGGTATACGCATGACGTTGAGCGGAGAGACCCACGTTTGCAGCGCCGGTGAAACCTTCGACAGCATTGCGTTGGTGGAATACGAGGACGAAAAGTACGCCGCCGATCTTCTGAACGCGAATCCAGCATATTGCAGAACGCTCATTTTCACAGGCGGCGAAGTGCTGCTCCTGCCCGTTGTGGAAGCCCCGGAGGACGAGGAGGACGAGGACTTGGACGAGGACGATTATGTGCCCGCCGTGGCCCCGTGGAAGGAGTGATAGCGCATGGCGGAAATCGGGCGCTGGAACGGCTATAAGTTCCAAATAACATCGAACGTGATTAGAGGCTTTACAGGCCTGACGGTCAAGGGAGCTTGTGAAACCGAGGACAAGAAGAAAAAGAAAAGTTTAGGATACGTCAAGCGCAAGCAAGGGAAACCGTCAGAAGTAAGCCTTACCGTTGTGTTGAGTGCCGCTATCGGGTGCGATGTCAGAAACGAGGCAATGAACCTGGTTAATAGCGCAACTGCCGGCGCAAAGGATTATTTCTACATCGGAAGCCATAAACTGCTCGCCTGTAAGCTGATGCTGGTCGAAGCGTCCCTAAAAGAGGTTTCTGTCGGCATGGGCGATACCTGGATTGCCGCGCAGGTTCAATTAACCATGAAGCAATGCGACAAGGGCGGCAGCAGTTCTTCCGGCAGCGGCAAGAAGAAAAAGAGCAAAAAGAAATCCGTCAAGAAAAAAAGCACCAAGAAAGCGAAATCGTCCGGCGGTTCCGGCAAAGCGAAATCGTCCGGCGGTTCCGGCAAGAAATCCGAAGTGGACGCCGTTACCGGCGCTGCGCCATCCGTCACAAAGATGCAAGTGAAGGTGGCGCAGACCGCCAAGAAAGCCGTGACGAGCGCAACCGCCACCATCAAGAAGATCACGACGGCGGCGAAGAAGCTGACGGCATCCAAGAAATCGACAACGAAGGCAACGAATCCATCATCGTCATCCCGCGGAATTACGGGAGCGAAAAGGTAAGGGGGCGGCATCATGGCACAATATCAGATCGACAACGTGGCCTCCCCCATCAACTTCCAGGAGGATGACATCATTCTCCGCACGCTCCAGAACGCGAAAAACCTGTTGATGTGCCACATGGGAGAAGTCCCGTATGACAGATACAGAGGCTTCGATCCGGCGCTGTTCGACCTTCCGATTGAGCAGATTCGTGAAGAACTGCTGCCGGAGCTGGACCGCGTGATGATGTGGGAGCCGGACGTGGAGGTAGTGGACGCGGATGCGACGCTATTCAATGACGGAACCGTGTACATCAAGGCCATCGTGGAAGTGACCATAGACGAATAAGGGGGCGCTGACGTGGACAATACCGAACTTCATTACGTTACATACGATCCCGAAGAAATATGGAATGAGATGATGCTCGCCTATGTGGAAGCGGGCGGCGACATCCTCTATCCCGGCGACGAAAAGGAAATCCTGCTCAGGAGCGTGCTGGCCGACATCGTTCAGGTATTCGCGGGCGTGGACAACGGCCTGCGGATGCAGACGCTACGCTATGCCGTGAGCGATTATCTGGACATATTGGGCGAACAACGTAGCTGCGAGCGCATCCGGGCGCAGGCGGCCACCGCCACCGTAACCATTACCACGAACGCCACCGGCCAGATCGACAAGCTGGATGCGGGAACGGCCATGACCGCCGACGGCGAAGTGTTCTATCTGCTGGTGGAGGACATGACCATCACCGGCTACGCGCAGAGCATGACCGTGGAGGTGGTTGCGGATAGGACGGGCAGCGTGGGCAACGGCCTTGTGGCCGGAGCGCAGATGCAGATGCAATCCCCGCATCCGGCGATCAACAGCATCATCGCCGCCACCAGCGCCACCGGCGGGCAGGAGCGCGAGGCCGATGATAGCTACCGCGAACGCATCCGTCAGTACGGCCTTACCCGGGTCTCCACCGGTCCCGCCCAGCAGTACGAAGCAGCTGCAAAGGCCGTCAGCAGCATCATCGTGGACGCCAAAGCGATTCGGTTGAGCGCGGGCAGCGTGGGTGTTTACCTGATCCTGTCCACCAGCACCGGCGCGGCGGCGCTGATCCAGCAGGTCGTGGACGCGCTGAACGCGGAGAACGTGCGCCCGCTGACCGATACCGTTTCCGTGTATCAGGCGACGGACGTAACCTATACCCTCAACGTGAAGTATGCCGCCGACAATTCCAGCGCCACCAGCCAGGCCATCGCCGACGCCGTGACCGCCTACCAGGAATGGCAGGACAACACCATCGGCCTTGCTTTCAACCCTGACCGGCTGATGGCCGCGATCTATCAGGCGGGCGCGACGCGGGTCATATGGGACACGGGAAGCGAGTTTGACGGCGGCGACGTGGAGTATACCACCATCGCCTCAAACGAACGCTGCAAGGGCACGATCACGCTGACGGCCATGACCACATAAGGCGGTGATGATTCATGTTCACAATCAACATCGCCCAATGGGTGCCGAAGTTTATACTCGGCGACAAGAACGGGTACGCGCTGGCAAAGGCCATCGAGGCCGGTTTGCAGAAGATGAACGATGTCGTGCTGGAGGGCTTTGAGTGCATCACCAATTACGACACGATGCCGGAATGGCGTCTGGATGAACTGGCCTGGGAATACAACATCCTCTACGATTACGCCGCGCCCGTCGAATCGAAGCGGGACTGGATCAGGAACGCCGTCAACTATTATTCGATCTACGGCACGCCCGCGGCCATCACGGCATATCTGGGCGGCGTGTTCGATTCCGTTGTCGTGCAGGAATGGTGGGAGTATGGCGCCGACCCCTATCATTTTCAGGTGGTCGTTACCGGCGAATGGAGCGAGGCGGCGGACGATTGGGCCCGGAAAGCCGTCGCTGCTGTCCAGAACACCCGCTCGGTGCTGGACACCATAATTTTCAACGCGGGCAGCGTCACAATCCCGCTTTACGTCGCGGCGGCGGCATGCGGCGTGGAGATCGAATGCGACGCGCTCATGATGTAAGGAGGGAAAACACATGGCATGGATTGGAGTTGTGACCAACGCCGGGAGCGCGCTGCTGGAGAGCTACGCCCAGGGCGGGCACACGCTCACGCTGCTGGGCGCGACGGTCGGCAGCGGCACGGTGGCCGAGACGAATCTGAGGCTGCAAACGGCGCTGACGGACACCGAGGACGACGCCTCGATCATCAGCGCCGAGCACGTCACCGGCGGCGTGAAGTACAAGATTCAGGTCGGCCCGGCCAGCGCGTCCGTAGGGGCCTACACAGCCCATCAGATCGGCCTTTGGGCGAAGCTGGACAACGGCAGCGCAACGCTGCTCATGCTGTCGCAGGACAGCGCAGCGGGCGTCAGCGTGCCGCTGGCAAGCGTCTCGCCCAACTTCGCGTTCGGCCTGTATCTGGTGTTGGCCGTGGACAATACCGGGGATCTGGTCGTCAACATCGACGACAGCACATTCGTCTCGCTGGGCACGATGAACGCGGCCCTGGCGGCGCAGCGGGCGCACTATGACAGCGCCCTGGCAAAGATCGGTCTGACGGTCTACGACGACCAGTTTTACATTATGCCCTACGAGGGCGAGTAAAGGAGGATATGGCACATGAGTACCCCCGACACCCCTTTTTACCCAATGACGCACGACGACGCGCTTGCCCTGATCGC
>CADASI010000007.1 GCA_902790525.1 uncultured Eubacteriales bacterium
ATCTTCATATACAAATACTTTTGTCGACGGATCGCATAACAGGTCATCCATCTGTCCTTTATAGTCCTTGTATGTCGGATGATACATACAGGAAGCATATGGTTGATCACCAGATTGTCGGAATGGCCCGCAGACTGAGTCCTGGGCAGTTCACTAATTTTTACTCCCATGATCTTCCTCCTTTTTAATTGTCGGCAAGCAGCTCTTCACCGCTTTCGGTGAGCAGGTTATTGCCGTCTTCTGTTTCAACATTGTCCCCATCATCGCCGGATGGTGTGATCACCTCGGAAGCGAGGATCTTATAGATCGTGCCGCCTCTCTCGATGAAAAGGTAGTCCGTTTCCCGGATGGTGCGCACGGTCGGAACCTGCGTCAGGTCATCCTGCTTCTCCTGCAAAGCAGAATAAATGCCTCCGGAATAGACCGGCTTTGTGCTGCGCTGAACCGGAACGGAGTCAAAGGTCAGCGTATCCTGCTTGTTAGAAAGTGCGGTATAGATGCCGCCGCTTCTGACCGGGTTTCTGCTTCCGGAGACCGGAGCCTCATCGAAGGTCAGCGTATTCTGTTTTCCCTGCAATGCGCTGTGGATACCGCCGCTCCTGACCGGATTCCTACTGCCGGAAATCGGAGCCTCATCGAAAGTCAGCGTGTTCTGCTTCCCTTGCAGGGCCGTATAAACACCTCCACTCCTGACCGGATTCCTGCTTCCGGAAATCGGAGATTCATCAAAAGTCAATGTGTTCTGCTTCCCTTGCAGCGCAGTATAAATGCCTCCGCTCCTGACCGGATTCCTACTTCCAGAGGTCGGTGTTTCATCGAAGGTCAGAGCGTCCTGCTTATTCCGCGCTGCGTCCGCATTGGTCTTAAGCTGGGAATCGATGATATCAAAGTTCCCATGCTGTGGACACCGCCGTTTTGATGCCGGTGATGATCGGGTCCAGCGCAGACTTGATGGCCGTCCATACGGTTGTGATCACGGTTTTTACCGCTTCAAATACCGTGGAGGTCGTGGTCTTCACGGCCTCCCAAGCCGTAGAGATTCCGGTCTTGATGGCCTCAAGCGCACCGGTAACGATCCCCTTGATCGCCTCCCATGCCGCAAGGATGATCTCCTTGCAGTTCTCCCAGATATTCAGATATATCAGTAGAAGTGTCAACGACGTGAGGCGTTGCTGACCGTCTATGATTTTGTTCGGAGATCCGCCTGTGCAGATGATACAGCCCATGTAATAATACCCGTAGTTCATGACCTCCAGAGGCGTATCATGATTGTCCGGATCATAGAACTCTTCAAAGGTATCCTGAAAGTCCGAGATCATCTGTTCAATCTGCTTCCGGCCCCAGCGGTATTCGCGCTGAAAGACATCGACAGTAAAGCGCCGGTGCGACAGGATTTTTGTTAGGGTATCAGTTTTATCGATTTTATTCATAGTCCAACCATAGCCTCATCTTATTGTATGCTGAGGAAGCCTTTCAAGAACGCATCAGGGAAAATGAAGTTCTTTTCACCGACCGCAAACTTGACGCGGATATGCTTTTTAGCCTTATCAATATTGGCAACGGTCCCGTCTCCGAACGACTTGTGATGTACAGATACGCCTTCTTTTACAAGAGCGGTCAAACGATCAATCTCTTTCTGAGTATCAGCAACTGAAGGCTCTGGTGTCTTAGGCGTAGCTGGCGATGCGGCAGATGTTCCATACTGCCCGAGAACGGATCGTTGCTGCGGCTTGGCAGCTGGAGAGCCGGATGTTGGTTTGATCACTGGCTGTACCGGCGAAGTGGTCTTGGTCTCTGATTTTGAACCATAGCTTACCGCAGGCTCCCTGACAACAGAAGGCTCGGAAACAGGCATGGTGTATTCCATCGTTGCCTGTTGATTATAGAAGAGCTGCTGGTACTCCTCTCGTTTAATAACCGTATCCCAGCCACCGACGTCTTTGCCCTCATGCTTATCGATGCCTGTGTATGACAAGCTCGCATCTTCATAGCGTTTGAACTTGAAGATGGCGTCGTTCATCAGACTGGCATTGAACACTCCTATGGTACAAAGAAGCTCGAAATCCTTCACGTCGAGGCCGGTCACTTTTTTGAAGAGCCCTGGCTCCAACTGCGTGATGACATCCTTCAGGGTCCGCTCGCGGTAATCCGTCAAATACATAAAGATCGGAACGCGAGTGGCGAATTTGATCAACTTTTCCTGAATCTGCTTCCGGAGGGACTTGTATTCTTTTTCCTCTTCGCTGAGCTCCTTCTTCTGTTTCTTTGTGAGGTTCTCTTCGTCTTTTTTGGCTTTCTTGACCTTTTCAGATTTATTGATGATGGTCTCAATATCCTGATTCAGAGAACGGAAGCCCTCAATCTTCATCAGAGCATCCAGTGCGGCAGGGTTATTCATCAGCCTTGTCAGGGTATCGTTATCCACGTTGACAAGCAGAGCAGACTCCCAGCGCCGAGCGAGCAGTGTAGCAGAAGTTCCGGCAAGAGCAATATCCAGAACATCCTGTGCGCTGATCTGTTTCATGGTTGATCCATCATACGCCAGCACTGGCAGGAAACTGATAAATTCAGCGACCTTCTTTTCTGGGTTATCCTCATTCACGTTCAGACGGCATGAGTAGTCGGAAATCTGCCGGAGAGCACGATCGAGCGCAAAATCAAATACATAGCATTCCTGCTTCATGATTTCCTGATTCCCACGCTCGTCAGTAATTGTCCAAGGAGACTGCACGCGGAAGGCAGTCTGGAAATATGTCTCCGGGCTTTTCAGATTGCGCAGCATGAAAACACCCGTCCACGGCTTTACCGTCACCCCGGTGGTTAACTTTCCACAGGAGAGCGTGATGGTCCGAGTTGCCAGAGGGTTGCCCATAGCGTTCTGAACCGGCTGCAGCGCATCTAAGCCGATACCGGCTTTCGTACCTGCGCATACAACAACGTTGTAGCCTCTGAAAAAATTGTCTTCCATGAGAAGATTATACATAGCATAGCAGGCAGCTACGTTTGGAAGGAACCACAGAGTGTGATTCAGCACGTTCAAAAGTCTGGTATCAGAATATGGCATGGGAGGACGACGATCCTGGCCGAGCTTCATATCGTCCACATTTGAAGGGAGATAGGAACCACGAATTAGCTGGACCCATTTGTTTACTTCATTTTCGTAAGTGAATCGAGACTCCTCAATTTTCTGGCCTTTTGCAACTTTCGCTGAGAAAAACACGTTCAGATCAAACTCATTGAACTCACCCTGCATAGCAATCTGCCGGATGCTCTCTGGAATCTGATAGGTGAGCATAACCATTCTGGGCAAAGACAAATACGGATTACCAGAACCAATCCATTCTGTTTTTGCACGTTGTTCATCTGAATATGTCCAGTTATAAATCTGATCCTCAATAAACTCACCAGAATTAATAGCTCTGAAAGGAGTGCCTGAAAGGAACAGATAATAACCGGTTGTGATGGGGAGGAACGTTTCGTTGTAGGCGTTGTCGGCCTCGTCCATCTTATATTTTTCTTGGTCGAAATCTGCCTCGGCTTCTTCGTCAGGATTATCAAACAACTTCTTGGCGTTTTCGCGCCATGCGCCGAAGTGATACTCGTCGAAGATAACCAGATCCCAATTCGTCGTGTGGATGAACTCATTCTTTGCCTTAATTCCACCATTCTCATTAGTGCCAAGAAGGTCTTGAAAAGAACCGAAAACGACAATTGGGCGCTTTGGATCGGCTTGCATGAATGCCTGATCAATGTTTATCTTCTGGTTATGAGCATCCTTGTTAGAAACAAACTGCCATCCTTCGAAATCAACATGACTCATCAAGTCATCCATCCATGCAGATTCAACAGCAGGTTTGAACGTCAAGACCAGCACGCGGGTAAAACCCATCTTCTTAGCGAGCTCATAAGAAGCGAAGGTCTTTCCAAAACGCATCTTTGCATTCCACAGAAACTTAGGTGCGCGGTCCGGTTCATCCCGTTTTGCTTTTCGGAAATATGCGATGGTTCTCTGAACCGCCACGGTTTGTTCTGGACGCATTTTAAAGGACTGTGTTCTATTTTCAATATTGGCAAAGCCATCTCTTACAGCGATGATGGCAGCTCGTACAGCATCGACAGAACAGTTAAACCACTCATTCCGATCCTCGCCAGCGTTCAGCTGCTTGAAGCCCTTCTTTCTCAAAGCTGCATGTACATCATGATCCGAGAAGCAGCTTCCATCTGGGCGCATGGCAGATTCGGTGAGGACGATTTTATACGGAACTGCACTGGTGTGCATTTGTTCCGCAATACGAGATTCAACATCACGCTCTGTATAGCCAACCTTAATAAATCCCTTATGGGAAGCAACCCCAGGAAGCATGTAAGCATAGATGGTTGGAGTTACTTCTGGCCTCTGTTGGAAGAAATCTTGTTCTGCCATTCTGAATCCTCCTATTCCATCTCAGGAATTGCTTCTTCTATTCCCGCGATTTCATGAGCACTTAGTTCGTACTTTTTATACAGCTCCGCATCAGTCCAAACCTTCTCAAAATCCTGAACTGGTACAAATGCATAAGCCTTTGGTGGCATATCTTGGGTCGACGTTTTTGTTGATACTAAAAACCTAACAAATCTTGTCTTTAAATACGTTATGAGATTATTAGCTTGTGCCTCTGTTAGTCTTCCTGACGGAGGGATAGCTACAACATAAGTATTCGAACTACAGGAATTTGGCTCACTAATCTTGGGCTTTCCAATTATAGAACCTCCTGGATTTCCCGAACGAGGAATCAATACTTTATACTGTCCTACATATTCTTGATTCTTAGGAACATTTTGTAGCTTAACCCAGCATTCTCCACCGTGGATATATACTTTAACATTGTTACTGTTATCACGCGCAGCTTTCATTGGAATAAAAGATTTTCCGTCTGCAGTTTGAATGGTTCCTGCTTTCTTAGAACTATCCCAGTCAATTCTGGTATGAAATCCAAAAAATCTACCGGCATTAAGCCATTCAGAAAGTGATGAGGCGTCAACAGCTCTTACTTTTTGCAAAACTGAGATTTGCACATCGTTTCTTATGAATGTGTCCATATCCGGCTCCAGCAAAGCCCGCTTGGATGAAATCATTTCTTTTCCATTATGAGAAAAGACTTCGCATAGGCCCCGATCCTCACGGTCCCAAAGAAAATAACAGACACCACCCTTTATTTCAACACCTGGAAAACAATCCGATGCATTCGGATAATCGTGGATAATCCGTATCCGATCATCATGAAGCATCTCATCTCTAAAAGAGTCCAAGCCTCGACCTCCCATAAACCATCTGGCCGGGATAACCATCGTCAAAAAGCGTGGCATTAGTTTTTTGGCCTGCTGTACAAATTTTTGATAAATCGGTAATGCACTTGCAGCGTTTCCACCATCGCTCAACTGGTAAGGCGGATTACTTATAATCACATCAAACTTCATTCCGTAAATATCCTCCGGAGAATCCACATGAATCCACTCGTATGCATGTGTTTCTAATTCATCCCCACGTCCACTTTCTCCCAGGACAGTTCTATTTGATATCCCGCAATACTGGCATTTTCCATTTATGTCCCATTGATGCAAGACTCGTTTAAAACGAATGTTTCCTTGCGCATTATCAAACTTGGTGACAGAAAATTCACTGTTTGGATATTTAGAACAATACAGGCTTCTTCTTGATAGAAGGCTTGTTAGCTCAGTTATAGAAATACCATATAACTGTTCATGAAAAATATGATCGAGCCGATCTTGCAAATCCGGAAACTGTGGCTCCAATCCTACAATGAGTCTTTTTGCAATCTCACGTAAAAAGATCCCAGATTTGCATGCAGGATCAAGGAACTTCGTATCCGGATTACGGAATAGTTCCTGCGGAAGCGTATCGAGCATTGCGTTTGCTACTTCAGGAGGAGTGAACACTTCATCGTTGGACAGGTTCGCCAGACAGGAAAGCACGTCTGGATTGTAAACCTGATCGAATAATCCTATTTCAGCCATATTCCTTTAACCTCCTGTAGTGAATTGGTGGATAGATTTTTATTAACGTTCCTTCGTCGTCTGGTTTTTCATCCTCGTAAACCAGATCAAGGCTCATCTGTACAGGTTCTTCTTTGGCGGTTGTTGCTTCACCCTGATGAAGGAGCTCCTCAAAGGCGTAGTCTTCGCGCTTCATCATCGGCCCCGTTGCAAATGCCCATTGGCTGAAAATAATCGGAATGCCGGTGTCCTCACCATTCTCATCGACCTCGTGAAGAGTCAGCGCGTTTCCGCAGATGATGTTCTTCTCAAGAATATACCGAGCGGACTCTTTGACCTCTTCGTTTCGGTCCTTCTTTTTTATGGCCTTTTCATACCGTTCATTCCAAAGCGTAAACAATCGATCTCTGCAGGACACTGCGTTGTCTTGTAAAAGCTCGACACCATATAGGCTTCCCAGCGCAAGCAGGGCATTTCGCTCGAAATCATACGGGCTCTTTTTATATCTTCGGGTAACCACATCCAACTTCCGGTTAAGTATCTCTGCTAAAAAATTCCCATCACCGCAGGCCGGTTCCAGAAAGCGTGAGTCAATCCGAAGGCACTCATCGGCCACAAGATCGCACATAGCTTTGACTTCACGCTCGGCTGTAAACACTTCGCCGTGGTCAGCTACTCGCTGCCTTGATTTCACTTGTTTTTCGGCCATTGACCATCACTCCTTTCCGGCTGCCACTACAGGTAGCACCCTCGTAATTTAAATCAGAATTCTGCACATTGCAATTATATTATCGTTATAAGATTTGTGTACTTTTTGCTTGCAGAAGCCTGGAGTTTTTCCATCAATTGTCTTACTTCAACGTATTCCCTCATATAAGGGAAATCTTCCCGTTCCATAGTCTCAATCAACTCTTTATAGTCTTCTGGGTTCGACCAAACCTCGCTAACGTCTACAGAAAGAGACCACCCGACAATATCAGGATCTGAACTTCTTATTCCAGATGACAATGCATCAATATCAACAACTGTGGTTTCTCTGTTTCCCTCATCGTCTTCAATAGTAACTTCCGCAAATCGGTCGACAACAAACTCCTCATAGAAGGGCATATTCCTTCTAAACCCGATCATTCTATGCTCGAGCTTAAAATGTGAGACGATAAAGCTATATAGGAAAGAGGATGAGGTAGTAATACTATACCCGTCTACTTCACCGACCTCATATCTATACCAAGGGTAGATTTTTTGCATAAAAGTCCAAAAACCGTCATTAGTGTCACATTCGTGATAAAGGTCTGTAAGATAGGGAAGCAGAATAAACTTTTCAACACGATCAGAGATCATGTCGTAAAGCATATCAAACGTTTGATCTCCGCGTAATCTCAACAGGTCATACCGAGATCTATATTTCTTTCTACGGTCGTTGCTCTCAAAAAAATCTCCTATCGCAGGCAGGTTTTCATCCAGCTGCTTAGAAAAAGCCAGGGCGCAAAAATACTCCTGAAAAGAACGGTGCATAAAGAAATATTTTTCTCCATCCTTATACATTAAGCACACCCCATTGGTGTAGTCTTCAATAAATGCAGAAGGCGGTATTTCTCGCTCATTCTCGTTTCTGGACATCATGAGGATTTCTCTAAACTCATCTTCCATTTCAGCTTCAGAGAATGAATAAGCCTGTTTCTGGTATGTACTGGCACAAAAGGCCGCGAATATTTCTTTTAACCTTTCCGGAGATAATCCGGTTTTCATTTTCCGGCTGTAGCCAACCTTGGTAGCGTCATGGCGTTTTGCCAACAAATCATAGACGTCAGAATAAAAGGCATGCCTCTGAGTAGATACTGGCCCGAAACGCTCATAGGTCATGAGCATAAAAGTTAATAGCAGTGGGTTCTGAGCAAACTCTCTGTGGGAATCAAAGAGATAATTATCCAGATCGTTTCTAAAGTTCTGTTTTAACTCCGGCTCATCCTGACGGAATTCCAATTTATCGATTAGCTCCAGGGCTTTATCTTTTGTGAAAGGTCGGAGCATCATCACTGAAAATCTCTTTAAATTGAGGAAATCAGAAAAAGGACGTGATGAGATAATCATTAAGTTTTTGGAATTGGCATCCGCAAACAAGTCAAACCTCGTCTCAAATTGTCCTCTATATGAAGAATTAATCTCATCCATCCCATCGAACAACAAAACATATCTTCCGTTCGTGAGATCCCGATTAAAAATTTCTCTATCCAGTTGTGGGTATCTGCCTTTAAACTGGTCAAAGACAAATTCAGATATTTCCCTATTAGAACTCGTATAGTCCTTAAGATAAATATAGATGGGAATTCTGCCTATTTCATCACAACGGTCCATCGTGTCGAGCATAAGATGCTGCATCATCATCGATTTTCCTAAGCCGCCAGTTCCTACGATTACAATGAAATTAGAGTGTTCAGCAAGATTCTCAGCTGTTGGAACATCGATGTAACGACGTTTCATCTGCTCAAGGGTGGGATTGTCCTGTGCAGTCATACGTCGAGTTAAACCGTTGCATACGTAAAAACTACGAAACGGCTTTAACTCTTCATGCAAGATTGTTTTTATCTTTGTGTATTTTCCCCGTGCGCTTTCAAGATAATCTTTGTATTCGTGCGACAGAACGACTCCGTATGATATTCCAGTCTCGGGAATAGGTTCTTCTTTCTCAGCTTCAACTTTATACGTTACAGATATATGCTTTTCTGCGCTCGTTCCAATACTGCTAACAAATTCATGGGGGCTACCAGAACTAACCGTTTGAGCATCCGGGAACCATTCCAGGTATGTCCGCTGACCGACAGTGTTGTCGCGTACCTTCATTAAGACATAATGCCATACGCCAAGGAGGAACGCTGGAAGCACAAACGCATCCACATAGTCAAGATTCTCTTTCTTGACCTCTGTCGTATTGATATAAAAATAAGCATCCTCCGGAATGGTGCTGTCTTCCTCAATCAATTGAAGAAGAGCTTTCACCAGCCACGTCCCATACGTATCAACATCAATATATTTATCGACCAGCTCATTCATAGGAATGAGCATTTTTTTATACTCATTTTTAATGCTGTTATCGAACTTGCCAAGCGCGACAGAATCATCATTTGGAAATCCAGCACCAAGATTTTTACCTTGTTTATAACGTGTTGCATTCGACTTCTCTGTTGACTTTGCAAGATCAGGATATGAGGGATAGAAAACCCGGATTAGGTCTTTCAGTAGATTTGCCTCTGTGATTCCAGTCTGTGAACCGCCATGGCCATCCCGAGCGCGGCCATGTTTTTTCATTGCCCGAGTCAGCAATATAAAGAATGTCCCACCACACAGACGAGGGTGTTCACTCGACATGCCCATTTTTACAGCATCCTTTCAAAAAAACCCTTAACAACTCTAACAACTCATTAACAACTCCTATGTCCGATTGACCTAAGCCTTATGTACTTTAGGATAGCAAATGTGAGGAGGTTAATGCCTCCAATCGCTACCAATTGATGAAAGTTCGGTCTTTCAGCACAGACACAATAAGCCAAATTACATTGTATCACAGATTAAACAAGCAAACAAGAAAAATTGTGTTCAGATTCTGAGAAATTTGAGTGATTCGTCAATTGGGATTTGTCCACCGGCAGGACACGAAAGAGCCGGACCGGATCTGAGGTACCAATCAGTCAGTCGACGGGCTGTGAGGGAGTACTGCTGCCAAGGTGAAGGGAGAAGACAATAAACAAGGAAGCCAGCAACGCAGTCTGCTGGTCACCTTCGAGAAACGGGGACATCCCCACGAGGTGACCAAATGAAAAAACTGGCGAGCCACATAGGTTGTCTCCGTTTCGCAATTCCGAACGGAGGACAATCTAAATGGCAAAAATGCAGAAGGCTCAGCTTGAGGCCGAATTCAAGCACAACACCAGCATCGGTGCGAATGGAGAAATCCTGTATGACGCACCGATCGAGATTAAGGATCAGGCGGACCTTGACAACTATGGCATCACTTGGGATGATTGCCGGACGCTCAACTTCTACGGCAGCGAAAAGGTGACGGTGTACTTTTTCAAAACAGAGAATCGTGCCTTTGCTGAGTTTCAGTGGAGCTATCTGGATACCCAGCATTCTCGCGGCTATGCCAGTGTCAGATGCATGATCCCTGGAAAAAGAAAGGCGTTCATCAAATGCCCGGACACCGTCTCCTGCGCTACATGCCCTTACAAGGACAAGAAGCAGGCCCCCATCATCAGTTGGGACGGACTCGTTGAAACTGGTTATGAGCCTGTCGGAAGCGCTCCTGTTGATGAGCAGGTTACGGCAAAGCTGGAATACGAAAGCATCAAGGCAATGATGGATGCTGAAGACACCCGTATTGCAAGAGCGTTCGAGATGAAGATTCTGCAGGGTTATACCGTCAGGGAAATCGCTGCAGAGCTGAAAATCTCGGAACCTCGCGTCTACCAGCTGATCGCCAGAGCCAAGGCTATCGGCAAGGAATATCGTAAGAACAACGGCTAAGGCAAAAAAGGCGGCATCGGAACTGATCACTCCGGTGCCGCCGCTTTCTGTCTGCCCGTCAGTAAAATCATAGCCACAACCTACCCAAAATAGTAAAATCGTTGACTCGTTTTCACCGAAAAAGTAAAATCATTGACTCGTTTCACGAAATAGTAAAATCGGAGCCACAACCCTGCTCCTGCCGGGAGGTTGGATATGTTTCCAAAGAGAATAAAAGGAAGGCTCCCATCACCCGGAGCGCACCCGGCCCGGTGACGGAAAGCCCTTGATTTCAGGCGTTTCGCGGCGCTTTTCAGCCCTTATGTGTTAGTAAACAGACAGTCTCAACGTGTCCCGTCCAGGGGAACATGTCCACGGGTTGGGCCCGTTGGAAGGCGTAGCCCATCTGGCACAGCGCCTTTACGTCGCGGGCGAGGGTGGCGGGGTTACAGGAGACGTAGCTGACCGTGGGGATGCGGGCGCGGGCGAGGGCCCGCAGCAGGTCGGCGTCCGCGCCCTTGCGGGGCGGGTCTAGTATAGCGGTGTCGAAGCGCTCGCCGCGCGAGAGCAGCGCCGGGATCTCCCGGGCCGCGTCGCCGCACAGGAAGCGCACGTTTTCGATATGATTGATCTCCGCGTTGCGCCGCGCGTTCTCGATGGCGGGCGGCACGATCTCGATGCCCACGGCGGAGGCGACATATCGCGCGGCGGACAGCGTGATGGTGCCCGCGCCGCAGTAGGCGTCCAGCAGCCTGAGCCCGCACCCCGGCCTGACGCCCGCGGCCTCCAGCGCCCGTTGATAGAGCGCCTCGGTCTGCCGCCGGTTGACCTGGAAGAAGGACTGTGGCGAGAGCTTGAAGTCGAGGTCGAACAGGCGCTCCGTCAGCGTGGCGTCGCCGGAGATCAACGTGCACCGCCCGTCCAGCGCGTGGGTATAGCGTCGGTTCAGCTGGCAGTACCAGAGCGAGGCGACCCGGGGCAGGGCGGGGGAGAGCTTTCCGATCTCAGAAGCGACGGGCGCGTCCCCGCAGAGTATGGCCATGGTTTCGCTCCGGTGGTTGACGCGGGTGACGAGGTATTTCAGGTGCTGCGCGAAGGGCCAGCCGTTGAGCCGCGCGGCGACCTCGCGGAGCACCGCGACGCTCTCGGGGGCCTGGAGCAGGCAGTCGTCCAGCGGCACGATGCTGCCGCCGCCGCGCTCGAAGGCTCCGACGACCACGCGGCCGTCCTGAAAGGCCATGGGGTACTCGGCCTTGTTGCGGGTGCGGTCGGGATCGCCACAGCCCAGGGTCTCCATGACGTCGGGGTCCGTAAGATCGCCGATGCGCGTCAGGGCGTCGACCACCGTCTGCCGCTTGAGCGCGAGGGTCCGTGCATAGCGCATGTGCCGCCCCTGGCAGCCGCCGCACCGCCCGGCGAAGGGACAATCCGGGGCGACGCGGTCCGGGGACGGGCGGGTCACTCCGACAAGGGACGCTTCACAAAAGCGTCCCCTGTCGCGGATTATTTCGATGTCAACCCTCTCGCCGGGAATCGCACCCGGCACAAAGACCGCCCTGCCGTCCGAAAGCCGGCCGACGCCCTGCAATTCCGAGCCGATGCCCGTGATCTCAATGTTCTCCATCGCCCTGTGTCAGTAGCCCTTTTCCATCAGATAGAGCCGCGCCTCCTCCGCCTCGGCGGACAGCGCCTTGATCTCGATGTCGTCGATGCGCGCCTCGTCCGCTTCGGGACGCCTGCGATCCACCATGAAGTCGCCATCGCGCAACAGATCCTCGATGACCTGCGCCTGTCGCTCGTCCCGGGCGATGTATATGACGCGCCAATGGGCGTCTTCGCTGTGTCGCATGGTTTCACCTTCGATCATTTTCGTTCTGTATTCATTATACAACGAGGGAAGATGTAAGTCAACGCAAACAACAACGCCGGTTCAAAGCGAACCGGCGTTGTTGTTTGCGATTATATCGGGCTCAGCCCTCGGTGGCCTCCTTGGTCTCCTCGACGGCTTCCCCGGCCTCGGCCTTGGTCTCCTCGACGGCCTCCTCGGCTTTTTCCTCGACCTTGGCTTCGGTCTCGGTGGCTTCCTCGGCCTTTTCCTCAACCTTGGCTTCGGTCTCGGCGACGGTCTCCTCGGCCTTCTCCTCGACAGCCGCGGCGGCCTCCTTGGTCTCCTCGGCGGCCTCTTCGACCTCGGCGGTGGCTTCCTCAGCGGTTTCCTTGACCTCGGCGGCGGCTTCCTCAGCGGTCTCCTCAACCTCGGCAGCGGCTTCCTCGGCGGTCTCCTCAACCTCGGCGGCGGTTTCCTCAGCGGTCTCCTCGACCTCGGCGGCGGCTTCCTCGGCGCCCTCGGTCACTTCAGCGGCGGCCTCCTCGGCGATCTCCTGCGCGGCGACCTTCTTGGCGTTGGACAGGTTGTGGGAGGTGATGATGGTGGCGACGATGGCCAGCACCACAAACACGACCACAGCGATGCGGGTGATGCGCTGCAGCTTGCCGTCCATACTCCTGGCCTTGTTCTTGCCAAAGAAGGTTTCGGCGCCGCCGCCGATCGCGCCCAGGCCCTGGCGCTGGCCCTGCTGCATCAGCACAACGACGATCAGCACGATGGAAATCAGAATGAGAACAATATCAACAATAATGGACAGTGCGGTCATGAAACATCCTCCTCAAGCTCATGTGACCTGCGGCGCGTCCAATCGCCCCAGATCAGTTGTAACTCACAATATGCTAAAGTATTATAGCACGGTTTCCCTCAAAACGCAACCGTGTTTTCACAGTTTTTTCCTGATTTAAGGTAAAGTGTGTGTTGTCCTCCGGGCAATATTCACAGCGCCGACACGGCCTCGCTGAGCGCCTCCCATTCCTCATAGAGCTGCTCGAGGCGCTCCCCAGCGGCCCTGTGCTCCCGCGCCACGCGGGCGGATTCGGCGGGGTTGGAATACACCTCGGGAAGTCCCATCTGACCCTCCAGCTCGGCGATGAGGTCCTCGGTGGCGGCGATGTCGGCCTCGACCTTCGCGTGCCGCTGTTTGAGCGCCTTCGCCGACTCCTTTTGAAGGCGCAGCACGCGCTTCTCCCGGTCCATCTGCGTGCGGGTCATGCCGGTGCGGTCGGCCTCGTCCGCGCCGGTCTGCTCCTGCCGCTTTTTCTCCAAGTAGTCGTCGTAGTTGCCCAGGTATTCCTTAACGCCTTCGGGGGTCATCTCGACGACGCGGTCGGCCACCTTGTTGATGAAGTAGCGGTCGTGACTGACGGTCAAAAGCGTGCCGTCAAAATCGTCGAGCGCCGCCTCCAGCACCTCGCGGCTGTCCATGTCCAGGTGATTGGTAGGCTCGTCCAAAAGGAGCAGGTTGTCCTGCCGGAGCATCAGCTTCGCCAGCGCCACGCGCCCGCGCTCGCCGCCGGAGAGGGTGCCGACCTTCTGGTAGACGTCGTCGCCGGTCAGCAGGAAGAGCGCCAGCACGCCGCGAATGCGGTCCATCTCCAGGCGGGGGAAGTCGTCCCACAGCTCGCTCAGCACGTCCTTGTCCGGGTGGAGCTGGGCCTGCTGCTGGTCGTAGTAGCCGATGTCGACGTTGCTGCCGAAGATCACCTGGCCGCGGTCGGGATTGAGCCTGCCCGCGATGATGTTCAGAAGCGTGGACTTGCCCACGCCGTTGGGGCCGATGACAGCCACCCGGTCCCCGGCGCGGATGTGCAGCCCGAAGCCCTCAAACAGCGTGCGGCCCTCGAAGCCCTTGGAGAGGTCCTTCACCATCAGCACGTCGTCGCCGGTGCGCCGCCGGGCCTTGAAGTTGAAGCGCACCTTCTGCTCGTTGACGGGCTTCTCGACCCGCTCCAGCTTCTCCAGCCGCTTCTCCCGGCTCTCGGCCAGCTTGATGGACTTCTCCCGGTTGTACATGCGGTAGCGGGCGATGATGGCCTCCTGCCGGGCGATCTCGGCCTGCTGCAGCTTGTACTCCTTGAGCTGCCGCTCCAGGTTGGCCTGGCGCTGGACGGCGAAGCGGTCGTAGTTGCCCTCGTACTGGGTGAGGCGGCGCATGGAGAGCTCCGCCATGCAGTCGCACACGGCGTTTAAGAAGTAGCGGTCGTGGCTGATGACCATCACCGTGCCGCGGTACTTTTTGAGGGTCTCCTCCAGCCACTGGGTGGAGGCCAGGTCCAGGTGGTTGGTGGGTTCGTCCAGCATCAGAAGCTCCGGCTGCGTGAGCAGCAGCCGGGCCAGGCAAAGCCGGGTCTTCTCGCCGCCGGAGAGCAGGTTCGCGGGCTGGGTCTCGCGCCCGCGGGCAAAGCCCAGGCCGGCCAGCACGCCCTGTATGCGGCTGGGCCACTCGTAGCCGCCCGCGGCCTCGAAGCGGTCCGTCAGGCGCTCATAGGCGTTGGAGAGCTGGCGGAAGGCGTCGGGATCGCTGTGGGCGGCCTCCATCTCGCGCTCCATGGTCCGCAGCCGGCGCTCCATCTCGCGCACCGGCTCGAACACCCGCTCCAGCTCCTGCTGGATGGTGAGGTCGGACTGTATGTCCGCGTCCTGGGTCAGCACGCCCACGCGGGTGCCCTTCACCAGCGAGACCGTGCCGCTGTCCGGTGCCATGTCGCCCGAGATGATGCGAAACAGCGTGGACTTGCCGCTACCGTTTACGCCCACCAGCCCCATGCGCGACCCGGCCTGGAGGGTGAGGCTCACGTCCCGGAGCACCTCGTTCATCACGAAAGACTTGTTAATGCTTTGCAGGGTCAACAGTATCATTTTTCAACGTACCTCATGACGCGCATGCGGGTGCCCGTGTCCTGGATCAGCAATTCGCCGTCCATCTTCATCAGCACCCACGCGCAGTAGATATCGCCCGCCGAGCCGGACAGGTTGGAGATCTGCACGATCCAGAGCGGCCAGAACCAGCGCGGCGACAATGTGAATATCAGTATTTGCAGCGTTACGCCCCACACGACCAGCGGTGCGACGGCGGTGATCACGTGGGATGTGCGGTCAAACCACGCCGTGCTCCCGGCGTAGGCGTAGGGGAGCTTCAGCCCGAAGGTGGGCTTCACCCCCGACAGCGCGAGCATCGCCGCGCCGTGGGTCAGCTCGTGAAGCGGTATGTACGCCACGAGCATCGCGAACATCGCCACCCATAGCCGCCAGTCCTTCACAAACCCGAGCACCTCCGGCCGCATGACCGTGACCGCCGCGCCAATGACCAGCGGCACAACCGTCAGCGCGATGGCCAGCTTCAATACCGCCATGATCTGCCTGCGGTTGCGGGTGAAGTCGAGGGTAGTGAAGTAGCGGTAGTTGCTTGGAAGAGTTTTGTGGTTCATAGCATTTATAATTAGGAATTAGGAATTGGGAATTGGGAATTGGGAATTGGGAATTAGGAATTCAGGATGAAATCCTTCGGATTTCTTTTGATAAAGGGTTACGGATAATGTGCATTCGATGATCTTATGTCTAATCAAACAAATCCGAAGGATTTGCACCGCCATTCCTAACTCCTAATTCCTAATTCCTATCTCTCCTCGTCTGTCCCGCACCCTCAGCGTTTCACCCACCGTCCCGCCGCTCCGCACGGCAGCACGCCGCCCTCGGTGACGGGGAGGACGATCTCGTCGGCTTCGACGTATCCGCCGCGGTGGCGCTCGGCGGTCATGGTCAGCATGTTGTTTAATACCGCGGGCTGGAGGCCGGTGGTGTAGCTGTTGATCAGCATGAACAGCGCGTCGTCCGCGAGCACCTTTTCGCAGGCGGACACCAGCCCGTACAGCTCGTTTTCCAGCTTCCACACCTCGCCGCCGGGGCCGCGGCCGTAGCTGGGCGGGTCCATCAGTATGCCCTGGTAGGTATTGCCCCGCCGGGCCTCGCGCTGCACGAACTTGAGCGCGTCGTCGACGATCCAGCGCACGGACGTCTCGTCGACGCCCGAGAGCCTGCGGTTCTCCCCGGCCCACTGCACCATGCCCTTGGCGGCGTCCACGTGGGTGACCTTCGCCCCGGCCAGCGCGCAGGCGCACGTGGCCCCGCCGGTGTAGCCGAACAGGTTGAGCACCTTCACCGGGCGGTCGGCGGATTGGATCAGCCCCGCCATCCAGTCCCAGTTGACCGCCTGCTCCGGGAACAAGCCCGTGTGCTTGAAGCCCGTGGGCCGCACGTAGAAGGACAGCCCCTTGTAGCGCACCGTCCAGCGCTCCGGCAGCTTTTTGAAGAACTCCCACTCGCCGCCGCCCTTCGTGGAGCGGTGGTACCAGGCGTCAGCCCCGTCCCACAGCGCGGGGCGCTGCTTCGGCCAGATGGCCTGCGGGTCGGGCCGCCGCAATATCACGTCGCGCCAGCGCTCCAGCTTCTCGCCGTCGCCGGTGTCGATCACCTCGTAATCCTTCCAATCAGACGCCACAAACATGTCGATTCACACCTCGCTAACGTCTATTATAGCGGTTTTCCGATGGTCGATCAATCAACTTTTCATGAAAAGTCAAAAGGGGAGTAGATTAAATGGAAAAATTATGTTATACTGATAACACAGTATGGATCGAAAGCGGATTCGGGAGGTGCGTGCGGCATGAGGATCGGCATACTGGGAGGCGCGTTCGACCCGATCCACCTGGGGCACCTCGCCGCCGCGGAGGCGGCGCTCGAGCGCCTCGGGCTGGACCATGTGCTGATGCTGCCCTCGGGGGAGCCGCCCTACAAGCGCGTGCACGCGAGCCGCGAGGACCGCATGCGGATGGTGGCGCTGGCCTGCGCGGACCGGCCCGGCCTTAAGCCCTGCGACGCGGAGATCAGCCGCCCCGGCGCGACCTACACCGTCGACACCCTTCGGGCGCTGAAAAGGGAGCATCCTGAGGATGAATACTGGTACATCCTCGGCAGGGACGCGGCGGAGACGCTGCCCAAGTGGCGTGACATCGGCGATATCGCGGCGCTTGCGTCCTTCGTGGTGATCGACCGCCCCGGTTCCGGCGCGCTGCCGGAAGTCCCCGGGCTGAACATGGAATCCCTGAGCGCCGAGTGCCCGGACATCTCCTCCGGGCTGGTGCGTCGGAAGGCCGCCGCCGGGGAGGACATCGGCGGCCTCGTGCCCGAAAAGGTGGCCGCCTACATCCGTGAGAAGGGACTGTATCTCTGCGAATACACCGAGGCGGAGATACTGGAGCGGCTTAAAAAGACCATCTCCCTGCACCGCTGGCACCACACCCTCGGCGTGGCGGACACGGCCCTTCGGCTGGCCGAACGGTTCGGCGTCAGCCCCGGAAAGGCGCGGCTGGCGGCGCTTTTGCACGACTGCGCCAAGTCGCTGCCCTACGGGGAGATGCGCCGGCTGGTCGAGGAAAACGTGCCGGACACCGACGATCAGGAGCTCGACGCCGAGCCGGTGCTGCACGCCCCCGCGGGCATGGTGCTGGCGCGGCGGGACTACGGCGTCAGGGACCCGGAGGTATTGCAGGCCATCCGCCGCCACACCCTCGGCGGCGCGGACATGACCCCGCTGGACGCGCTGATCTACGTTTCTGACTTCATCGAGCCCGGGCGCAGGCGCTTTCCGGGGCTCGATCAGGTGCGGGCGCTGGCGGAGACGGACATCTTCGCGGCCATGCGCCTGAGTGCAAAACTCTCCAACGACTATCTCATCTCCCGCGGCCAACAGCCGCACCCCAAGACGATCGCATTGACAACAGGAGGCGAAGCGCAATGATGGAACCCAGGGAATTGGCAAACAAAATCGCGGAAGTGCTGGACAACAAGGGCGCAATCGACATTCAGATCCTTGAGGTGGGCCACCTGACCTCCATCACCGATTTCTTCGTGGTGTGCAGCGGCCGAAACGTGCAGGCCGTGCATACGCTGGCGGAGGATCTGGAGGACCATCTGGCCGAGATGGACATACTGCCCCGGCGCAAGGAGGGCGGCAGCTCCGCAAAGTGGATCGTGCTGGACTACGCCCACGTGATCGTGCACATCTTCCACCCGGAGGAGCGGCAGTACTACAACATCGAGCGCCTGTGGCAGGACGGCTCCAACCAGCTTCCCTTCTCCCCGATCGAGGAAAAATAAACGGATGGACGGACAGGTATCCTTTTTTGAGCGCGAGACGCCCCAGCCTCTCGCGGCGCGGCTCCGGCCCGCGACGCTGGACGACATCGTGGGCCAGCGCCACCTGATCGGGCCGGGAAAGATCCTCCGGCGCATCATCGAATCCGACGGCGTGTCGTCGATGATCTTCTGGGGCCCGCCGGGGGTGGGGAAGACCACGCTGGCCCACGTCATCGCGCGCACCACAAAATCCAGCTTCATTGAATTTTCCGCCGTCACCAGCGGCATCCGGGAGATTCGCGCCGTGATGCAGAAGGCGGAGCAGAACCGGGCGCTGGGGGAGCGGACCATCGTGTTTGTCGACGAGATCCACCGCTTCAACAAGGCCCAGCAGGACGCCTTTCTGCCCTTCGTGGAGAAGGGCAGCATCGTGCTGATCGGCGCGACCACCGAGAACCCCTCCTTTGAGGTCAACAGCGCGCTTTTATCCCGCTGCCGGGTGTTCGTGCTGAAGGGGCTCACGGAGGAGGACATTCTCGAGCTCCTCAGGCGGGCGCTGAAGCGCCCCGAGGGGCTGGGCGGACAGGACATCGACATCGGCGACGAGGCCCTCTTAATGATCGCGCGCTTTGCCAACGGCGACGCCCGCACGGCGCTGTCCATACTGGAGATGGCGGTCCTGAACGGCGATTTCGACGGCGAGCGCACCTCGGTGACGCCCGAAACGGTGGAACAGTGCACCCAGCGCAAGTCGCTCATGTACGACCGGAACGGCGAGGAGCACTACAACATCATCTCCGCGCTGCACAAGTCCATGCGCAATTCCGACCCCGATGCCGCCGTGTACTGGCTGGCACGGATGCTGGAGGCAGGGGAGGACCCGCTCTACGTCGCCCGGCGCGTGACCCGCTTCGCCAGCGAGGACGTGGGCCTGGCCGACCCGAGGGCGCTTCAAATTGCGGTGGCGGCCTACCAGGCGTGCCACTACATCGGCATGCCGGAGTGCACCGTGCACCTGACCGAGGCCGTGGTGTACCTGTCGCTGGCCCCCAAGTCCAACGCCATGGAGACCGCCTATATGGCCGCGAAGCAGGATGCGCTCAAGCAGCTCAGCGAGCCCGTGCCGCTGAACATACGAAACGGCGTCACCCAGCTCATGCGCAACGAGGGCTACGGCAAGGGGTATCAGTACGCCCACGACACCGCCGAGAAGCTCACCGACATGCAGTGCCTGCCGGATTCGCTGGAGGGGCGGGAGTACTACGTGCCCACCGACCAGGGTGTCGAGGCGAAATTCGGCGAGCGCTTAAAGCAGATCAAGGCGTGGAAGGCAGCCCGGCGCGTTAATCACGATTTAACTTGACCCGTGCTGTCGGGGATGCTATCATAAATAGGAGCCGGAAGGTGCAAGGCTGCCGGAGTTGGTTGATATGTAACGTCCTCTGCATACAGCGGAGGATGTTTTTATATGGAGGAATGAGATTATGCCTATTACCGAGATACTGAAACAGAACGCCCGCAAATACGGCCCCGAGATCGCGCTGGTGGAGATCAACCCCGAGGTGCGGGAGGATCGCCGGGTCACCTGGAAGGAGTACGAGCTGATCGAGCGCGGCGCCTCCGAGGAGTTCCGCCGGGAGATCACGTGGACCGTCTTCAATGAGAAGGCCAACCGCTGCGCCAACCTGCTCACCCGCCGCGGCATCAAAAAGGGCGACAAGGTGGCCATACTGCTGATGAACTGCCTGGAGTGGCTGCCCATCTACTTCGGCATCCTCAAAACCGGCGCGCTGGTGGTGCCCATGAACTACCGCTATTCCGCCGACGAGATACAGTACTGCGCCAACCTGGCCGACGTGGACGCGCTGTTCTTCGGGCCGGAGTTCATCGGCCGCGTGGAGGAGAGCATCGACAACATGCCCCGCGTGAAGCTGCTGTTCTACGTGGGCGACAACTGCCCGACCTTCGCCGAGAACTTCCTGCACCTGGCCGCCAACGAGTCCAGCGTGTACAACGACGTGCCGCTGACCGACGAAGACGACGCGGCCATCTACTTCTCCTCCGGCACCACGGGCTTCCCCAAGGCCATACTGCACAACCACGAAAGCCTGATGCACGCCTGCCGCACCGAGCAGAAGCACCACGGCCAGACCCACAGGGACGTGTTTCTGTGCATCCCGCCGCTTTACCACACCGGCGCGAAGATGCACTGGTTCGGCTCCTTCCTGGTGGGCGGCAAGGGCGTGCTCTTAAAGGGCGTCAAGCCCCTGACCATCATCAAGACCGCTGCCGAGGAGAAGTGCACCATCGTGTGGCTGCTGGTGCCGTGGGCGCAGGACATACTGGACGCCATCGACCGCGGCGAGATCAACCTGGACGACTACGACCTGTCCGCCTGGCGGCTGATGCACATCGGCGCGCAGCCCGTACCCAGGAGCCTCATCCGCCGCTGGAAGGAGAAGTTCCCGAACCACCAGTACGACACCAACTACGGCCTGTCCGAGTCCATCGGCCCCGGCTGCGTGCACCTGGGCGTGGAGAACATCGACAAGGTCGGCGCCATCGGCATCCCCGGCTACGGCTGGCAGACCCGCATCGTCGACGAGCAGGGCAACGACGTGCCTCAGGGCCAGGTCGGCGAGCTGGCCGTGAAGGGCCCCGGCGTCATGACCTGCTACTACAAGGACCCCAAGGCCACCGCCGAGGTGCTCCACGGCGACTGGCTGTGGACCGGCGACATGGCCATGCGCGACGAGGACGGCTTCATCTACCTCGTGGACCGCAAGAAGGACGTCATCATCACCGGCGGCGAGAACCTGTATCCGGTGCAGATCGAGGACTTCCTGCGCGCCCATCCCGACATCAAGGACGTGGCCGTCATCGGCATACCGCACCCCCGCCTGGGCGAGATCGCCGCGGCCATCATCGAATTGAAGCCCGGCTCAAACACGACCGAGGCGGACATCGAGGAGTTCTGCAAGGGCATGCCCCGCTACAAGCGCCCGCGCAAGATCATATTCGCGGAAGTGCCCCGCAACCCCACCGGCAAGATCGAAAAGCCCAGGCTGCGCAGGATCTACGGCGCGGACCAGCTCGTGGCGGAGCAGGTGGAGTCGTGATGATGAGGGAGTAGGGGTGACGACCTGAATAAACTAATCACCCAAATTCAATATATTTTAACGCTTTAACAAAGAAAAGCCATACAAAGCGGGCGTGGGATGTGCTATAATGATCCAAACGCTGCCGAAAGGGTATGATCACATGAGGAAGAGAGAGCACCGGATCTACAATCCGGCGATGGAGTGCATGGACCGCGAGCAGCTTCGCGAATTGCAGGGCGAGCGGCTCAAAAAGACGGTCAAGCTGGAGTACGACAACGTGCCGGTGTACCGCGCGCGCATGGACGCGGCAGGGGTGAAGCCCGAGGACATCCGGAGCATCGACGATCTGAAATACCTGCCCTTCATGGAGAAGACCGACCTGCGGGACTACTATCCCTTCGACCTGCTGGCGAGCCCCAAGAAGGACATCGTGCGCATCCACGGCTCCTCCGGCACCACCGGCAAACCCATCGTGTCCGGCTACACCCAGAACGACATCGAGGTGTGGTCCGAGATGATGGCCCGCACGCTGACCGCCGCGGGCTGCACGCAGGAGGACATCGTGCAGGTGGCCTACGGCCTGGGCCTGTTCACCGGCGGCTTCGGCGGCTATCAGGGCGCGAACCGCATCGGCGCAATGGTGGTGCCCATGTCCAGCGGCAACACCCAGCGGCAGATCATGATGATGAAGGACCTGGGCGCGACCATACTGTGCTGCACCCCGTCTTACGCCACCTACCTGGGCGAGACCATCCGCGAGATGGGCATCGACCCGGAGAAGGATTTGAAACTCAAGGCGGGCTGCTTCGGCGCGGAGCCCTGGACCGAGGAGATGCGCCAGCGCATCGAGCAGCTGCTGTGCATCGACGCCTGCGACATCTACGGCCTCACGGAGATCTCCGGCCCCGGCGTGGCCTTCGAGTGCCTGGAGAAGCACGGCATGCACATCAACGAGGATCAGGTGATCGCGGAGATCATCAACCCCACCACCGGCGAGCAGCTGCCCTACGGCATGCCCGGCGAATTGGTGTTCACCACCATCACCAAGACCGGCATGCCCATGATGCGCTACCGCACCCACGACATCTGCACGCTCACCGACGACAAGTGCGCCTGCGGCCGCACGCTGGCCCGCATGGGCCGCATCACCGGCCGCACCGACGACATGCTGGTCATTCGCGGCGTGAACGTGTTCCCCAGCCAGATAGAATCCGTGCTGGTGGGCGCGGAGGGCGTCGCCCCGCACTACATGCTCATCGTGGACCGCGTGAACAACTCCGATACGCTGGAGGTGCGGGTGGAGCTCACGGAGGACATGTTCTCCGACACCGTCAGCCACATCGAGAGCGTGCGCAAGTACATCACCGGCCAGATCAAGTCCGTGGTGGGCATCGCCACCAACGTCAAGCTGGTCGCGCCGAAGTCCATCCCGCGCAGCGAAGGCAAGGCCAAGCGCGTGATCGACAACCGCAAGCTGTAAGGGAGGAATTGAATATGTTCATCAAGCAGATTTCCGTATTCCTCGAAAACACCCCCGGCTCCCTGCGGGAGATGACGGAGCTGTTGGGCAAGGGGGGCGTCGACTTGCTGGCGCTGTCCCTCGCCGACACCCAGAACTTCGGCATCGTCCGGCTGATCGTGCATTCGGAGCAGATCGACCCCGCCGTGGCGCTTCTGAAGCAGAACGGCTACATCGCCAGGGTCAACCACGTCATCTGCGCCGCCGTGCCGGACCGCCCGCTGGGGCTGTGCGAGCTGCTGTCCATCATCGAACAGGCCGGGCTGTCGGTGGAGTACATGTACTCCTTCCTGCGCAAGGCCGGCAACGGCAAGGCCCACATGATACTGCGCATGAACGACGGCGCGCGGGCCGCGCAGGTGTTCGGCATGAAGGACGTGACCATGCTCAGCCAGGAGGAAGTCGATAACCTGTAATATGTATGAAGAGGCTGTCTCAAAATGCATATGGATTCATGAAACCTGCGTAGGGGCGCCGATGCGGCGCCCGCCCGGGTACGAAATGCAACGTACGTCATGGGCGGGCGGCGCATCGCCGCCCCTACGACATGCACACATCTGAATGAATATGCGTTTTGATACTAATTTCAGTCTAAAAGTTAGACAGACTGCGAGGGGATTTTTTGTCATGGCAAGGCGGAGGTCCGCAGGCTTGCTGGCGGCAAGTCAAGGCTCAAGCTGCATGGGCACCCCGCGCTGCAGGCTGCATACGCCGAGCACCGATTTCGCGTCCACCAGATAGCGCCCCTGCCGGAGCAGTATCGTGAAGGGATACTGGTTCGTGATGTTGACCAGCTCGCTGATGTTCTCCTGATGGTGAAGGGCAATGTCCACCGCTTTCATGATCTCACCTCCTTCGACGCCAACGCCCAAAGCGGGTTTGCGCATATGTTAATTACTTAATTTTATTATAACCGACATTTTCGAATAATGCAAGGAAATCAGGCTTTTTTACCCGTAAAATAACAAACGTTAAATTAACATAAATGCGGTCAAGCGTTTGCCGGAGGCAAAACGGGCGTTGGGGATGTAATATGTCCGTGAATAACCGTGTAAGCCTTGCCATCTGCGTCATGTCTGTGTTAGAATACACAAAATGCAGTATATGAAAGAAATATGGTGAAATACAGGCTATGAAGCTATTGACTGTGACCATTCCCTGCTACAATTCGGCGGCGTACATGTCGAAGGCCATCGAATCGGTGCTCAGCGGCGGCGAGGATGTGGAGATCCTGGTGGTGGACGACGGCTCCGCCAAGGACAACACGCTGGAGATCGCCGAATCCTACGCGGCGCAGCATCCCACCATCGTGCGGGCGATCCACAAGGAAAACGGCGGCCACGGCGACGCGGTCATGACCGGCATCCGCAACGCCACGGGCAAATACTTCAAGGTGGTGGATTCCGACGACTGGGTGGACCCCGAGTGCTTCAACCGGGTGCTGGAGCAGCTCAGGGCGGTGGAGGCCTCCGGCCGGGAGGTCGACCTGGTGCTGAGCAACTACGTCTACGACAAGGCGGGCGCGAAGCACAAGCACGTGGTGCGCTACGGCCACGTGCTGCCGGAGAACCGGATCATCGGCTGGCAAGACACCCACCACTTCCGCGTGGGGCAGTACATACAGATGCACTCCATCATCTACCGCACGCAGCTGCTGATCGACTGCGGGCTGGCGCTTCCCAAGCACACCTTCTACGTGGACGAGCTCTACGCCTATGTGCCGCTGGTGAACGTGGAGACGCTGATGTACGTCAACGAGGACGTGTATCACTACTTCATCGGGCGGGAAGACCAGTCCGTGCAGGAGAGCATCATGATCGACAGGATCGACCAGGCCATACGGGTGCACGAGCTGATGCTCTCGAGCGTCCGTCTGATGGACATCCCCGACCCCCACAAGCGCCGGTACATGATGCAGTACCTCGAGATCATCACCACCGTGTGCTCGGTGCTGCTGATCAAGAGCGGCACGCCGGCGAACCGCCAGAAGAAGCGCAAGCTGTGGGCCAACATACACGCCCAGCAGCCCGAGGTCTACGTGCACCTCAAGCGCCGCTTCCTCGGCAGGCTCATCAACCTGCCCGGCAGGCTGGGCCGCAAGGCCACCATTGCCGGGTACCGGGTCAGCCGGAAGATCTACGGTTTCAACTGATAATGGAATGGGCGATGAGGGCATCGCCCCTACGCCGGATACGACATCCATGTAGGGGCGATGCCCTCATCGCCCGTTGTTGGGATTACCGCTCGTTGATGTACCGGCACGCGGCCAGGGCGGCGGTGGCGCCGTCGGCGATGGCGGTGGCCAGTTGGCGCACGCCCTTGTTGCGGCAGTCGCCGGCCACGTAGATGCCGGGCGTCCGCGTCTCGCAGCGCTCGTCGGAATCGAAGTAGCCGTAGGCGTTAAGCTCCGCCAGCGCCTTGAAGGGCTCGTTTTCCGGGATCAGGCCGATGGCGACGAACAAGCCCTCGCAGGAAACGGTCTGCCGCGCACCGGTGGTGCGGCTCTCGATCTCCACGCCCGTGAGCGCGCCGTTCTCGGTGAGCAGCCGGTTGATCTTCGTGTCCGCGATGAGGCGCACGTTGGACCGTGCAAACAGCACGTCCTGCAGGCGCTGCTCACCGGTGCACTTTGGCAGGTCCTGGAGCACGATGACCTCCCTGCACTTCTCGGCCAGCAGTATGGCCTCCTGCAGCGCGGAGTTGCCGCCGCCCGCCACGCAGACGGTCTGCCCGGCGTAGAAGTCCCCGTCGCACACGGCGCAGAAGGAGATGCCCTCGCCGACCAGCGCGTCCTCGCCCTCGAGGCCGAGCATCCTGTGCCTGACGCCGGTGGCCAGTATCACGGCCGGCGCTTCGTAGCGCCCGCCCTCCTCGGTGACGACGACCTTGGTGTCGCCCAGGTCCTCCACGGAAACCACCCTCTCGAACTCGATCTCCGCGCCCTGGGCGAGGATCTGCTCGAGGGTTTTGTCGGCGAACTCGTTGCCGCTCATCTGCATGGTGCCGGGGTAGTTTTCCACCTTCGGGGAGTGGGTGATCTGGCCGCCGAAGCCGGTCTTTTCAATCACCAGCGCCTTTTTGCCGTTGCGCTGGGCGTACAGCGCCGCGGTCATGCCCGCGGGGCCGCCGCCGACGACGATGATGTCATACATATCGAAAACCTCCATAGAATACGGGCGATCAGAGATCGCCCGTTTGTTCGTGACGGATGCATCACACCCGCTGCATCAGCCAGCCCTTGATGTCCGACACGCCGCGGTACTTCTCGAAGCTGTCGCCGTTGAGCAGCACCAGCGTGGGGGCCTGCTTGACGCCGTACTTCTCGACCAGCGTCTTTTCCTCGTTGGCGTTCACGGCGGCGTAGGCGATGCCCGCGCGGTCCAACAGCGCCATGGCGGCCTTGCAGTTGGGGCAGGTGGGGGTCTTGAACAGTATCGCGCTGACGTTGTCGGCGCTGGGGGCGTCCACCGTCACCTCGACGTGCACCTCGACCTGCGGGGCCTCGTCCACGGTCTCGGGCTTCATCAGCACCTGGGCGGGCTCGCAGCAGGGGCGCTCGTTGGCGGCCTCCAGCGCGGCGTCCATGTTGGTGGGCGCGGGCCTGGGGCCGGAGTGGGTCAGGTTGGAGCGGCCGATGTTGTACACCTTGCGGTCCTTGTACTCCTGGGCTTTGCCGTCGTTCCAGTTCTGCACCGGGCGGTAGTAGCCGGTGATGCGGCTGTACACCTCGGTCTTCTTGCCGCAGATGGGGCAGGTGAACTGCTCGCCGCTCAGGTAGCCGTGGTCGCGGCAGACGGAGTAGGTGGGGCTCATGGTGTAGTAGGGCAGCTTGTAGTTCTCGGCGATCTTGCGCACCAGGTTCGCGGCGGCCTTCCAGTCCGGCAGCTTCTCGCCCAGGAAGGCGTGGAACACGGTGCCGGAGGTGTAGAGGGTCTGCAGATCGTCCTGTATGTCCAGCGCGGAGAACACGTCCTCGGTGTAGCCCACGGGCAGGTGGGAGGAGTTGGTGTAGTAGGGCGTGCCGTTCATGTTGGCGGTGATGATGTCCGGGAACAGCTCGCGGTCGTGCTTGGCGAAGCGATAGGTGGTGGACTCCGCCGGGGTCGCCTCCAGGTTGTACAGATCGCCGTACTGCTCCTGATAGTCGGACAGGCGCTCGCGCATGTGGTTGAGCACGTTGCGGGTGAAGCGCTGGGTCTCCGGGTGGGTGAGGTCGGCGCGCAGCCACTTGGCATTCAGGCCCACCTCGTTCATGCCGATCAGGCCGATGGTGGAGAAGTGGTTGTCGAAGTTGCCCAGGTAGCGCTTGGTGTAGGGGTACAGGCCCATCTCCAGCAGGCGGGTGATGACGGTGCGCTTGGTCTTTAAGCTTCGGGCGGCGATGTCCATCAGGTTGTCCAGACGGCGGTAGAAGTCCTTCTCGTCCCGGGCCAGGTAGGCGATGCGGGGCATGTTGATGGTCACCACGCCCACGGAGCCGGTGGATTCGCCGGAGCCGAAGAAGCCGCCGGACTTCTTGCGAAGCTCGCGGAGGTCCAGCCGCAGGCGGCAGCACATCGAGCGCACGTCGCTGGGCTCCATGTCGGAGTTGATGTAGTTGGAGAAGTAGGGCGTGCCGTACTTCGCGGTCATCTCAAACAGCAGCTTGTTGTTCTCGGTCTCGGACCAGTCGAAGTCCCGGGTGATGGAGTAGGTGGGGATGGGGTACTGGAACCCGCGGCCGTTGGCGTCGCCCTCGATCATGATCTCGATGAACGCCTTGTTCACCATGTCCATTTCCTTCTGGCAGTCGCCGTAGGTGAAGTTCTGCTCCTTGCCGCCCACGATGACGGGCAGGTTGCGAAGGTCGGCGGGCACCACCCAGTCCAGCGTGACGTTGGAGAAGGGCGCCTGCGTGCCCCAGCGGGAGGGGGTGTTCACGCCGTAGATGAAGCTCTGCACGCACTGCTTGACTTCCTTCTGGCTCAGGTTATCCACGCGCACGAAGGGGGCGAGGTAGGTGTCGAAGGAGCTGAACGCCTGCGCGCCGGCCCACTCGTTCTGCATGATGCCCAGGAAGTTGACCATCTGGTTGCACAGCGTGGAAAGATGGCTGGCGGGGGAGGAGGTGATCTTCCCGGGCACGCCGCCCAGGCCCTCCTGGATGAGCTGCTTGAGGCTCCAGCCCGCGCAGTAGCCGGTGAGCATCGACAGATCGTGCAGGTGGATGGCCGCGCTGCGGTGGGCCTCGGCGATCTCCTCGTCGTAGACCTCGCTCAGCCAGTAGTTGGCCGTGATCGCGCCGGAGTTGGACAGTATCAGGCCGCCCACGGAATAGGACACCGTGGCGTTTTCCTTGACGCGCCAGGAGTTGATCTGCAGGTAGTTGTCCACCAGGTCCTTGTAGTTCAGCAGGGTGGAGTTGATGTTGCGCACCTTCTCGCGCTGCTTGCGGTAGAGGATGTAGGCCTTGGACACATCGGCATAGCCGGACTCGGACAGCACCTTCTCGACGCTGTCCTGGATCTCCTCGACGGTGATCTTGCCGTCGTGGATCTTGCTGCCGAAGTCCGCCGTCACGTGCAGCGCCAGAAGCTCAATGACGCTGGGATGGTACTGCTTGCCGATCGCATCGAACGCCTTGGTGATGGCCGCGGTAATCTTGCCGATTGAAAAATCCACCAGTGCGCCGTCGCGCTTCACGACCTGATACATAAGAAATGATCCCCCTCATATGGTGATAAAATAAATGATATTCACGCGCCGTTTCGGGGATGACCCGAACGAAGCATGAATACCATAACACATTATGTAGGGAATGTCAATCTATATATTGTGTTTAAGTTTTGAAGAAAACGTCATATATTGTGTTTCCGTGAAAATACGCCCTAATTTTGACTTAATCTATCCCTCGAAGTCTTATTTCTGTCACAAAGGGTTTGGCGATTTCGGCGCACCGTTCGAGCTTTTCCCTTGTGGGCGCGTGCAGGTTGCCGTAGGGCACCGATTCGCGGTCCGTGAACGCCTGGAGGAAGTAGCGGCGCGCCCCGGCGATCCACGGGCCGATGGCTTCAAAATCCTTTTCCTCATGAAGCTCATCCACCACGGTGGTGCGGAACTCGTAATCCACGACGCCGGAGAGGAGCAGCGCGACGCTCTCGTTCACGGGGTCGAGGTCGACCCGCTCAAGCCCGACCGTGCGGGCGTACTTCTCGGGGCTATTCTTGATGTCCATGGCCACGTAGTCCACCAGTTTTCGGTCGATCAGCGCCTTGAGCCGCGCGGGATGGGCGCCGTTGGTGTCCAGTTTGACGGCGTACCCCAGCGCCTTGATCTTTGAGAGCAACTCCGGCAGGTCTGGACGCAGGCAGGGCTCGCCGCCGGTGACGGCCACGCCGTCCAGCAGGCAGCGGCGCTTTTCGAGGAACTTAAACAGCTCGCCGTCCTCCATCACAGCGGGGGCGGAGCCGTCCACCAGCTCGAAGTTGTGGCAGAAGGGGCAGCGGAAGTCGCAGCCGCCCAGGAACACCGTGCAGGCCACCCGGCCCGGGTAGTCCAGAAGCGTCATCTTTTGAAGGCCGTGTATCTTCATGGTTCATCCCTCTCATACCGCGGCCAGCACGTGCAGGTTGCGGAGCTGGCCGTCCGAAATCGAATCGTTGACGGAATAGGCGTGCTTCTCCAGGTCGCCGCAGTCGGCCGCGGTCAGGCCCTGTGCGCGAAGCTCCCGTATGACGTCCCCGGCGACACCCTCCATGACCGCCTGCTTTTCCCCGGCGAGGTTATCGTCGTTGCCGGTGGTGATCAGGTACTCCAGCACCTCCGCCAGCAGGGACAGCCTTTCGAGCCCCCGCATGGCGCGGAACTGCCACTTGTAGTAGGGCATGTAGACGTCGTTGAGCAAAAACACCGCGTGCATGGCGCTCTGCGCAAATTCCACCGCCGCGAGCTGGGCCGCGCCGGTCTCCCCGTGGCGCAGGCAGCGGGCGTAGTTGTACTGGCCGGACTGGCCCATCAGCAAAAGCCGCCCGGCCAGCTTCTTTTTGCGGACATCCCCGGGATAATGGGACAGGCCCGCGCGGATGCGGGTGACCTCGCCGCAGCCGTCGTAGAAGATTTCCCCATTGACGGCCTCCGACAGCGCGTGCTCCGGCAGGCTCAGCCACTGGCCCAGCGTGAGCACGCCGTCCGGCGCGCCGACCTTGTCCCGATAGTATTCGCCGATACGCACGACGCCGCGGCGCGGCCCGCCGACGGGAGCCATCAGGCCGCGCCGCAGGCCCATGAACTCCCGGGGCAGCTTGTCATAGGCGCGCTCCAGCAGGAAGGCGCGGCGGCGGTCCACCACGTCCTCGCCGGGCAGGAAGAGCGTGAAGCCCGGCTCGAAATCGTGATCGGCGGAGACGTCGTCGTCGTAGCCGTAGCACTCCGAGCCGCCGCCGGTCAGCCCCGCGGCGACCAGCGGCAGAAGGTCCGGAAACTGCTTCTCAAGCATGGGCCGTCCGTACTGCGCCCAGTAGGCCCTGGCGATCTCAATGCCCTTCATAGATGCGCGTCGACTCCCGTCTCAGGCGTTCCGCGTCGGCGAAAAAGCCGTAGTATTCAAAGGTGGGGGCGCACTTTTCGCATACGAAGGCGTAGTAGCCGTCGTGGGGGATGCCGTCTGCATCCAGAAGCGCCGACGCCCGGTCCAGCAGGTCGTAGATGGACGCCTCCCCGGACTCCATGCCGTCCCGGTCCTCGATCAGGTTGGCCATGTTCAGGCAGGTGATGGCCTGCTCCAGCGCCCCGTGGGGCGCGCGACCCATCTGCTCCATGGCCTTTTCGTACAGCTTTAGCGCCTCGTCCCAGCGCTTCAGCGCCGCGCAGGTCAGCGCCATGTTGTTGTAAAGCCCGCCCAGCAGACCGGGCTCCGTGGCGGGGCTGGCCTCGTAGGCCGCCCGCGCGCGCTCAAACAGCGCCAGGGCTTCATCGTTGTCTCCGAAGGCGTTCATGGCCGTGGCGATGTTGACGCAGGTGGTGCCCTCGCTGATGCTGCCGCCCATCTCCAGCGCGTTCAGCAGTTTGAGCGCCGCGTCCGCGCAGGACATGGCGTTGTCGCGCTCGCCGGTCTTGCGGTAGTGGCCCACCAGCTCGTTCAGCACCATCAGCTCGCCCCGGCGGTCCCGGCCCGCGCGGGCTTCCTCCAGCCAGTAGCGCAGGTGGCGCTCCGCCCCGGCGTAGTCCCGGCGGGACATGTAATCGTCCATTTTGTCCCGGATGCGCTGCTGCGGCACGGGCCGGATCGGGTTCAGCATCTCCATGGACATGACCTCCTGTGCTTTTCAATGGATTATACCATACCTTCCGCCGGATGGAAAGGGGCGGATTGTAAAACCCTCGCCCGGGATGGGGGACGGGGGAGGGCTTCACCTTTCGACGATCTCGATGTCGCCGCTGACGGAATTTGCCTGGATCGTGCACCGCGCGTCGGGCACGTCGGCGAAGGGCGCTTCGACGTCGCCGCTTCGGGAGGCCGCCCGCACCGCCACGCGGCCGCAATCCTTCGTCAGCGCGACGTTGATGTCGCCGCTGGCAGTGGACAGCCGTATCTCCGGGGCAATGGCGCGCTTAAGCTCCACGTCGCCGGAGGTGGTCTCGCAGGTCAGCACGGTCTCGACCGCGAGGTCCTTGAGCTCCAGGTCGCCGGACACGGCGGCGAAGGCCGCGGCGCCGGCCCGCAGGCCGTGGCACTCCGCGTCGCCGGAGGTGGTGCGCACCCGCACGCCGGGCGCGTCCAGCTGCTTGAGCTGTATGTCGCCGCTGCTGGCCGTGGCTTCAAGACGCCCGCCGCATTTGACGCGCTGAAGCTTAATGTCGCCGGAGGAGGCCGTCAGCACCGCGGTGTCGGAAACTTCAACGCCGTTCACGCTCAAATCGCCGCCGTAGCTGTCCACGATCAGCTTCTCCGGCACGCAGTCGGACAATATCAGCGACAGCTTCGCGTCCCGGTGGAAGAGCGCCCGGCGCACCCGGTCCGTCTCGGAGACGGTCAGCACGCCGTCGGCGAGGCTCCAGGTGAAGCGGTCCGTCTCGGAGGCGCGAAGCTGGGCGCTCATGCCGCCGGTCAGGGGCTGCCGGAAAACCTGCACGTCGGCGTTTTTCATGTGGATGCGCACCTCGCGGATCTCGCCCACGCAGGCGTGTTCGTCGCCCGCGGCGGGGGCCTGCCCGGCGGGCGCGACGTCCCGAATAAGGTCCTCCGGCGCGCCCAGCGCCTGCACCGCCGTTTCCTCGTCCATGCCCATGCCGATCCGGTCGTCGATCATCTCCGCAAAATAGGTCCGGAGCCGTTCGCGCTCCGATTCGCTCAGCGCCGTCGTCAGCGCGTCGATCCGCTCCATAAAATCATGCTTCGCCGTCATGGGGCATGACCTCCTTTTGGAATATTATAATACAATTATATAGAAAATTGTATCCCGTGTTAAGTATTTTGTCCCCGTTTCCCAATAAATTAAAGGAATTGTCGAGGAAATTAAAAAAATACTGGACTTTACCGGTGGAATTGTGTATAATAGAATAAGCAAGAGGTGGTAAAGATGAAATGCGCCTATTGTGGATGCACGCAGAGCCGCGTCGTGGATTCCCGGCAGAGCGAGGACGCCACGACGATCCGCCGCCGCAGAGAGTGCGAGAACTGCGGGCGTCGGTTTACGACCTACGAGCGCATCGATCTGGTGCCGTTGATGGTTGTCAAGAAGGACCAGACGCGGGAGGCCTTCGATGTTGGCAAGCTGCGCTCCGGCATCGTGAAGTCCTGCGAAAAGCGCCCGGTCCCGCTTGAGCGGATCGAGGAGATGGTCCGGCAGATTGAGCAGCGGCTCAACAGCCAGGCCGAGAACGAGGTCACCAGCAAGATGATCGGTGAATTGGTGATGGAGGAGCTCAAAAAGGTGGACGAGGTCGCCTATGTGCGCTTCGCCTCGGTCTATCGCCAGTTCAGGGACATCCAATCCTTCCGGGACGAGCTGAACAAGCTGCTGGCCGATTTTGACCCGGGTACAACTGATGGCGACACCGTCAGATAACCAAATACTAAATAAGGAAAGAGGAAACGCACATGGCAAATGAACTGATTCTGGCCGTCGATGACGAAGCTCATATCCTCGAATTGCTTTCATTCAATCTTGAGGCTTCCGGCTACCGGGTTGTCACTGCCGCCACGGGCGAAGACGCGCTGGTGGTTTGTGCGCATGAGCGTCCCGCAATGGTTCTGCTGGACATTATGCTGCCCGGCATAGACGGCATGGAGGTCTGCCGCAGGCTCAAGAGCGCCCCCACGACCGCCGATATCCCGATCATCATGCTGACCGCGAAGGGCGACGAGGTGGACAAGATACTTGGCCTGGAGCTGGGCGCGGACGACTACATCACCAAGCCCTTCTCCGTGCGCGAGCTGATCGCCCGCGTGAAGGCCCTGCTGCGCCGCGCCGCGCCCCAAAACGAGGAAGAGGGCATACTGCACGTGGGCGGCCTGACCATCGACGTGGGCAACTACGAGGCCTTCCGCAACGGCGAAAAGCTGAGCCTGACCCTCAAGGAGTTCGAGCTTCTCAAGCTGCTGGTTCTGAGCCGCGGCAAGGTGCTGACCCGCGACTTCCTGCTGGACCGCATCTGGGGCTATGAGTTCTACGGCGAGACCCGCACCGTGGACGTGCACATCCGCCACATCCGCCAGAAGCTGGGGGACGACGCCCACTACATCGAGACCATCCGCGGCGTCGGCTATAAATTCAACGACCGTCAGGAGAATCGCTTATGAGATCAAGGGTTGCAGTTATTGTAACCCTGATTGCACTGGCAGCGCTTGCGTTGCTGTTCGGCTACAGCTGTTCGAGGCTCGCGGACGAGGAGAACCAGGAAAACCGCGCGCGGCTGCGGAATTACTGCACCAGTATCATCAATATCAGCAGCGCGCTCGATATGGACGACCGCGTCGATATCCTGGAGGACCTGTCCGCGGGTCATCGGATGGTGTTCGGCCTCTTCAATGGCGAAGGCCGGCCGATCTACCTGTCCGAAGGCATGCACGAGCAGATCTATGACGACGAATTATCCATCGCGGAGGTCGGCAGGCTGAACCTAGGCCGGCATGCCGTTTCGCATGGAGACGCCCTGCAATTCGCCATCTATCGCTATGAAGATGGCGCATTTTTGGTCTATGAGGTGCGCGAGGCGACGGTGGTCACCATACTGGGCAACAACCCCGCCCTGCTGGGCTTCGGGGTGGTGTTCGGCTTCTGCATGGTGTGCTTCCTCGTCGTGCTGTTCTACATGCGTCAGCGCGAGAAGTACCTCAACGCCGTCATGCGCGCGCTGGATCGCTTCTCCGAGGGCAATTTCGACGCGCGCATCGAGGATTACTCCGGCAGCGATTCGGAAACAGGGGCCTACAACGCAATCATTGCCCGCATTCAGGACCGGGTATTCAAACAGAGAAACCGCAACAACGTCATCAGCACCGTGATGTCCCAAATGCAAAACGGCATCATCGCGGTGGACGACGATCTGCGGGTGATTTTCGTGACCTCCGTGGCCAAGAAGCTGCTGGGCATCGTGGGCAACGCGGAGGGACTGCTGATCCACGAGGCGTCCAAGGACGTGCGGCTGGACGAGCTGTTCAAGGAGGCCATGCGGCAGGACGGCGTGTACACCAACGAGGTCGCCGCCCGCACCGCCGTGGGCCGGGGCCACCGGCCGCTGAGGCTGTACGTGTCCTGCATGCGGCAGGACGGGCGCATCGTCGGCGCGCTGGCCATCGTGGAGGACATCACGGAGCTTCGCCGCCTGGAGCAGGTGCGCACGGACTTCGCCGCCAACGTCTCCCACGAGTTGAAGACCCCGCTGACCAGCATCCAGGGCTTTGTGGAGACGCTGGACGCCGGGGCCATCGACAACCCGGAGATGGCGCACAAGTTCTTGCGCATCATCATGATGGAGACCGAGCGGCTCACAAGGCTCATCAACGACATACTCTCCATCAGCAAGCTGGAGTCCGGCGACACCGAGGTGGCCACCGAGCGCATCCGCCTGGACAAGAAAGCCCACGACGTGTGCGAGATGCTGTCCATACACGCCGCCGACAAGCAGGTGACCATCAACAACCGCTTGAACGACGAGCCGGTCTACATCATCGGCAATCCCGACCGGGTGGAGCAGCTGCTCATCAACCTGACGGAGAACGCCATCAAGTACAACAAGCCCGGCGGATCGGTGACGGTGCAGGTGTTCTCCAACGAAAACGAGGCCAACGTGACCATCTCCGACACCGGCATCGGCATCGCGGAGGAGCACCTGCCCCGGCTGTTCGAGCGCTTCTACCGCGTGGACAAGGGCCGCTCCCGCCAGATGGGCGGCACCGGCCTGGGCCTGGCCATCGTGAAGCACATCGTGCGCTCCATGAACGGCGAGATCGAGGTGCAGTCCAAGCTGGGCGAGGGCACCGAGTTCCTCATCACGCTGCCGCTGGCCCCCAAGGAGCAGCCCGGCAAGGAGACCATATTCAACGGCGAAGCCTGAAACCAAAGGGACGACCGAGGGGCGGCATGCGATGTCCGCCCCCGTTGTTTGGAATGATGCAATGCCCCGCGGGATGACGGGGGATAGAGTACAGAGTGCAGAGTACAGAGTGCAGAGTACAGAGTACAGAGTGCAGAGTACAGAGTGCAGAGTACAGAGTGGATTTTGCTGCGATGGTTGCAGTTTGCAGAGTATAGAAACGCTCTCGTATTGAGAAAAGACGACCGTTCAGTCAACGCAAGGGCGATGGGGGCATCGTCCCTACAAATCCTCGACAACCGTAGGGGCGATCCCCTGATCGCCCGGCGGATTGTCCAAAAGGGACATACGCTGCTCCGTTCCCGGACACTCCAAATCTGCACTCTGCACTCTGTACTCTCCACTCTGAAACATGGAGGTTCACGAATGGCCGCGAGTAAAAAGGGCGCGAAATGGCCGCTCAAGTACAGTCAGGTGGGGCTGAACACCGATACCAACCTGCTCAAGCTGATCGCGATGGCCGCCATGCTCATCGACCACACGGGCAAGATGCTGTTTCAGTCCAACGCCATGCGCTGCGTGGGCCGGCTGGCCTTTCCGATCTACGCCTATTGCATCGCCGTGGGCTGCGTTTACTCCAAAAACCATCTGAAATACCTGACACGCCTGGTGAGCATTGGGCTGGTGTCCCAGCCGTTCTACGCGCTGGCGATGGGGCACACGCACCCGTCGATGTACGCCATCGCGTTTCGTGACAATCCCGTGGGCGCGGTGTTCAAATTCTACGTGGAGAGCTGGCATCACCCCAGCATCATGCTGACGCTGGTTGTCGGCCTGCTGCTCATATGGTCGATACGCGAAAAGCGGCTCGCGCTGGCCCTGGCGCTCATGGTGTTTACCTGGCGGGCGCAGGGGAGCCTCGACTACGGCTGGAAGGGCGTGGCGCTGATTTCGCTGTTCTACCTGTTCGGCGCGCGGTGGTGGACAGCGCTGCCGGTGGTGGCCGCGTTCATGCTGTGGTGGGCCCTGCTGGGCACCGGGTACCGACTGTTCGGGCTGTCCTTCGGCATGCAGGTGTTCGCGCTGCTGGCGCTCATACCGATCACCCTGCACACCCACAGCGGGTTGAAGATCAACAAGTGGGTGTTCTACCTGTTCTATCCCGGCCACCTGATCGGCATACTGCTGATCGAGATGGCCATGAAGACCATGTGATGCGAGGTAATACGAATGAAGATTGCGCTGATTGTACCGGCCTACCATCCCACGCAGGACATGATCCCCATGCTGGAGCGCTTCCTTGAGGACCCGGAGTTCGTGCCGGTGGTGGTCAACGACGGCAGCGGCAGCGAGTACGACCCCATATTCGCGCAGGTGCCCAAGGGCTGCGTGCTCCTGAACCACGAGGTCAACCGCGGAAAGGGCGCGGCCCTCAAGACGGCCATGACCTACGTCATGGAGAAGCTGCCGGAGTGCGACATGGCGGTCACCGCCGACGCCGACGGCCAGCACCGCTACGAGGACATCCGCCGGGTGGTGGAATCCGCCCGGCAGCGCCCCGGCACGCTGGTGCTGGGCAGTCGGGCCTTCGACGGCAACGTGCCCTTACGCAGCCGCTTCGGCAACGGCATCACCCGGCAGGTGTTCGCCATCGCCAGCGGCGTGAAGGTGCGCGACACCCAGACCGGCCTGCGGGCCTTCGACCGCGCCTGCATGGAGAAGTTCCGCGAGATCCCCGGGGAGCGCTACGAGTACGAGATCAACATGCTGCTCTACGCCGCGCGGGAGGGCATTGAGATCCACGAGGAGACCATCGAGACGATCTACATCGACGACAACTCCGCCTCCAGCTTCCATCCCTTCCGGGACTCCTTCAAGATCTACGCCTGCATACTGAAGTTTGCGGCATCGTCGATGCTGGCGTTCGTCGTCGACGCGGTGATGGTGCTGATCATGATGGCCGTCACCGGGGGGAAGGTGCGGCTGAGCCAGACGGTGGCGAGGGTGGTGTCCTCCACGGTGAACTTCATCGTCAATAAAAAAGTGGTCTACGAGAGCAAGCAGGACTGGCTGCCGGAGCTCATCAAGTACGCGCTGCTGGCCCTCGCCAATCTGGCGGTCAACCTGCTGGTGGTCAAGCCGCTGTCCGACCTGATGGCGGGCCGCTTCTTCCTGGCGTACCTGATCGTGCAGGTCATCATGTACGCGCTGAACTTCGTACTCCAGGGGAGGTTCGTGTACAATCGCAAAAAATGAACGCAAAATTAGCTTGACAGAATCGCTTTAACGTGGTAAACTACACCCCAGAAAGCCACGACCGGGAACAAGTAGGCCCGACGCTTCCCTTCCAGAGAGCCGCCGGAGGCTGCGAGGCGGCAGGGGACGACGGGGCGAATACATCCCGCGAGCTGCGCACCGAAAGGCATCGAGTAGGCTGCGACGGATTTCGTCCGTTATCACGATAGGGTATAAGCCCCCATGGGCCGTACCCGATGAGGACGTCTTTCGCGAGAAAGCGTCGAATAGAGGTGGTACCGCGGATCATCCGCCCTCTGTGTCACAGGCACGGAGGGCGTTTTTTACGGCCTTCCGCGACCACAACAAAGGAAGGGGAGTTTACCCATGTTCATCAAACTCGTCATGTTGATCGTATTCTTCGCGGTCATGATCGGCGTCGGCTTTTACAGCCGCAAGCACGCCACCGACGTCAACGGCTTCGTGCTGGGCGGCAGGCAGGTCGGCCCGTGGCTGACGGCCTTCGCCTACGGCACCTCCTATTTCTCGGCGGTCATATTCGTGGGCTACGCCGGCCAGTTCGGCTGGAAGTACGGCATCGCCTCCACCTGGGTGGGCCTGGGCAACGCCTTCATCGGCTCGCTGCTGGCCTGGACGGTGCTGGGCCGCCGCACCCGCATCATGACCCAGCAGCTCAACTCCGCCACCATGCCGGAGTTCCTGGGCAAGCGCTACGACAGCCGCGCGCTCAAGATCGGCGCCTCCGCGGTGATCTTCATCTTCCTGATCCCCTACACCGCGTCGCTGTACAACGGCCTGTCCCGCCTGTTCGGCATGGCGTTCAACATCGACTACACGGTGTGCATCATCATCATGGCCATACTGACCGGCATCTACGTCATCGCGGGCGGCTACATGGCCACGGCCATCAACGACTTCATACAGGGCATCATCATGCTGGTGGGCATCGTGGCCGTGATCGCGGCGGTGCTGAAGGCCAACGGCGGCTTTATGGCGGCCTATCAGGGCCTGACCGAGGTGCCCTACGAGGGCATGAAGGGCCAGTTCGCGTCCTTCTTCGGTCCTGACCCCTTCAACCTGCTGGGCGTGGTGCTGCTGACCTCGCTGGGCACCTGGGGCCTGCCCCAGATGGTGCAGAAGTTCTACGCCATACGCTCCGAGAAGGCCATCGCCAAGGGCACCATCATCTCCACCTTCTTCGCCATCGTGGTGGCCGGCGGCTGCTACTTCCTGGGCGGCTTCGGCAGGCTGTTCTACGAGCGCATCGACCCCACGCTGTCCGGCACCCCAGTGGGCGGCTTCGACGCCGTCGTGCCCGCCATGCTGGAGGGTTTAAGCCCCGCGCTGCTGGGCGTGATCGTGATACTGGTGCTGTCCGCCTCCATGTCCACGCTGTCCTCGCTGGTGCTGGCCTCCAGCTCCACGCTGACCCTCGATTTCCTGAAGGACAACATCGTGCGCGACATGGACGAGAAGAAGCAGGTGTTCATCATGCGGCTGCTGATCGTGGTGTTCATACTGATCTCCGTGATCATCGCCATCATACAGTACAGCACCACCGTCAACTTTATCGCGCAGCTCATGGGCATCTCCTGGGGCGCGCTGGCGGGCGCGTTCCTGGCGCCGTTCATGTACGGGCTTTACATGCGCAAGGCCACCAAGGCGGCGGCCTGGTGCAGCATGATCTTCGGCGCGGGCATCATGGTATTGAACATGCTAATGAAGCCGATGTTCCCGGCGTGGCTCCAGTCCCCGATCAACTGCGGCGCGTTTGCCATGATCGCCGGATTGGTGATCGTGCCCGTCGTCAGCCTGGTGACGCCCAAGCCCGAAAAGGGCCTGGTGGACTTCGCCTTCGCGGGCTACGACCAGAAGGTGGTCGTCTCCGCGAGGGATTCCCTGGGCGACAGCGAGCAGGCGTAAGCGAACCATGCGACGCCCCCGGACCGCTACGCGCGGTCCGGGGGCGTTATTACACGGATTAAAGGAGGTTTTGGCATGGCGCAGGATTTTCGCTCGGCGCGCTACTGGGCGTCGGAGCTGATCGGCCCAGCGCTGTACCCGGGGGCCGTGGCGGTGGACGCCACCATGGGCAACGGCCGGGACACGCTCTGGCTGTGCGAACAGGTGGGGGAGGCCGGCAGGGTGTACGCCTTCGACGTGCAGCCGGAGGCGGTGGCGCGCACCCGTGAAAGGCTTGAGGACGCCGGGGTGGCCGACCGGGCGACGCTTTTCTGCACGGGCCATGAAAACATGGCCGGGACCGTGTCCGAAGGCGTCGACGCCGTGATGTTCAACCTGGGCTGGCTGCCCGGCGCGGCGCACGCCGTGACCACCCGAACGGAGACCACGCTGAAGGCGGTTGACGCGTCGCTGCAACTGCTCAAGCCCGACGGGCTCGTGACGATCTGCGTCTATCCCGGCCACGACGAGGGCAAGCGGGAGCTCGAGACGCTGCTTCATTGGGCCGCAAGCCTCGATCCCAAGCGCTATGACGCGCTCGTCAAATGCTACCTCAACCAGCCCAACGACCCGCCCAGAATGATCGCGGTAAAAAGGAAAAGAGTTAGGAATTAGGAGATAGGAATTAGGAATTGCTGCGCAAATTACCCGTAGGGGCGGCGATGCGCCGCCCGCCCGAACGGAACCATGGATTCGCAATGGGCGGGCGCCGCATCGGCGCCCCTACGAGGGTATCCGCGGACGCCATGAATGGCGTCCCTACGACGGCACTCTATAATTCCTAATTCCTCATTCCTAATTCCTAATTAATTCCTCACTCTTCCTCCCGATACATGCTATACAACCCATAATACACCCCACGCTTCGCCATCAGCTCCGCATGATTGCCCTGCTCGACGATGCCCTCGTCGGTCAGCACCAGTATGGTATCGGCGTTTCTGATGGTGGTCAGACGGTGGGCGATGGTGAAGGTGGTGCGCCCCTGCATCAGGGCCCGGAGGGAGCGCTGCACCAGGTACTCGGACTCGTTGTCCAAGGCGCTGGTGGCCTCGTCCAGTATCAGAAGCGGCGGGTTTTTCAAAAACACCCGGGCGATGGAGATGCGCTGCTTCTGTCCGCCGGAGAGCCGCACGCCGTGCTCGCCGCAGTAGGTGTCGTACCCGTCGGGCAGCGCGTCGATGAAGTCGTGGGCCCCCGCCAGCTTCGCGGCGCGGATGATCTCGTCCCGTGAGGCCCCGGGTTTGCCGTACTCGATGTTCTTGAGCACCGTGCCGGAGAACAGGTACACGTCCTGCTGCACCATGCCGACCTGACGCCTCAGCGAATCCAGCGTGTAGTCCCGTATGTCCACGCCGTCCAGCAGTATGCGCCCGCCGGTGGTCTCGTAGAACCGCGGGATCAGACTGCACAGCGTGGTCTTGCCGCTGCCGGAGGGCCCGACCAGCGCCACGTTTTCGCCGGGCTTTACGTGCAGGTTGATGTGGCTTAAAACCTCGCCGGCGCTGCTCTCGTAGGCGAAGGACACGTCCTCGAACCGCAGGTCGCCCTCGACCTTCTCGAGCACCCGCGCGCCGGGCCGGTCGGCGATGGTCACCGGCTCCTCCATCACCTCGGCGAAGCGCTCGATGCCGGTGATGCCGCGCTGGTACTGCTCGGTGAACTCCACCAGCCGCCGTATGGAGGCCAACAGCGTCGTGACGTAGAGCAGGTACGCCACCAGGTCCGCGGCGGTGATCCTGCGGCGGATCATAAACAGCGCGCCGACCATCACCACCAGTATGTACATCAGCCCGTCAAACAGCCGCGTGACGGAGTGAAACCCCGCCATGTTCCGGTACATGATGCGCTTGACGAACAGGAAGCGCCGGTTGCCCTGCTCGAACTTTTCCTTTTCCACGTTCTCGTTGGCAAACGACTTCACCACGCGGATGCCGGACAGGCTGTCCTCCACCTGGGCGTTGATCTCGCCCAGCTGGTGGCGCTGTTCCTTGAAGGAGCGCTGCATGGGCCGGGCGAAGCGCGTGGAAAAGTACACCATCAGCGGCAACATGGCGAATATAATCAGCGTCAGCGGCACGTTCATGCCGCAGAGGATCACGAAGGCCACGATCACCTTGATTGAGGTGATGAACAGCTCCTCCGGGCAGTGGTGGGCAAATTCGGTGATGTCGAAAAGGTCGGTGGTGATGCGGGACATCAGCTGGCCGATCTTGGTTTTGCTGTAATAGCTGTGGGACAGCGCCTGCATGTGGGCGAACATGTCGCGGCGCATGTCGGTCTCGATGTGGGTGCCCATCACGTGGCCCACGGACTGCATGAAGTAGTTGGCTGCGGTATCGACGACGCGCAGCAGTATGTAGAGCGCGGACAGCTTCAGCACCGTGCTGACCGTCAGCGCCTCCAGGTTCGTGGCCCCCAGGTTGGTGATGTAGCGCACGATCAGCGGCAGCACCAGGTCGCAGACCGTGGTCATGGCCGCACAGAACAGATCCAGCAGCATCACCGGCAGCCGGGGTTTGAAATAGGGAACGAAGTGCCTGAGCAGCCGTATCGTGTCAGCCGTGGAATGATTTTTACGCGTAGCGTCCATGAACGCGCCTCCCGTAAACTGTATTGTTATTACCTATGATGATACCGGGGATGCGGGCAAAGTCAAGTTAAGTCTGTGCACAGAGGAAATAACATAGCTGTGCTACAATGGACGCGATGAAGCGCGAAGGAGGGCGTGGCAACATGCGCAGGAGAATCGTCGAGCTGTTCGCAACATTCTTCAGGATCGGGCTGTTCACCTTCGGGGGCGGCTACGCCATGATCTCGCTGATCGAGGACGAGGTCGGGCGCAGGCGCGGCTGGATCGGCGCGGACGAGCTGACGGAGGTGTTCGCCATCGCGGAATCCACGCCCGGGCCCATCGCCATCAACTGCGCCACCTACGTGGGCTACAGGCAGGCCGGGCTGGCGGGCGGCGTGGCGGCCACGCTGGGCGTGGTGCTACCCTCCTTCATCATCATCTATGTGATCTCCCTGTGCCTCGAACGCTTCATGGCGCTCACGGTCGTCGCCAACGCCTTCCGCGGCATACAGGTGGCGGTGGCGTTCCTGGTGCTGCGCGCGGGCGTCCGGCTGATCAAAAGGCTTCCCCGGCGCGCGGTAAACGTCGTCGCCTGCGCGCTGTCGGCGGCGGCGGTGATGGCGGTCAACCTGTTTGACTGGCGGTTCTCCACCGTGTGGCTGATCGTGTGCGGCGCCCTGCTGGGCCTCGCGCTGTACGGGGGAGGTGACCGGGCGTGACGCTGCTTAAACTGTTCCTTTCGTTCTTCAAGATCGGGCTTTTCACCTTCGGCGGCGGCTACGGCATGATCCCGCTGATCCAGCAGGAGGCGCTCGCCCAGGGCTGGCTCGACGCCGAGACGCTCTACCGCTACATCGGCATCAGCGAGTCCACGCCCGGGCCCATCGCCGTGAACATGGCCACCTTCGTCGGGGCCAGCCGGGCGGGCTTGGCGGGCAGCCTGTGCGCCACGGTGGGGGTGGTGCTGCCCTCCTTTGTGATCATACTGCTGATCGCCGCCGTGATGAAGTCCTTCCGCGAAAACCGCTTCGTAAAGGCGGCGCTTCTGGGTATCAAGCCCGTCGTGGCGGGCATGATCGCCGCCACGGGGCTCTGCATCGCATTGAGGTGCACAATCGTCAACTTGGGCGCGCTGAAGGGGATGTCCGTCGATTTTCGGCAGCTCGGCATCGCCGCCGCGCTGGGGCTGTTCGCGCTGGTGTGGACCAAGACCTTAAAGCGACCCTTTTCGCCGATACTGACGATACTGGTCTCCGCCGCGCTGGGCGCGCTGATCTACGGGGTTTGACAAAAATTACCGCTTTTGCCACAGCTTCGACATTAAATAACGGTTTCTGATTGTTTCGCGTCGTTGACAATATTATATCAAAAGTATTATAATACAACCAGTATTGTATAAAAAGTTCAACAACGGTTGGGAGTTTTTTGCATGAAGAAATGGTTCAGCCTCGCGCTGACGATGGCGCTGTGCCTCACGATGCTGTCGGGCGGCGTCCCGGCGGTATTCGCGGAGGAGGAGACGGTGATCAGCGAGCCGGTCGATCCCCAGTACGCCGACACCGAGACCGATCTCGTCGAGCTGCCCGACGACGGCGGCGAGGACGGCGGCCTGCAGATCGAAGCGGAGGAGGTCGAAGCGCTGGAGATCGACGCCAGCGAGGCGGTCGAGGCGTCCCTCGAAGACATCTCGACGGGTGACGACGCCCCCGCCGACCAGGATTCCTTCGTGCCGTGGTACGCCGCCGCGCTGGCCTCGCTGACGCTGGAGATGGACGAGGTTGTGAGCTGCAACATCCCCGAGGGGAGCGTCCTCCTGGTGACCGGACAGCCGGGCGAGGGCCTGCTGAACGTGGCCTGCGGCGCGCTCACCGGCGTGGTGGACGCCACCGCGCTGACCGCGCTGACCGAGGATGAGGTCCTGGCCTTTATGGATCAGGTCGCCCTAATGGAGGAGATCGCGCTCTATCAGGACATGCCGGAATACCCGCTACCGCCCGTGCCCGCCCAGCAGGCGGACGCGCCTGAGGTCGGGGAGGCCGTGCCCGGGGACGCAAATCCCGAGGACGCCGCGGCAGGGGATGAGGATCCCGATTTCACCGAACCCACCGACGACAATGCCGACGACGCGGACGACGAAGAAGTCCCCGAAGATCAGCAGGGCACGGAGGAGCCCGCGGACGCCGAAAACAAAGAGGAGGCCGAGGAGCCCGCGGACGCTGAAAAGAAAGAGGATGCCGGGGAATCCGAGGACGGCGAAAAGAAAGAGGACGCCGGGGAATCCGAGGACGGCGAAAAGAAAGAGGACGCCGAGGAATCCGAGGACGGCGAAAAGAAAGAGGACGTGGAGGAACCCGCGGAAGGCCAGGCGGCGCAGAGCGCGGAGGAATCCGCCGCCGCCGTGGAGAAGGCCAGCGCGGAGGCCGACGGGAAAACTGAGAACAAGGAGAGCGCGGAAGCGACCGGGAGCGCGAATGCGGTGGCTGCGACGGATGCCGCGGCAGGCGCGGCCGCTCCGGCCTCCGAGGCCGGCGTGCCCGCCTCCATCGCTGTGAACCTGTCCGCCGTCAACCTCGGCCTCAAGGAGAAGTTTCCCGGCCTCACCGCCGCCGTGGTGGACGCGGCCGGCACGCCCGTGGAGGGCGCCGCGGTCAACTGGGCGTCGTCCAATGTCCGGGTGGTCCGGGTGGACGCCGCGGGCAAGCTGACCGCCGTCAGAAAGGGCAAGGCCACCGTCGTGATCCGCGCGGAGGGCCTGCCGGAGGCGCTGGTGACGGTCATCGTCAAGAGCGCGCCCTCCAAGGTGACCCTCAAGCCCAAGAAGGTGCACGTCAGCGTCGGCACGCCGTACCAGCTCACGCCGAAGTTCAACAAGGGCGCGGCATCCGCCGGGCTCACGTTCACCAGCAGCAACCCCGCCGTGGCGGAGGTGAGCGCGAGCGGCGTGGTGACCGGCGTCGCCCCGGGCAAGGCGTTCATCACGGTGCGCACCTTCAACAAAAAGAAGGCCCGCGTCCGCTTCAACGTGACGCAGTACGATTACCCCGCGGACATGGTCCTGAGCGCCCAGAGCATCACCGTCGGCGTGAAGGAAAAGTACCAGCGCGTGGGCTACACGCTGGTGCCCCCGGAGGGCAAGGAGAACTGCGAGGCCACCGTGACGTGGAAGTCCAAGAACAAGCGGATCGCCAAGGTCAACGCCAAGACCGGCGTGATCACCGGCGTGAAGGCGGGCTCCACCACCATACTCGCCACCACCAACAACAAGATCACGCGCAAGGTCAAGGTCGTGGTCATCAAGAAGCCCAAGAGCGTGGTGATATCGCCCAAGACGCTCTCTCTGACCGTCGGCGCGACCGGCGCGCTGAGCGCCAGCTACAACGGCAAGCGGCCCACCGACAACGTCACCTATGTGTCGTCCGATCCCAACGTCGCCACGGTGGACGCCGCCGGCGTCGTCACCGCGGTGGCCGACGGCACCGCTGTCATCACGGTGTCGACCTACAACAACAAGAAGGACTACTGCACCGTCACCGTCGGGGACCCCCAGGTCGCGACGGCAAATGTGCGCTACCGGATGTTCGCCGCCTACAGCTTCTACAACGTGCTGGAAAAGGGCTCGCTGAGCTTCCCGATGAACAACGCCACCAGCTTCCAGAAGGTGCTCGCCGGCACCACCGTCAACGGCGCGCGCTACGAGAACGTGGGCATACTGGAGAACGAATCCAAGGACGCCATACTCTCCGGCCTCTCCAAGGCCTTCTCCGACAGCCGGGACACGGACGTGAACGTGGTGTACCTGTGCTCCCACGGCAGCAACTACGTGGACAAGGCCAGCTCCGGCAGCACCCACTACGGCCTGCAGCTGCCGGGATACTCCAATTATAAGAGCAGCAGCGAGTACTACATCACCTCGGAGGAGCTGTTCTCCGCCATCTCCGCCATCAAGGGGAAGGTTATACTGGTGCTGGATTCCTGTTACAGCGGCGTGTTCATCACCAACAACAAGAGCGCGCTGGAGGCCCAGGGCGGCAGGATCTCCGTGATGACCGCGGCCAACAACACCCGGGCGTGCTACTACAACGTCACCGACGTCAACCGGGCCTGCGATTTCTTCACCTACTACATGCTGGAGGGCGCCGGCTATGACATGCAGAACCACGCCTCCACGGGCGCCTATCCCGCCGACGGCGACAACGACGGCAAGATCACTTTAGACGAGATGTTTGCCTACGCCAAGAAGCAGGTCAAGGCGAACATGTCGAACTTCAAGAGCAAGAGCTGGTTCCACGGCGACGCCAGCCAGACCCCCTGCGTCTACGCCGGCTACAACGGCGGCCTGGTGCTGTTCCAGTACAGCTGACGCATATAGACGGCCCGCCGCACTCCCGCGGCGGGCCGTCTTTGCATGATATCGCGCTTTCATATAAGTTAACGTGCATTTTTCACGTTATACGATTGACAATCCCGCCCAACGGAAGTATAATGAATAAGTCGTTTGGACGAGCACCATTAGCTCAGTTGGTAGAGCACCTGACTCTTAATCAGGGTGTCCAGGGTTCGAGCCCCTGATGGTGTACCAAACGCTCCGAAATCCGAACCCCGATACGTGTTCATAAATGGCATTTTCGGGTGTCTGTTCTACAGAAACAGGGAGGCGGAGTAAATGAAGAAGCGTCGGAGAATTTCATCCGGCGCTTTTTCTATGCCGTGAAATGGCATTACCCCGATTTTTCATCACATCACGCGGCGACAGGTAGCAAGAAGCCTGCCGCCGCTATTTTTTTGTTTCCGATAACTCCGCGCGCGTGCGCGTGAGGGTCGATCCCGCCCCTATGGGGGTGAATGAAATCCATAAAAAAATCCAAAAAACTAACGAATCCATGCGTCCCAAGCGCCCGCATGGAATTTTTTCCCTGTTGCAGTACCTTGTACTGCAACAGGGAACCCCGAACGGATGGCAAACCGGGAGCAGCACAAATCCCTCCGGGATTTGTGCTGGGTTGACAGTGACCAGCGTCCCCCTCCGGGGGACGCTGCCCCAGCCTCGCGTCACATCGCGGCGCTACGTTGCGCGATAAGAGCAACCCCGGAGGGGTTGCTTCCAGGACGCGCCCGCGACGTGAGGCCAGGCAACGCCAGCCCCGTTAGGGGCTGCTGGTGGCGGAGCGACGCCGAACGCCAACCCCGAAGGGGTTGAGCGCCGTGGATGCCGAGCGAGGCCAGCCCCGAAGGGGCTGCGGATCGCGCCCAGGAGGCGAGGCCAACCCCGAAGGGGTTGAGCGTCGAGAGCCGCCGAGCCAGGCAATCCCGAAGGGATTGAGGGGCCGCGCTTGCGATGCACCGCCAATCCCGAAGGGATTGAGGCCCTGGGGAGCTGCTGCACCGCCAATCCCGAAGGGATTGAGGCCCAGGAGAGACGCCGCACCGCCAGCCCCGTAGGGGCTGCCAGCGAGGAGCGCATGGGGAGGCCAGCCCCGAAGGGGCTGCGGATCGCGCCCAGGAGGCCGCCGCCAGCCCCATAGGGGCTGATCGTTCGGGCCGTTCCATTTCGCCGTTCGGCCCCAGCCCTTTAGGGCTGCGATGATCCGGCCTGGCCGCCGGGATTCTTCCACGAAGCGCCTGCGCGTTGCGAGGGCTACGCAACGTCAGCCCCTATGGGGCTGGGGTCAGCCTGGTCGGCAGGCCGGTCCCCTCCACGAAGCGCCTGCGCGTTGCGATGCCCAGCGCAACGTCAGCCCCTATGGGGCTGGGTCATTCTGGCTGGCCGGGCCGAAGCCCTCCACGAAGCGCCTGCGCGTTGCGATGCCTGGCGCAACGTCAGCCCCTATGGGGCTGGGCCGATCTGGCCGAGCTGCTGGCCGCCGGACCGTCAGCCCCTATGGGGCTGGGTCATTCTGGCTGGCCGGGCCGAAGCCCTCCACGAAGCGCCTGCGCGTTGCGAGGGCGGAGCGATGGCGGCCCCTATGGGGCCGGGGCCGGTCTGCCGAGCTGGGCCGATGCCCTCCACGAAGCGCCTGCGCGTTGCAATGCCCGGCGCAACGTCAGCCCCTATGGGGCTGGGTCGATCTGGCCGACCTGGTGGCAGCCGGACCGTCAGCCCCTATGGGGCTGGGGTTCGCGCCCAGGAAGCGCGGGGCAGCCCCTTTGGGGCTGGGCTGGAAGGTCGGAGCCGATGGCCGCCGAGCCGGTTTCCTCCACGAAGCGCCTGCGCAACGCGCAAAGGGCGGCTGGTTCCCTGGCTTGGGCTGGTCTCTCTGCCCTTTCAAGGCCCCAGTATAGCACCCTCTCTCTCTAAGTCAAGGTGCTATATCTTAACACTGTAAGTGTTAAGATATAGCAAAGTCTCTTTCCCTACGGGAAAGAGACTTGAACCTTGACTTTGAAGAGAGAGAGGGTGCTTTAATACTGGGGCCGAAGAAAGGGCTAAGAGAGAGACCAGCCCTTTCAGCCAGGGAACCAGCCGAGCCGGAAAAATCCGGCCGGCCGCCAAGCCGACAGCGGCCCGAGCGCCGCAGGAAGGAGCACACCATGAAGCGCAACGCCAACACCGCCACCGTCGCCGCCACCGCGGCCACCGCCACCGCCAGCACGCAGAACACGACCGAGCGCAAGAGCGCAGAGAGGAGCACGCACATGAAGCGCAACACCGTCACCGTCGCCGCCATCGACACGGCCTGGAAGTTCACCCCCGCGACCGTCGCCCTCAACGGGCACGAGTTCGCCGCCCGCAAGTACGACATCGCCAAGAATGGCGATGTGTACGTGCTCACGATCATCGAGGGCGTGGGCATCCGCCTCCACGTCGGCAAAGCCTCGCCCGTGTATCACGAGGCCCTGGAAGTCGCCGCGGCGATCAAGGCCCAGCCGCAGCCGACGGCTAAAGCCGTCCAGGCTGAGAAGCCCGCCGAACCCGCCGCCGAACCGGCGAAGCCGGTTGAGACCAAGGCCGCCGAGCCTGCGAAGCAGGCCAAGCCCGCCACCAAGCGCAAGGCCCCCGCGAAGGCTGCGAAGCAGCCCGAAGCCGCTGCCGAACCGGCGAAGCCGGTTGAGACCAAGCCCGCCAAGGCTGCGAAGCAGCCCAAGGCCGCCAAGCCTGCGAAGCAGGCCAAGCCTGCCGCTGAACCGGCGAAGCCGGTTGCCAAGGCCGCCGCGAAACCCGCCGAACCGGCGAAGCCGGTTGTCCCCGCCGACAATGCCTGGATCGGCACGGCCATCGAGGGCAAGGGCTGGCGCATCGCGTTCGACGAGGCCACCCAGCGCACGAGGGTGATCTTCGCCGCCGATCCTTCTGCGAAGCAGAAGGCCGCCATCGACGCCGCCGGGTTCTTCTGGAGCAACACGACGAAGTCGTGGAACAAGAAGCTCACCCGCAAGGCGTACCGCGCCGCCGTCGCCCTGTCCGAAACCCTGAACGCCATCGCCTGATGGCGTTCACGGTTTCACCGTGAACCCTGCGGGCAACGCCCGCGAATCATTCCGCCTGACGAAAGGAGCAGCGATGACGAAGCAGGAATTTGTCGCCAAATATGCGCGGCTTGACGCGAAGCAGCGGGCCGAGCTGATGGCGTATTACGTGGACATGTACAAGGGCGCGATCTTTGCCGATACCATGGCCGAAGCCGAGCGCCGTATTGCCTGGATGCGCGAAACGAACGCGAAACATTCCGCCTGACGATGGCCCGCCGGTTACGGGCCGAAACGCTGGCCCAATTCATGGGCCGCGTAGCGGAAAACCAAGGCCGCGAAATCATTTCGGACGCCCGCCATGCGGGCAGGAAGGAGCCAACACCATGAATACCCAGGACATTCTCACCCGCGTCAACGCCGCCATGGCATTGATACCGAAGGACGATGCCTATGCCATTCCGGGGACGGTATTCGGCGAGCTTTCGACACTCGCCAGCGATCTGGAAGCGAAGCTGCGCCTGGAGTACGCCAGCAGCAAGGGCGCTACGGACGCCACCCGAACGATTACGAAGATGCTGAATTACATGAAAAAGCATGACTGCCGCGAATCGCTGCATTACGCCTGGCTGGACAGCGATGGCCGCCAGTGCGCTTGTGACGGTTATCGGGCGTATCGCCTGAAGGAGCCGCTGCCATTAGAGCCTCGACCGGAAAACGCCGGTGAAGCATTTGACCTGAACGGCGTCATCCCGAAAGACCTGCGCGGTTACGCCGCCGTGCCATTGCCGAGCCTCCAGGAAGTCAAGGCGCATATCGCCGTAGAGCGTGCGAAGTATACCGGCAAGCGCGGCGGGTTTGTCGCCCTATGGGACTTCGGCGAGGGCAAGCCGGTTGTCAATGCCGAGTATCTGCGCGATCTGCTCCAGGTGTTCCCGGACGCCGCCGAAATATTCTGTGGCGTAGGCACAAAGCTGTATAGCCCGCTCTACGTCCGCTGCGACGCCGGTGAAGCGGTTCTGCTGCCGGTTCGGACAGATCGCACCAAGGCCGAAATTGACGCCGCTCGTAAGGCGAAAGAGGACGCCGAACAGGCGATTCAAGCCCAGGCCGAAGCCGAAGGACGCGACCCCGAATACATCCGGGAGCGCGAGGAGCGCAGGGCGAAGCGCAAGGCGCAGGCGAAGAAAGCCCTGGACGAGCAGCTGAACCATATCCGCATGGAGATGGCGTTGAGCGAGGATTACGCGCTGGAATTGGACGAGTTCGAGTACCTGGTCAACCTGATGGACGAGATCGGCATGGTCGCATGACAACGCCGCTCAATCATTCTGACGCCCGCCGGTCGGCATTGTAGGCCGGCAGAAAGGAGCGCACGATGCGTTATCTGCTTTATCTGCCCGGAATTATTCTGATCCTGGTTCCCATTCTGGCAATGCGCCACGCCGCCAAGCGGGCGGAGCAGGCAAGGCGCGAGCAGGAAGCCGAGCGGGCTGCTGCCGCCGAGCAGCGCCGCATTGAGGCCGAACGCAAGCAGGCCATTCAGCAGCGCAAGGCAGCCGAGCGCGAGGCGGCCAAGGTCGCCAAGGAAGCCGAGCAGCAGTGCAAGCAGGCCGCCAGGCTGGAAGCCGCCAGGCAACGCGCCGAGTATGCGGAGCGCGAGTTGGCCGCCAAGCGGGAAGCCAAGGCATTGGAACGCGGCGAGATCATTCCGGCGGAGCCAGAGCGGCCGGAAGCGCCCGCCGATCCCGTGGAGCAGGCACAGCCTGCGGCGGACGATCAGCCGACGCCGGAACCGGCCAAGGCCCCGGCAATGAACGTGCCCAAGATCAAGGGCAACAATGCTTTCAAGGGCCACATGGTCGCCTTTACGGGCAAGCTGCCCGGCATGACACGGCGCGAGGCCATTCAGGCCGTCCAGGACAACGGCGGCAGGGCCTACGAGAAAATGCCTGTGGGCACGACGCTTCTGGTGGTGGGTGACAAGCCCGGTATGTGCAAGATGGACAAGGCCGATGAATGGATTGGACAGGTCCGCAAGATCACCGCCGCGCAATTCTTCGCCATGCTGGAGCAGCCGTTGACCCTGGAGCTGGACGAGTTCGCCGCGCTTTACGCGGCGTAACCATACACACGATCATGAAAGCGAGGTATCACATCATGGAGAACATCACGCAGGATTATTTCATCGTCAACAAGGAGACCGGCAAGCTGGAATTGCACTTCGACAAGGCGACCTACCAGGCGCTGGACGATGACGTCAAGGCCGAGATCCAGAGCAATTTCCTCTGGGGCCGCCGCTCCGGCTGCTGGATCAGCCGTTGCAAGGAGCCGAACCTGTACCACGCCAAGCGCGTTGCGCAGAAGCATGGATTGATCGACGCCGGGAAAACGGGCGAACGGTTGTCCTTCGCAGAGCAGATGGAGCGCAAGGCCGAGCGCGCCGAGCGCCGGGCCGAGCGATACGACGCCAGGAGCGAGGCCGCCGAGAAGCGCGGTGAGGCATTGCAGAAGCCGATCAACGACATGCACGGCGACATTGCGTTCTTCACGCAGCCGAACATCAACACCAGCGGCGGCCGAGCATTCACCCGGCGGCGCGAAAAGATGTTCGCTGCATTCGACAGGGGCTTCGAGGAGTTCCGCAAGTCGGCCTACTGGCAGGGGCGCGCCGATACGGCCCGCGCCACGGCGAGCCAGAAGGAATTACAGAACCGTGGGTTCGTGCAGCGCAGGATCGCGGAACGCGAGAGCAGCATTCGCAAGGTGAAGAAGGGTATTGAAGAATACGAGGGTTTCCTGGACGCACTGGAACGTGGCGAGACGCCGCGGGATCATTACGGCTGGGAGATCAAGCTGACGCAGGAGCAGTTGCAGGAGCAGATCGAGACCTGGCTGGACCGGCTGGAGGCGCTGCTGGACGAGCTGGGATTCTACCAGGGCTGCATGGACAGCCTGGGCGGCGTCAAGTTCTCCCGCAACAACATCCAGGTCGGGTATCACGTCCGCTACCGCGGCAAGAGCATCGGCGAAGTGATCTCCAGGGGCCTGAAGAATTGCACGCTGCGGGACATCAACAGCCGGTTCAACTACACGCCGGTGGTGTCCTACGCGGAGATTGACGAGATCGTCCGGAAGGCCGAAGCCCAGGAGGACGCGCAACCCTTCCAAGTCGGCGAGGAGTTCACCTGCTCCCGCTGGGTCAACGGGCATTCCACGGACATCGTGTACCGCATTATCAAAGCCACGGACAAGACCGTGACATTGCAGGTCGGCGACGAGAAACCCATCATTCGCAAGCCCACCAGGGTGCCGTTCAACGGCGGGACCAGATGGTGGTTGCGCATCAATGACGGCTACAAGGGAACCATCACCCGGGAAGTCGGGTGCAGCGCCAAGTGACGCTGCGGAATCATTTGCCCCAGGGAGCGCGGCGGTGAGAGCCCAGGCAGAATACAGCGAGCCGGGGCGCCGTGCAGACGGGCGAGCGCACTAGGATCACGAAAGGAGCACAACGATGAGCAGCACCGAAATCACGGCCTTTGTCGCCAACCTGACGCTCCACGGGGAGCATGAACCGATGACCTACGACGATGCGTTTATCACGCTCAATGAGTGGGTGAAGGATGGCATGGAATTGCCCGAAGGACTGACGGCCCGGATATTGGCCGACGAATGGAACAGCATGATCGCAGATGAAAGGAGCATGAACATGAACAAGAGCATCAACCCCGAATCCGTATTGAGCACCACCCGCGCCGAGTGCCTGCGGGGCATGGAGAGCGCGAACATGGACGCCCGCATGGCCTGGTATTACACCCATTGCGGGGAGATCGAAATGGCCTCCTTCCTGGGGACGATCACCAATGAGCGCATGAACGCGCTGGAGCGCGAGTGGCGGGAGCACAAGCCCATCGCCGGGAATTATCCCGACCGGCAGCGCGACCCGGACTGGACGCGGGACGAGGCCAGGGCATTTGAGATGCAGCGCGTCGCCGACAGCGCGTTGAAGCTGCTGAAGACGGCGAGGCCGGAGCGCAGCCTGGGCATTGCCTACGTGAAGCCGAACGCCGAGACGATTGAGCAGTTCACCGACTGGCAGCGTCAGCGCAATCACATCCACACGGGCAGCGAGTATTTCTTGGTGTGGGATTTCGCGCCGGACTGGGAGACCGACGAGCCCGATCTGCTCTACGCGGTGGATGTGAGCGCCGACAGCCTCCTCACCGCCGCCTATGAGCTGATGGAGTTGCTGCATCGCAAGTTCTGACACGACGCCCGCCCGTGGGCATGGTACGCGGGCAGAAAGGATTACGCTATGACTACTACGCAGATTTTGACCGCCGCTTACGCGGAAATCTTCGGCATCGAGCCGAAAGAGAACGGCAGCTACTACGGCCAGAAAGCCGGGGAGTGCGAGATTGAGTACGCGCACTTCGACGATTACTACGTGAAGGACTATGACATGGACACGGATTACTTCGATGCCATGACGGAGGACGGCAGCGAGGGCTGCTGGATTGGAGTGTTTCGCAACAGGTTCGTCCGTGGCGAAGGCCGGTATGAACATGATCGTGTCGGTACGATCAAGACGCTGTGTGAAGGTCGCACGGCCTGGAAGGACATGGGCGCCCTGGCCGGTGAATTGGCATACCTCGCCAATAACGACATTGCCTGGAAGCTGCGCAAGGAGAGCAAGCAGGACTGACGCTCAAAAATCATTCGACGCCCGCCCGTGGGCATGGTACGCGGGCAGAAAGGAGCGCACGATGACATTCACCAAAGCGGACGAAGTAAAGGCGCATCTGTGGGAGGCGCTTCACCTGGACGATCACGCGATCACGTTCCATGTGATTGACGTGGGGGACGATATTATGTACTTCCGGCCTGGGATTATTGATTGTTCCGGCGACCTGTGGGAGAGCGACGGGTGGTTCGACATCGGCACAGCGCACTATGACGAGAAGGAAATCCGCGTGTTCGCCGTGGAATCGTACATGATCGGTGACGGCGAATCCGATCACGCGGATTACAGCGATTGTGAACAGCTTGAAAACATCAACGAGGAATCGCCTGACGCGATGGACGCATTTTTGAGGGAATATGCTGACGTGCTGTGTTCGTTTGGAGATTTTGAACTCGATAATCCCGCGTATGAAGAACCTGACGAGGAGGAGGATGACGATGACGCCGAGATTTGACACCTATGTTGCCGTGTTCTTCGAGGATGACCACGGCATGACGATCACTAAGTTTGTAACCAGCGCCGAGCGTAACACCGCGCATTGGGAGGCGGGCAAGGAAGCTCACCCGTTCGCTGAATCCTACGCGAAGGACATCGTGTTCGGGCTGACGCTCAACGGATACGCCGCCGCTGTAATCAAGGTGCTTCATGGTGTGGAATTACGGAACAGACCAGCCGAAATGCCCCAATAGGGGCATTGCCGCGAGTTGCCCTACGCGGCCTGACGATGGCAGGGCAGGAAGGAGGACAGCACGCAACCCGTCACTATCACGACTGAACACGAGACCAACACCACGCGGGCCGGGCGCGTAATCCCGGCAGGAGGTAACAATGTCCGTTATCTGTATCGTCCTGGTCGCCTCGATACTGAGCGATGCCTGGGAGGCCATCGAGAGGCGCATCAATGAACGCTTTGCGCGTGTCAAGTTCTATCGTCCCCGTCAGTACAAGTTTAACTGACAACGCCGCAGGATTATTCACACCATGACCGACGCCCGCCCGTGGGCATGGTACGCGGGCAGAGAGGATAACCCATGAGGAAGATCAAGCTCGCCAATGACATGTTCATCCCAGGATGGGGGAGGATTGCGAAGGACACCGCTTTCAAGGTCCAGAAGTTCAACAAGCGTTATGTGTACGTCGAGGTTGCGGATCGTGTGATCCTGCGCCTGGCGCGGAAGCGCGATTGCGTCACCGTCTACTGATCGAGCAACAACACGACGCCCGCCGGTCGGCATTGTAGGCCGGCAGAAAGGATGACACCATGATTAAGCACCTGTTCCATGAAGTGATCGGCGGCGGCTACGGTATGCGCCGCAAGACCATCATCGACACCACGGAGATCGAGCCTGGCAAGTATGAGACCATGGCGATTGTCGAGGCAACCGGCGAGGAGCTGGAGAGCACCACGACGGACAACGCCCAGGACGCGGAGCGCGACTTCCGGGCAATGATCCAGCGCCACGCGGAGCCTTTGCAGGCGGCCTTCTACCGGGCCGCGATGGTTCCCGGGGAGCGGTACACGCTGGTATTCCTGGGCGAGTTTGGTTTTCCCGTCGATCTGCGCATCACCTTCCGCGAAGCGGAGCTGACAACCTATGCGCAGTATGACGATGCCGTGTCTTTGAAATTCATGCTCCAGAAGAAGCGCAATCCGCGTAAGATGTTCCTGTACAATCGCTCGTTCCTGATCTATTCCGGGTGGCGCAACCTGGATAAAACGGCCACCTATAACGTGCATAAGTGCGATGGATGCACGGTGATGTCCTCGAAGTACGGCAGCTTCGACGAGCGTTTCATGGACGATATTAAGGCGATGTGGCCGGATTATATCGTGGCCTATGACCATGACCGCGTTCACCGGCGCGACGACGAAACCGCCGCCGAGATCGAGACGAACGAGCAGGCGAGCGAACCGAGACAGCCCTACCCGCTGCTGCCCGGTCTGAATGTGGTGTTTGACGCGGAGGGCGCTGACGGGCCGTGCGTTGACATCGACGCGGACGAGTTCGCCAAACTCTACGCCGTCGATGGTGAGGAGATTGAGGACCCGGAGGAGCGCCTGACGCGGGCACTGAAACGCGCCGCTATCGCTTCCGTGTCGCACATAGACGAGCCTGACGGCGGCACCTGCAATTTCGATTCCCCGGCGCTGGACATTTCCGCCTGCGGTATGAAAAAGGAGGATGTGGAGCGCATCATCAACGCCGTCGGCCTCCATTGCCACGACTGGCAGCCCTTCAAAAACCATCGCGGGGATGATGGGAAGGTCATCAAGGCCCCGACCTTCCTGGTGATCTCCGGCTTCCAGTGCGGACAGGGCAACCGTCACACCCACATGGCGGAGGCGTTTTGTCAGAGCATGAACATGGACGGATTCGAGACGCAGATGTATTACCAGATGGACTGACGCCGCAGGATCATTTCAAGCGCCCGCCCGTGGGCATGGTACGCGGGCAGAGAGGAGGCTATCATGAAGCTGGCTGAATTGCTGACGGTGCTTAATTCCTACACGGTGATCCTCGTGAATGACAAACGCTCGATAGGCGTTTTCCATGGCGAAGTGAGCATCGCGGAAAGCGAGATCAACGAAAGGTACATGAACGCCAAGGTATGCACGATGTACACGGAGTATTACAAGGGCTTCGGCAAGACCGGCATCACCATCATCGTGCAGCCGTGACGGCAGCGAAGGAGGACGCAATGAACAAATACGTTATCGCCTACATCAACAGGCGCGGTCACGCGGATTGGCCCAGGTCAAAGACTATCGAGGCGAAAAACGCGAAGGAGGCGCGGAAGGTTTTCGACGATTGGTATTGGTCTCGCGGGGGCGATCTGCCGCACCCGTTCCACATCAAGGTCAAGCGGTATGACGATCTGACCAAATGCCCGCTTTGCGGTGATCCCCTCGAAGCGAAGGATGGCCCGGATGCTGGTTATGTATGCTCGCGCATCCGCTGTGGATTGAAGATCAAGCGCGAATGTGAATGACACGACGCCCGCCCGTGGGCATGGTACGCGGGCAGAAAGGACGCATCATGAATAAGGCACGCAGGAATCGCATTGCAGATGTGCAATCGCAGTTGGAGGAATTGAAGCAGGAGATCGACTCGATCCTGGCCGAAGAACAGGAGGCATACGACAACATGCCGGAGAGCTTGCAGAACGGCGAGCGTGGCGAGGCAATGCAGGAGGCGATTGACGCCCTGGAGAGCGCCGTTTCCTCCTGCGAGGAGCTGGACGAGTACCTGACGAACGCGACAGAGCAGTAAGGAGGCACGCATGACAGATTACGAGTATCAATCCGCAGAGATTACGCTGCGCTTTGAAGTGCGGCGCAATCGTCCCAGCGTCACGCAAGGCAGCGCGTCGGTTTACATCAACAGTGAGAAGGTCATCACCTTCGGTGACGAAATCGAGATCATCAAACCGGGCGAGAGATATTACGGCGAGAGGATAGGGGATTGGGCCAGTAAAAAGCCGGATGCCAATTTCATTCGCGGCCTGCTGTTCCATCCGTATGACGAGGTATATCACTACTCAGACAGCGTGAAGAAGATCATCGACGCGCTATGTGAAGCGGAGTGCCCTGGTACGATCCGAGCGCAAAGCCAGGAAGGAGGACACATGAAGCTGCATTACATCGGCATGGATAGCTGGGATCGTCCGGTATACAGGGATGATAACGGTACATTGGTCAAGGATGTGAACCCTCGTAGGTGTTGGCAGCCGAAATTATGCACGGCACTGAATAACGCATTTGATGGGGAGCCTGATGTGCCATATCACGGGGAGCCTGAATTTGTTCCTGAACGTGTTACCTGGTCATGGTGATAGCAACTTGTACGGCGTGCAACATTACACACATGATGTTGCACGCCTTTCTTATGCTCATTTTTGGGCGCTCGCCCTGCCCGCCAGTTTGTCATAATGGGTAGTTGTGTTAAACGCAACCGGCGCGGGACGCTTCCTATTTTATATCGCGTGGCGTGGCGCGTTTTGGGGCCGTCTGTTTAACGTGCCCTCGATATGACAAGTAAAGCCCGCCCCGGCGCTGGAATAATCAATATAAATCAATAATCATCTATATTATTCTATATGATACGCTCGTAATTGCATTTTCTGACGATTTTTATACAACTGTACTTGTACAATTCCCCGGTTGTTGTACAAATTGTGGCACAAAAAAGAAGCCCGGAACCTTCCGGGATGGCCGGATGGTTCCAGGCTGATTATCAAGGCGTTCGCTTCCCTTCCAGGAGAATCTTTTGGACTTCCGTTGGGGTATACCTTATTGTTTCTCCGAGTTTGAATTTCCTGTCGTGATGACCGGCGTCTATGAGCGTGAGCATCACATCATCAGGCGTAAAGAGCGATTCCATTACAGAGACAGCTTCATCTATCCATTGGACAATATCATCGCAGCACTCCGGGCCGATCCCGCCGTATTGCTTATCCGTAAACGCCCATGTGCGGATGATCTTTAAGTGTGACAGCGCCTTGTTGCGTGTCATTTTGTCTGGCGTTCCCATATCGCAGCCCTCACTTATCGTAGATATGCGACGCGATCATGTCCGCTGTGTGCGTCCACAGCACATTGGGATAGTAATGCACCGCCCGCGTGTAGTCGCTCCACAGCTCCTTGTCCACGAAAGCGCCCATGTGGTAGCGGATGCACGCCACTTCCTCCTCGGTCAGCGACGCGCCAACGGAGGCCAGCAGGATCACGCTCTTGTCGCCGTGGCCCTTGAAAAGCGTGTCGCCGCGCCAGGCGTAGACCGGCTTGCCGTCCTCCTCCCGGACCTTGACGTAGGAATCCAGCTTGCAGATGTCATGGAAGAAGCCCACGATGTACGGACTCTCCGGGCGCTTCCATTCCAGGCCGTTGCGCTCCGTCAGAAGGACGAGCTGCTGCATCACGCACAGCGAATGATCGAACCATCCGCCGGGATATGACCCGTGAAACTTCGTGCTTGCGGGCGCGTCCAGCATCATGCTCCGCTGCAAAAAAGCGCTCAACGCCTCGCCGGTAAAGGGTATGTGAGGCTCCACCTGGGCCTTATACGCTTGAATCCTGTCCTCGGCTGTCATATTGCTTTCCTCTCTTTCTGCCCGACAACACATTGAATTTCATCAGGCTCTCGTCGATGTTCTCCTGGATCACGCCAATGTAGATCAGTGTTTCCCGCTGGTAGCTGTGGCACAATATCCTTTGCAGGCTCACCACGTCGCCGGTCATCTTGTAATAGTGATACCCGAACGTCTTGCGCAGCGTATGGCATCCGATCCGCTCCTCGATCCCGGCCCGCTTTGCGATGGTGTTCATGATCTGATACACCCGCTGCCGCGATATGGGCCTCGGCTTATGCGTCGCGTAGTCCTTCTGCTTACTCTGCAATATGTATTCCTTGCCGGTCTTTTTCGCCTGGATTTGGGCGTAGTCCTTCCCTCGGATGTCCTGCACCTTGAAGCGCCGGAAGTCGCTCACGCGCAGGCTGGTATTGAAGCCGACGAGCAAGATCAATTCCCAGCTCACTTCGCCGGTCTTTTTCTGCCTGTCATGCTCCCGCGCTATGTCGTAGCACTTATCCAGCACGTCAAGGTCGCGTATCGGCTGTACGACCTTCACCGGCCATCGCCTCCCGTTTTCAGTCTGACTTCCTGGCCGCTGCGGATGTTCAGGCGATAGACTGACGCGATATTGACGCCGATTTCCAGAAGCGCCTTTCGCGCCTCTACGGGGCCGTCGAACGTCATCATGTCGCCCCGGCGCTCGCTCCATACGCACGTCGGCACTGGAGCGCCCAGCTTCATGCGCCCGATCAGGTACATCCCTGTTATATCGTCGCGGATGCAGTATACATACATAATCATACCCTCCGTTTTACATGATCTGTATTATGTCAAATAATAGTGCCCGAAAAAACACGGCGGCGCGGAGTGTTGCCGCCTCCGCGCCGCCTGTATCACATCTTCTCTCCACTGTCAGTATTCCCGCCAGCATCGAACGCTTCACCGATCACCAGGCCGGTCCTGTCTTTCATTCGTTTCACGGCGGCTTCTATCAAGTCATCGTCAATACTGATACCGCGTTCAATCAAGGCAGCTTCCACGTATGCGAGGCGCTTTGCGCCCTGGCCGGGGCCTTTGATTGTCTGTTCAGCCGCGTCAACCAGCTTGCAAATCGCGTCCCATATCAGATTGCGCTGTTTCTCTGTCGTATGGATTTTCAGCCATTCCTTGATGGGAGGGATCATCACGCGAGCGATCCAGCCCAGCAGGAAGTCGAACACGACGAGCACGACGGCCACAAATGCGCCGGTGAGATCGACCAGCGGCGCGGCACGGGGCGCGGGATCGGCGGATTCGGCCAGGGTGTAGATGAAAAACGCGCCACAAAGGAAGATGGCGACGACCAGAACCAAAGCCAGCAGCTTCTTCATGTTGTACTCCTTTCGGTTCACAGGAATGAGTTCTCCCGAACGCATTTCTCATAGACATCACGGATGATGCCTATGCTGATCCGCGCCCGGT
>CADASI010000008.1 GCA_902790525.1 uncultured Eubacteriales bacterium
GGGCCCTGGCGCTTCCCCCGCCTCCATGCCTTACCCCTACCTACCACTGACTTACCGATGTCCTGACACAAAACACTTACCGATGTGCTGACACAACAAGCCCCTACTCCCTACTGCCTACTCCCTAAACCCAAGGAGCGTGAGCGTCCATAATGGACAGTAACGGTACACTGATACTCTACCTCATCATTCTGGTCCTGTTTTCGGCCTTTTTCTCGGCCTCCGAGACGGCCTACACCAGTTTAAACCGCGTGCGCGTGAAGGGCCTGGCCAACGCGGGCAACCGCCGCGCGGCGAAGGTGCTTTCACTGGCGGAAAAATACGACAAGCTGCTCTCGGGCATACTGGTGGGCAACAACATCGTCAACATACTCTCCGCCTCGCTGGCCACGGTGCTGTTTGTGAACCTGGTCGGGCCGCGGGGCGTGTCGCTGTCCACGGCGGTGATGACCGTGGTGGTGCTGATGTTCGGCGAGATCGCGCCCAAGAGCATCGCCAAGGAGCACCCGGAGGAGATCGCCTTCGCGTTCTACCCGTTGCTCAGCCTGATCATACGCCTCCTGACCCCCATCATCCACCTGTGCACGCTGTGGCAAAAGCTGATCTACCACATCTTCAAGCCCTCCGACGACCGCGGCATCACCGAGGAGGACCTCATCACCATCGTGGAGGAGGCCGAAAACGACGGCGAGATCGACGCCCACGAGAGCGAGCTGATCCGCTCCGCCATAGAGTTCAACGACATGACCGTGGGCGACATACTCACCCCCCGCGTGGACATGACCGCGGTGTCCATCGACGACGACATGGACGCCATCGCCCGCGCCTTCGGGGAGAGCGGCTACTCCCGCCTGCCCGTGTACCAGGACAGCGTGGACGACATCATCGGCATACTGCACGAGAAGGACTTCTACACCCGCAAGGAGGGCGCGTCCATACGCGACCTCATGACGCCCCCGCTGTGCGTGGTGCCCACCACGCAGCTGGCGGTGCTGTTGAAGCTGTTACAGAAGACCAAGAACCACATGGCCGTGGTGATGGATGAGTACGGCGGCGTGCTGGGCATCGCCACCATGGAGGACGTGCTGGAGGAGCTGGTGGGCGAGATCTGGGACGAGCATGACGAGGTGGTGCAGGACATCGAGGAGCTGTCCGACGGCAGCCTGCGGGTGTCCGGCGGGGCCAGTCTGGACGACCTCCGGGAAAAGATCGACATCCCCGGCGACTACGAATCCGTGACCGTCAACGGCTGGGTGCTGGAGGTGCTGGGGCGCTTCCCGCAGCCCGGCGACGGCTTCGACTTCGGCGACAGCCGCGTCACCGTGGAGAAGGCGGCCCGCCGCCGGGTGGAGCAGATACACATCGAACCCAAACCGACCGAGCAGGTGACTGACGATGAACGAGCAGATCATTGATCTATTGACGGAATCCGGCGCGCCGGTGTGCATCAAGGAGATCGCCGCGCGCCTCAGGTGCCCGATGCAGGCCGTGAAGGAGGCCCTCGAATCCCTGATTTCCGAGGGCGAGGTCGTCGTGACCAAAAAGGGGCGCTACATGACCCCGGAGGCCGCGGGGCTCATCAGGGCATCAATCAGCTTCCAGCGCAACGGCACGCCTCTGGCGCACCCGTTAAACGGCGACCCCGCCCTGCCGATGAACGCCGTCGGCCACGAGCGCTGCATGCCGGAGGACGTGGTGCTGATCCACCCCGAGGGCGCGCGCTGCACGCTGCACAGCATCGTTAAGCGCGGCAGGACGGGCTTTTCGGCCTACGTGCGCGTCGAGCAGCGCGCCCGCAGGGGCGAGGGCCGGGGTGACGCCCGCAAGACCGCCACCGCCGTGCCCTGCGACACGCGCATCCCCTACGACGTCGTGCTGACCGGGGATCTCTCCTTCGTCAAAAACGACGAGATCGTGCAGCTGAAGATCGAAAAGTACCCCGAATTCAACCGCCCTATCTACGCCAGCGTGGAGCGCGTGCTGGGCAACGCCTCCAGCATGCGCGCGCTGATGAAGGCGGTGGCCGAGGACCACGGCTTCGCCACGGAGCCGAACCCCGAGGTGGCGCGGGAGTCCCGGGACATGCCCTCCGCGGTGTCTGAGGCAGACCTCGCGGGCCGGGAGGACCTTCGGGACCTGTTGACCTTCACCATCGACGGCGCGACGGCCAAGGACTTCGACGACGCCGTGTCCATCGAGGCCACGCAAAAGGGCTGGCGGCTGGGCGTGCACATCGCGGACGTGTCCCACTACGTGCGCCCGCGCACCGCCATCGACGAGGACGCGCTCATGCGCGGCACGTCGCTGTACCTGCCGGGACTGACGGTGCCCATGCTGCCGGAGTGTCTGTCCAACGACCTGTGCTCGCTGATGCCGGACGTGGACCGGCTGGCCATGAGCCTGTTCATGGACATCGAAAACGGCGCGATAAAGGACCACCGGCTGGTTGAGTCGGTGATCCACTCCCACGCCCGGCTGACCTACCAGGCCGTGAACCGCCTGTGGGACGGGGGCGAGACGGACATCGCCGAGGACGTCCGCAGGGCTTTGAACGACATGCTCGCGCTCTCCCGCGAGCTGCGCGCCCGGCGGCAGGCCCGCGGGGCCGTCGACTTTGAGATGGACGAGCCGGAGTTCGTGCTGGACGAAAGGGGCGAGCCCGCCGACATACTCTGCGAACCCCGGGGCGAGGCGGAGAAGATGATCGAGGACTTCATGCTGGCCGCCAACGAGACCGTGGCCGCGCTGGCCCGGAGCACCGAGCTGCCCTTCATCTACCGCATTCACGAGGACCCGGATCCGGACCGCCTGCGGGCGCTGGAGGCGTTTCTCTCCGGCGTCGGCCTGCACGTCCACATCGGCATGAATCCCCATCCGGGCAGGCTCCAGGCCGTACTGGAGGACGCGAAGGACCATCCCGCCCGGGACGTCATACGCCACTATCTGCTGAGGGCGCTGAAGCGCGCGCAGTACTCCGAAAAGCCGCTGGGCCACTACGCGCTGGCCATGTCGGACTACTGCCACTTCACCTCCCCCATCCGCCGCTATCCCGACCTGACCGTGCACCGCATGCTCAAGCTGCTCATCCGCGGCGACATGGACCGCGCCGGCCGCATGGCCGGGCGCATGCCGGAGCTGGCCGCGCAGTGCTCCCGGCGGGAGTACGCCGCCACGCTGTCCGAGCGGCAGGGCGACGACATCATGATGGCCGCCTACATGTCCCACCAGATCGGCCGCAAGTTCGACGGCGTGATCTCCGGCGTCACCGCCTGGGGGCTGTACGTCACGCTGCCCAACCGTGTGGAAGGCCTGGTGCACATCTCGGAGCTGGACGATTACTACGTCTACGACGAGGCCCGCAAGCGCATCGTGGGCGAGGCCACCGGTACCGTGTTCAAGCTGGGCGACCGCGTGCGGGTGCGCATGCAGAGCGCCGTGATCCCCGCCGGGGAGATCAACTTCGAACTGCTGCCACCCAGGGCATAGAATATAGGGCTGTTTGGAACAGGAAATTAGGAATTAAGAATGAGGAATGAGGAATCAGGAATTATATGATGCCGGCAGGCATGCGTAGGGGCGCCGATGCGGCGCCCGCCCAATGCGAATCCACGATTCCGTTCGGGCGGGCGGCGCATCACCGCCCCTACATGCTCGATTGCTGCTAACTGAATTCCTAGAGTGTGTTTCTAAATGCCGGGAGATGCAGTTTCGAGCGGATTTGGCTGCATTTCAAGGCGATTTTCCGCAGGCTTAGTGGGGCTAAGTCATCTCCTAATTCCTCATTCGTATCAAGCCGTCTCTCTCAATCACGATTTCCGTCTCATGAAACGCCCGTATCGCCCGCACCATATATTCGACATCCCGCGCCCCGGCGCATTCGTTGGCGGAGTGCATCGCCAGCTGCGCGAGGCCGATGTCCACGGCGCTCATGGAGGCGTGGGTATTGGCGATGTTGCCCAGCGTGGAGCCGCCGGGGATGTCCGAGCGGTTGGCGAAGCGCTGCACGGGCACCCCCGCCGATGCGCACACGCCCTCGAAGATCGCCTGGGACACGCCGTCGCTGGTGTACTTCTGGCTGGCGTTGAACTTCACCACCACGCCGCCGTTCATGGTCACGCGGTTGTCGGCATCGTACTTCTCCGGGTGGTTCGGGTGCACCGCGTGGGCGTTGTCGGCGGAGAGCATCATGCTCCGGGCCAGCATGGCCTCGAGGCTCAGCCCGCCGCTTGAGGCCGCCACGCGCCCCAGCACCTCCCGCAGGAAGCTGGAGTCCGCGCCCTGGCGGGTGCCGCTGCCCACCTCCTCGTTGTCAAAGACGCACAGCACGTCCACATGGCGGGAAGGCGCGGCCTCCGCAAGCGCCCGCGCGGAGGCGAAGGCGCACTCCAGGTCGTCCAGCCGCGGCGCGGCGATGTATTCCCCGCTCGCGCCCCACAGCCGGGGTTCATCCCGGTTGACCAGGTAGAGGTCCGCCCCGGCGATCTGCGCCTTATTCACGCCCAGCGCCGCCGCGATCAGCGCCGTAAGGTCCGATCCCGCCGCGCCGTACACCGGCAGCATGTCCACCTGCGGGTTCAGCTTCACGCCGTCGTTGACCTCGCGGTTGAAGTGTATGGGCATATTGGGGATGAGGGCCAGGTCGCGGTCCAGATTGACCAGGCGCGACTCAAACCCCGCGCCGGTGTTCACGATCGCCCGCCCCGCCACGGACAGCGGACGGTCGAACCAGCTCGACATGATCATGCCGCCGTACTTCTCCACGTTCAGCGTGGCGTAGCCGTTGGCCTCCCGCGCGGCGGCGGGCTTGAGCTTGAAGCAGGGCGAATCCGAGTGGCTGGCCACGATCTGAAAGTGGTCCGCCGCCCCCTCCGGCAGCCGAAACGCGATGATCGACGACTGATTGCGCGTCACATAGTACCCGCGCCCCGCCTCGAGCGCCCAGTCCTCGCACTCGTTGAGCGCCCGAAACCCGTGCGCCGAGAGCATCTCCGCGATATTCCCCACCGCGTGAAACGCCGTGGGCGAACGGCCGATAAAGGTCAATAGTTCCTCAATATAATCCATTTTTACCTCCGTTAATTGAGAATGGAGAATTGAGAATTGAGAATGGCGGTGCAAATCCCTTCGGGATTTGTTTTAATATTAAAGAAATCCGCAGGATTTCCACCAGATTTCTCAATTCTCAATTTTCAATTCTCAATTTCATCATCCTTCCCCCTTCATTATAATCATACACCGCCCTGTTGACAAGCACATCCCATATTGGTTATAATACAAATTGTTAAGAAATGGGTTATTCCCGATACGGAGGTAGGCATATGAAACGATCTGAGCTGTTTGAATTGCGCAAGAAGTGCGGCGACCCGTCGGCGCTGTGCGGCATCAGGGACTACGTGTTCAACGACGGCCCGGCCCGCGGGGTGCGGGCGTTCGATGTGAAGAACGGCCGCGGCCTCGAGCTGACCGTGCTGGCGGACCGCGGGCTGGACATCCCCTACCTGAGCTACAAGGGCGTGAACATCGGCCTTCTGAACAAGGTCGGCATACGGTCGCCCCATCTTTATCAGGAGGACGGCGCTTCCGGGTTCCTGAAGCAGTTCTACGCCGGCATGATGACCACCTGCGGCCTGACCTATGCCGGGGCCGCGGGCGTGGACGGCGGCAAGGCGCTGGGCCTGCACGGCCCCTACGACAACATCCCCGCCGCCAAGGTCACCGCCTGGCAGGACCACGAGGGCGACGACATCGTGCTGCGGCTGGCGGGCGAGGTGCGCGAGGCGGAGGTGTTCGGCCCCAACATGGTGCTGACCCGCCTGATGACCGTGGACACCGAGCGCGACGCCGTGCACGTGCATGACGTGGTGGAAAACCAGGGCTTCGACACCCAGCCGCTGATGATGATCTACCACATCAACTTCGGCTATCCCATGCTGGACGACGGCGCGAGGGCGTACTTCTCCACGTCGCAGGTCGCGCCGCGCACCGACTTCGCCAAAGAGGGCATGCACAACTACGACGTGATGGAGGCTCCCGGCGTGGGCCGCGACGAGCAGTGCTACTACCACACCGGCCACGGCGAGGGCGAGGCCTTCGCCATGCTGCACAACGAAAAGCTGGGCCTCGCCGCCATGGTGCGCTACGACAAGGCCGTGTTCCCGATGCTGTGCGAGTGGAAGTGCATGCGCGCCGGGGAGTACGCGCTGGGGCTGGAGCCCACCACCAGCGGCGTGGTGAACCGCTCGGAGGCCCGGGAGAACGGCATGCTCACATCCCTCGAGCCCGGCGAGAAGCGCGAATTCAACGTGACCATCGAGCTGTCCGACGATCCCGCGCGCATCGACGCCTTTAAGGCCCGCGCCCACAGGCGGTGATGATATGATCCCCGCGACGGTACTGACCTTCAACCTGCCCGACGATGTCCACGCCCGCATCGAAAGCCTCGCCGCGACCCTCGACATCCGGGTCGTGGCGGTGGCCCCGGAGCGCTTCGCGCTGCCCCTGGGGGCGCTGCTGGGCATTCCGACGGGGCCCGCGGGCGTCCCGAAGGAAGCGAGCGGTTTCTCCGACCCGATGCTTTTGATGTGCAATCTGGACGAGGCGCAGTTCAACCGCTTTTTGCAGATGCTGCGCGGCCCCGGCCTGCCCCGCATCCCCCTCAAGGCCGTGCTGACGCCGCATAACGTCAGCTGGAATGCGGTGCAGCTGCATGATGAGCTTGCAAGGGAGCATGCGGCGATGGGAAGATAAAACAGACAATAAACGACGCGCGACCTTTGATCGCGCGTCGTTTTTTCGTGTTCGCTTACAGTCCCGCCAGCCTGCGTACCCTGTATCCGCTCTTCTTATAACCGGAGACGGTCTTGATGTCGCAGTGCACGGTGTTGGTGCCCTTCTCGGAGCCGCCGTTTTCGATCATCATGAAGCTGGTCTTTTCGGCGTTGGTGTAGTACAGGAACATGACCACGTGGGCGTTGCTCTTGCACACCAGGTCGCCGGGCAGCATCGCGCTGAAATCGTTGACGGTGGTGTAGGCGCTGTTCTTGAAGATGTCCTCGGTGCGGTCCGCGGAGTGGCTGCTGTTGGTGCCCCAGATGGACACGTTGACCAGCCCGGAGCAGTCGTTGCCCACGTACTTGCCGTTTAAGTACTTGTTCTTGTTGAGCATGTAGTAGCCCTGGCCGGAGTCGGTGTAGCGCTCCTCGGCGACGGCCAGCGCCGCGTTGTAGCGCCGGTTCGCGCCGGAGCCGGAGATGTACGGCATGCCGTAGTACACCACGTTCGGCTTGAAGTCCTTCGCGCCGTTTTCGGAGTTGGCGGCCTTCCAGTACTTCTGCAGGCTGGGGGTCATCCAGGTGAAGGCGTAGTTGGCGAATATGTTCTCGACGATCTCCTTGCGCCGCGCCGCGCTCTCGGCGGTCAGCGTGCCGGCGCTCTTGAGCCGGTTGATCTCGCTGAACGTCGAGGTCTTGATGGCGTTGATGATCGCCAGGTTGCCCGCGATGCCCTCCAGCGCCGTGGTGCGGGCCGGGATGGTCATGCTGAGATCCCCGTTCTGCTTGCCGGGGTCGGGCGAGGTGGCCTTCTTCACCGTCAGCTTGAGGGTGGTCTTCTTCTTGTTGTGCGTGGTGACGGTGATCTTGGTCGTGCCCTCCTTGAGCGGCGTCACGGTGCCGTCCGCGGCCACCGTCGCCACGCTCTTCCTGCTGGACTTGAACGTGAAGCTGGTCTGGCTGCCCGCGGGGATCCGGGGCTCGATCTTGAAGACCTGGCCCACCTCGACGGTCATGCCCTTCTGGTCCAGCCACACCCTCGAGGGCGGGCCCCACACGGTGAACACCGTCTCGGCGACCAGCCCGGGCACATAGGTCCTCGCCCGCAGCACGGTCTGGCCTATGGACAGGCCGGTGATCACGCCGTCGGCGGACACCTTCGCGATCTTGGGATTTTCGACCTCATAGGTGATGTTGGACCACGCGCCGGCGTTGAACTGCATCTGGAGCTGCAGCTTCTGCTTCTTTCCGACGCCGGTCTGGGCGGGATCGAACGCCACCGTGGTGGGGGCGGCGTGGACCGTCACCGGGCAGGTGGTCTCCTTGCCGTTAAAGCTGACGAGCTTCACCGTGCCCGTGCCGGGCGCGATGCCCGTGATCTGGCCGGTGGCCTGGTTGACCGAGAACACCGACGGCGCGTCGCCGGTAAACAGCACGCTGCCCGCGCTCCCGGCGGAGGTCTTGACTTTCAGCGTGTAGGTCTCGCCCACGCCCAGGTTCAGGGGGTTCGGCGAGGCGGAGATCCAGCGCGGCGCGCGCCGCACCACGACCTTCACCCGCATGCTGCCGCCGGCGGTCCGCACGGTCACTTTGGCGGAGCCGGTCTTTAAGCCGTAGATGACCCCGCCGCCCTCGGACCTGACCACCTTGCGGTTGCGCGAGGTGCAGCCGGTCACAGGGTCGGCGTCGCCCGCGGCGGTCTGGAGGCGCACACGGTCGCCCTTGCCGATGCGCACGACCTTGCCCGGCGCGGCGGTGACCACCGGCGTCGGCACGGCGTACACGGTGATCTTCACCTTGGCGCGCTTTCCGTTATACGTGCGGGCGGTGATCTTCGCCTTGCCGACGCCCTGGGCGGTGGCCACGCCCGTCTCGGCGTTGACCGCGACCACGGCGGGATTGCTGCTGGACCAGGTGACGGCGCTGGCGCTGCCCGCGGGCAGCGTGTAGCTGAGCTGCACGGATTCCCCCGCGCCCATGTAGCGCCTCTTGGGCTTCACCGTCACCTTGCTGGGGGCCTTTTTGACCGTCACGGCGCACTGCAGCGTCTTGCCGTCGGGGAACGTGGCGGTGATCTGCGCGCTGCCCCTGGCGACGCCCCTGACCTGGCCGTCGGCGGTCACCGTGACCTTCTTGGCGTCGGCGCTGGAGTAGCTCACGTTGCCCTTGTATTCCTTCGCGCCGCCTTCCCAGATCAGCCTGGGCAGCCGCCGCGTCTCACGCAGGCCGATCGACAGCGCCCCGGCCTCGAAGGCCACGTCCGGCGGGACCTCGATCACGGTGACGTCGCAGGCGGCCTGCGCACCGTTTCCGTCCTTGGCGACGATGCGCGCGCTGCCCACGCCCACCGCGGTGACGACGCCCTGGGCATCCACCGTGGCCGCGGCCGCGTTCTCGCTCGTCCAGGTGACGGTTCCCGTGCCGCCGCTCGCCTTGAGGGTCACGGTGCCCTGCATGGGGATCGTGACCGACGTCTGGTCCAGCGTCAGCGCGGACGCGGGCTCCATCATCGAATTGGACTGATCCTCCGCGGCCACCGCCGTCTGCGCGTCGCCGTCGGCCTCCGCGTGGACGTCGGCCTTGCTCTCGGTTTCTTTCTTTTCTTCGGTGTCTTCCTTTTCTTCGGTATCTTCTTTGCCCTCGGCGTCTTCCTTTTCTTCCTTTTCTTCCTTGCCGTCGGCGTCTTCCTTGCCGTCGGCCTTTTCTTCGGCTTCTTCGTCGCTCTTCTCTTCGCTGTTTTCCTCTGTTTTATCTTCCGTGTTTTCGTCGGTCTTTTCTATGGTTTCCCCGTCGGTCTTGTCGTCGGCGTCCTGCGTGGGATCGGCGTCGGCGTCCTGCGCGGAATCTGCGTCGGCACCCTGCGCGGGGTCGGCATCGGAATCCTGCATGGGATCGGCGTCGGCGTCCTGCGCGGGATCGGCGTCGGCATCCTGCGTCGGATCGGCGTCGGCGTCCTGCGCGGGATCGGCGTCGGCATCCTGCGTGGGATCAGCGTCGGCATCTTGTACGGGATCGGCGTCGGAATCCTGCGTGGGATGAGCGTCGGAATCCTGCGTGGGATCGGCGTCGGCGTCCTCTGCCAGATCATCGTCGTCGTCCACGACTATTATATTGTCGTCAGACGCCGGGACGGGCGCTTCGGAATATTCCACGGTGAGGCCGTCCGCGTCATCCGACACATCCACCGGCGCGGCATCGACGGTCGCGCCGCCCTCAGTCATATCTGCGTTGTCCGCGCCGGTCGCGTCCCCGGCGCAACAAGCCGCATCGTCGTTGAGGTCCGAGAGCTCCAGCCCGTCGACCTCCGCGGGAACGTCCGCGTCCACCGGCTCGGCCAGTTCACCCAGGTCGGCCAGCTCCGCCGAGACCTCGTCCCCGCCCAGCTCCATCACCTCGGCGTCGACGCACTCCGCCTGCACGACGTCGGTTTCCGCCAGTGCCCCCGCCGGAAGCGCCGTCACCAGCAGGCACAGCGCCATCCACAGTGCCAGGAAATTCTTCTTCATCCGCTTATACCCCTTTATGGTTATTACACTGATGTTACCATTTTTTACCTCCAATGTCAATATTTGACACAGTTTCGCCCGTAAAATATAAAATAAGTTGTAATACATAGCTTGTGAACCCGGGATAGACCCTTTGCGGGGCGTGCTTTATCTCACTAAATTTTGTCATTTGCGCCGGATGGTCTTTATTTTCGCGCGACAATGTGCTATAATGATACGCGAATTGGTACTTATTCCACAGATACGAAAGGATGGTTTTTCATGGGAAACATGCTCAAGGAATTTAAAGAGTTTGCGATGAAGGGCAATGTCGTCGACATGGCCGTCGGCGTGGTCATCGGCGGCGCGTTCGGCAACATCGTCACCAGCATCGTGAACGACCTGTTCACGCCCCTGATCGCCTGCGTATTCGGAGACGTGGACTTCACCCACATCGCCGTTCACCTCAAGGGCAGCGGCGAGAACGCCATCACCCTCAACATCGGCAACTTCCTGCAGGTCGTGTTCAACTTCATCATCGTGGCCATCTGCCTGTTCAGCGTCGTGAAGGCGATGAACAAGCTCAAGAAGCCCGCGCCGGTGGAGGAGAAGCCCGCGCCCAGGCTGTGCCCGTACTGCAAGAGCGAGATCGCGGACGACGCCACCCGCTGCCCGCACTGCACCTCTCAGCTCTGATCAAACCCCGAGGGCCCGCACGCGCTGCCGGAGACATTTCAATGCCTCCGGCAGCGGTATTATGAGGACATGAACACATCAAAGCGCAAGACGCTGAACATCCAGAAGGCCGCCCGGTTCGCCGTGGTCATCAACGTGCTCCAGGTGGTCACCATGCTGGCCGCCGTGGCGGTGGTGCTCTTCTCCGATCGGCGCGACAACCAGCTCGTGGAGCTCTCCATACTGGCGGCGGGGCTGTTGATCGTGGGCTGGGGCGCGGCGCTGGACATCCGCGAGGCCATCAACGCCTCTCGCGCGGCGGAGCAGGCTGCCATGCTGGAGGACGCCTACCGCCAGCTCGAGGCGCTGAACGCCACGCTGCGCAAGCAGCGGCACGATTTCCGAAACCACCTCCAGGTGGTGTTTTCGCTGATGGAGATGCGCGAGTACGACGACGCGGCCCAGTACATCGAAAGCGTCTACCGTGACATCCAGAAGACCGGCAGCAGCCTACGCACCGCGATCCCCGCCGTGAACGCGCTGATCGCCGCCAAGCGCGCCGACTGCGAGGCCCGCGGCATCCAGCTGAATCTGGACATACGCGCCGCCTGGCAGGACATGCCCGTCCCCGGATGGGAGCTTTGCCGCGCGCTGGGCAACCTGATCGACAACGCCGTGGACGCGCTGACCGAGGGTGCAATCCCGGAGCCCGCCGTGGACGTCGCCATCGCCGAGACCCCGGAGGCGTATACGTTTGAGATCGCCAACAACGGCCCGCCCATTCCCCCGGAGAACCTCGAGGCCATCTTCCGCGAGGGCTTCACCACCAAGAGCGACGGCCACGGCTCCGGGCTGGGCATCGTCCGGGAGATCCTGGAGGCCTACGGCGGAGCGATCGCGGTGCGCTCCGACGAGAAGCGGACGGCGTTTTCCGGCACGGTTCCGAGATAGCGGCATGAAGGGCCCCCGCCCATCGGCGGGAGCCCTTCATTTAATCATTGGTTCATTTCCCTTGCGACTTCCCGGAGGATCGCGTTGAGCAGCGTCACAGTGACGGGTATGCCGCCCTTCTTGCCGCGCACCACGATGCTGGACAGGTCGGAGTCCATCAGCCGCTCCTTGAGCTGTATCACGCTGGCAAAGCCCGTGGGGGCCGCCAGCACGCACACATCGCTCATCGGCTCGCGCTGCCTGCGCTGGATCATGCGGTTGATCGCCGCGGGCGCGCTGCCCACCACCATCAGCTTCATGCCGGGGATCGAGAGGCCGTAATCCACGGCCACCTCCGCCCGCGTGATGTGCTTTTGCTCCGCCAGCGACACCACCTGCGGGTCGTCGATGAAGCACACGACCTTCGCCAGGCTGTTGCCGAAAAGGCTCATGTCGATGTCGTTGGCCACCAGCGTGGTGTCCGCGATGATGGACCCGCCCATCTCCATCAGCCGCTTGATGTGCGTTAAAGCGGTGGGTCCGAAATATATGCTTTGCGCCAGTGCCGGGTCCCTGGACTCCTCCGCGATTTCCCGGAGGATGTTTGCCGTTCCCGGGTTGACATAGGGTACGCCCATGCGGTGCCTGCCGTTATCTCCCGCATCTTTTCTGTACAATTTTCACCCTCCGTTTCGACAAGCTGATTTTAAAAATGTCGGGAGCGTCTCCATAGTCAGTCATGTGTAACGATGATTCATAAGTATATTTTATTTTGGAAGCACACAACAACTATTGTCGATAAACTCTGTCTACAATATACGCCTTTATTATTATTCCGTCAAGAAGTTAGATAAAGATATTACGTTAACAATTAATGTTAATATACATAAAGGCCGCAGGTTCGCCCTCTCGGGGAAACCTGCGGCCTTTGATCATTCGGAGGATCAGTCCTCTTCCTCCTCCTCGGGCAGCTCGGCGTCGTGGTACACGTTTTCGGTGTCGTCGTACTCCTCCAGCCAGTCCAGCAGCTTGGTGACCTTCTGCACAGACTCCTCGTCCGGCAGCGCCGTGGTGGTGGTGGGGATCATGGCGCGCTCGGCGGACAGGAACGTGCAGCCGGCGTTTTCCAGATTGTCGCGCACCTCGGAGAAGTCGTTGGGGTCGGTGTAGATCACCGCGGAATCCTCGTTGTACTCCACGTCGTCCGCGCCGGCGTCCAAGGCCAGCATGGTGAGCTCGTCCTCGTCCATGCCCTTGGAGTTGTCGATCACGATGACGCCCTTGCGCTCGAACTTCCAGGATACGCACCCGGAAGCGCCCAAGGAGCCGCCGCACTTGTCGAATATGTGGCGCACCTCGCTGGCGGTGCGGTTTAAGTTGTCGGTGACGATCTCCACGATCACGGCCACGCCGCAGGGCGCGTAGCCCTCGTAGGTGACCTCCTTGTAGTTGGCGGACTCGCCCTCGCCCGCGGCCTTCTTGATGGAGCGCTGGATGTTGTCGTTGGGCATGTTCGCCGCCTTCGCCTTGGCGATGACGTCCTTGAGCTTGCTGTTCAGCGCGGGGTCGGCACTGCCGCCGGTCTTCACGGCGATGACAATTTCACGGCCAATCTTGGTGAAAATCTTGCCCTTTGCGGCATCCGTCTTGGCCTTCTTATTCTTGATGGTCGACCATTTGTTATGTCCCGACATGGACAATCCCTCCCAGTACACTAATGGATATATGATAACACAAACAGACTGGAATCGTCAAGAAAAACAGCGTATAATTAATACCAGCATAAAGATATTTTATCGGGAGGCGGCGCGCATGGCGGTCATTACGGGAATCGAGGTCATCCGGGGGCGGGTGGTCGTGCAGGCCGACGGCGCGACGATCGCCCGGCTGCCGAAGGCGCACTATGAAAAATGCCCCCTGCATGAGGGGGACGAGATCGACCCGGAGCGCTGGCTCGAAAGTGTCGCCGAGGTGCAGCGCGCCGATGCCTACGAGGCCGCGCTGACCCAGCTCGACTACTGCGCCCGCACCGAAAAGCAGCTCACCGACGCCCTCCGGCGCAAGGGCTACGTGAACCCGGTCGTCGATGCGACGGTAGAGCGGCTTCGCGCCGCCGGGCTCATCGACGACGCCCGCTACGCCCGGCGCATGGCCGAGACGCAGGCTGCGAAGCCCGTCGGAATCTACAGCTTCAAGCGCCGGCTGATGGCCCGAGGCATCTCCGTAGACGACGCCGAGGACGCCCTTGCCCGCTTCGACGACGAACAGCAGCGCGACGCCTGCCGCGCCGCCGCCCAAAGCCTTTGGCGCAAATATGCCGCCCTCCCCCCGCGCGAGGCCCGCGCGAAGCTGTCCCAGGCGCTTGCGCGGCGGGGGTTCGGGTGGGATGTGATCGAGTCGGCGGTGGACGAGCTCACGGAATAATGCGTAACCCCTACTCCCTACTCCCTACTGCCTACTCCCTGTTCTCCGCGATTTTCTCCTCCGTGTCCCGCCGGATGGCGGCGCGGAGTTCCTTTAAATAATCGGAAAACGCCACGCGGTCGTAGGCATAGGTGCGGTTCAGTTTGTACTCGTGGGGCTCCCAGGTGGCGATGTCGGACTCGTTGTGCTGTATCACAGCCTCCAGGCTGTCCATGGCCTTGTAGATCCTCGCCTCAAGCGTCTCCCGCGCGGCCATCTCGTCGTACATCTCACGCATGTCGGTGGCGAAGGGCTCCGGCAGGCTCGCCACCCAGCGGTAGAGCAGTTCCTCCTCCTTCGCCTCGTCCCCCTCGGTCTTTAAAAAGGTGGGGATGTCGCCGGTGAAGCACTCCCCCAGGTCGTGGATCAGACACATCCTGATGACTCGGTTCATGTCGGCTTCCGGGAACTCGTCGGACACCAGGTAGGCCATCAGCGTCATGCGCCAGCTGTGCTCCGCCACGCTCTCCCGGCGTCCGCCGGAGGTGTAGCAGTGCCGCATGGTGTCCTTGAGGCGCTCGGCGACGTGCAATGCGTTCAGCAGTTCATCGGGCTTCATGGCTCATTCCTCCCATATGGATTTGTACGGCTTTCCACAGCTCATGCGCCCCTCGGGGCACCTGCCGTAGACGCAGCTCGGCCCGATGCCGCCGTATATCTCCGGGCAGGATTCCCGGAGCGCGTCGAGCATCCGCCACGCCACGCCGCGGATCTCCCACTGGGCCCGGCGGCAGGTGCGCAGCTTCATGAAGTGCACGATCTCCCGGGCGTTCATGGTGAGCATCAGGTCGATCTCGTGGCCGCTCAGGGCGAAGTACGACAGCGCCTCCATCGAAAATCCCAGCGCCACCGCCTCCCTTGCGGCGCGGCTCTGGTCCTCAAAGGCGCGGCGGTACACCGCCTCCGCCTCCGGGACGGCCTTCACCGTCTCCGGCAGCACGTAGTCCCCGTCCGCCAGGCCCCTGACCACCGGCGGCACCAGCAGCGAGATCATCCTGTGCCGGGTGAAGTGGGTCACGCAGGCCAGCGACACGCGCCGGATGCGGAAGGTGTAGCTGAGCGCCTCCAGCTCCCTCGGGCGCGCGTCGGTCAGCATGGCCCGCAGGTTTTCGCGCCTGACGTCCGGGAAGGTCTTCGGCGCGAAGCGCCCGGTGAACTCCAGCGCCAGGCCCAGCAGGTCCTCGGCGTCCCGGGGCGCGTCGATCAACTCGGCGTCGCCCTCCCGGGCCGCGCCCGCGTCGAGGCCCGTCGGCATCGGCACGGGCTCATACGCGGGATACCGGGCGGCCTCGGCGTCGATCACGCCGGGGTACATGGCGTCGAACTGCGCCTTCAGCTGACGCCCCAGCGCCGCCACCTCGACAAAGTCCTTCCCCCGCCCGTACAGCATGGCGCAGATCAGCGATATCAGCTCCCGGGCGTTGACGGTCATGAAGAAGTTGCTCCTCAGGCAGTACGGCAGCACGAAACGCGCGTCCTCCTTGGGCACGCGCAGCTCCAGAAGCCGCCGGTAGTCCTCAAACCGGGCGGCCATGGTCGCGTCGTACAGCGCAAGCTGTCCGTCGGTCAGCCCCTCGGGGCGCACCCAGCCCGCCGCGCCGAAGTCCACGTACCGCCGGGACTTCACCGTGAACGACGCCAGGCGGCACTCGATCACGAACTGCTCCACCAGCACGGACACGTCGTTGAACGCGATGTTCACGGTCTGGTGCTCGATCACGGACTTGTGCCCGCTGGAGAGCACCTTGTTCATCAGGTTCAGGTCCTTTGCGTCCCCCAGGCTGCGGGCGTAAATCTCCATGGCCGTGCCTTGCTGGGTGGAGATGCGCGCGGAGCCCGCCGCGGTCCGCAGGGCCTCCGGGTTCTTGTTGATGATGATCGCCTTTGACTGTTTCATATGCGCTCCTTTGCGGGCCCCTGTATCGCGCCCTTTGCCGATATTCTACCATAAAACCCATGGCGTCACAAGTTATTTGCTCAAAAAGAAGGTTTGATTGCTCAATTTGTGTCAAAAGTATGTCATTTTGTAATTTAATTGTGCTAAGAATTGAAATATTTGAAATATTATGATAATATAGATGTGTGTAAGCATGTTTTGTCACGGAAGTGCCCCGTTTTTTGCGGCGGGCGCTCCGGGAGCCACAGAAAAGGGTGATTTTGGCGATGAAAAAGAGTTGGATGAAGCGCGCGTTGTCGCTGACGGCGGCCATTGCGCTGGCGCTCGCCGCGGCGGGCGCGGCGGAGATGTCGGTCGAGGTCGACCCCATTGATGATGTGATCGTCGCGGACGCGGTGGATGCCCTCGTCGAATCCGGCGAGATGGACCTTGGCGACGCGCTCGATTACGACGATTCCGGGCTCGAAACGGCGGACGCCGAACCGGTCCCCGACGCCGACCCGACCTCCGTCATCGACCCGACGACCGACGGCGACGCAATGACCGACGTCGATACGGAGGACGTTTCCGCGAAGGAACCGGCGACCGACGACATCCCGGCCATCGTCGACAGGTCTGTGGACGATGTCGCGCCGCAGGACGCTGTGCCCGCGGCGGACGCACCCGACGCCGACACCGCCGACGCGCCCGGGGATCAGGCCGGGACGGAACCTCCCGCGGTCGACGGGGACGGCGAAACCCCAGCGCCTACGGAGGATAATGCGCCCGTGCCGGGTTCGACGGCGGGCGATGTCGACGTGCCCGCGGCGACGGAAGATCAGTCCGACGCGCCCGCCTCCGAAGTATATGAAGATCAACCGGGAGCGCCCGCGGCGGCGGAGGGTTCGGAAGCCGATCCCGCCGAGAAGGGCTCACAGGACGATCCCGCCGCCAAGACGGAGGATGGCTCGAAAGCTGATCCCACTGCCAAGGCGGAGGATGGCTCGGAAGCTGATCCCACCGCCAAGGCCGAGGATGGCTCGGAAGACGATCCCACCGCCAAGGCCGAGGAGGGTCAGGAAGACGATCCTACCGCCAAGGCCGAGGAGGGTTCGGAGGACGATCCCGCCGCGAAAACGGAGGAAAATCAGGAGGCCGAAGCCACCGCCAAGGTGGAGGAGGCCCCGCAGAGCGCCGCCGCGCAGCAACCCGCCGTCGCCCTCGAGGCCGTCGCCACGGTCGAGACCAGCGCCAAGGCCGAGGCCGGCACCGCGGAACAGGCGGCGGAGGCGGCGCCGTCCGCGCTGACCTTCGGCGCGCAGAAGCTCTACATGGGCAAGGGCGAGCGCCGGGCGTTTACGGTGCTGTCCGCCGACACGGGCGCGCCGGTGGAGGTCACCCTGACCAGCAGCAAGCCCGCCGTGGTGAAGGCGGAGGGCGCGGGCGTGCTGTACGCCCGCAAAAAGGGAAAGGCGAAGATCACCGCCACCGCCGCAAACGGCGTGAAGGTCACCTGCACGGTGAAGGTGGTGAAGGCCCCCTCCAAGCTCCGCCTGACCCCGAAAAAGATGATCATCGGCCTGAACGAGACTCGCGCGCTCAAGGCGAAGCTGTCCAAGGGCTCCGCCTCGGCCATCACCTGGACCAGCAGCAACCCCGCCGTGATCACGGTGGACGCCGCCGGCAACGTGCACAGCGTCGGCGCCGGCACGGCCCGGATCACCGCCCAGACCTACAACCGCAAGAAGGCGAGCTGCAAGGTCACGGTGCTGGGCGGCCATACGCCCACGACCCTCAGCTTCCCCGCCGCCACGATTTACATGGGCATCAAGGAAAAGCGGCAGCTCCAGCCGGTGCTGGGCGCGGGCGAGGCAGCGCTGTTTACATTCAAAACCAGCAAGAAGGGCGTGGTCGCCGTCAACCGCAACGGCGTGATGACGGCGAAGAAGAAGGGCACCGCGAAGATCACCGTCAAGACCCACAACGGCCTCAAGTTCCGGCTGACCGTGAAGGTCGTCAAGGCCCCCAGCAAGGTGACGCTCTCCAAGAGCAAGCTGTCGCTGGAGGTGGGCCAGGGCGGGACGCTCACGGCGTCGCTGCCCGCGAATGCCGCCTCGGCCATCGCCTGGACCACTAGCAACGCCAACGTGGCCACGGTGGATGCCGCCGGCAACGTATCCGCGCTGAACCCGGGCAAGGCGACCATCACCGCCAAGACCTTCAACGGCAAGAAGGTCTCCTGCACGGTGACCGTCACGAACCCGCCCACCTCCGACGAGATGGCGAAGCGCACCCCGCCCGCGCTGTCCGCCGCACAGATGGCCGCCAACATACGCGCCGCCACGTCGCTGGGCTCGAAGCGCAACGCGCTGGGCAACATCGCGGAGCTGTTGATGAACAACGGGTTCGAGTGCTCCTTCGCCGCGGGCATCTGCGCAAACGTCTACTCCGAGGGCAGCTACGGCTTCTTCGAGAGCAGCAAGTACGTTCAGAACTACTACAAGCGGCCCAAGTACTTCTGCTACCTCGACGGCGGCAATTACTACAAGGACGCAAACGGCAACTATAAAAAGGACGCGAACGGCAACTACGTGCCGACCGCCGTCTACATGACGCAGGCGGAGAAGGATGTCTACGCCGGGCCGGGCGAGGCGCGCCTGCGCTACGGTGCGGAGAAATACTACTGGAACAACTGGTCCGGCAAATACATCTGGAATGTCAACCTGAACGAGCTGGAGCAGTTCATGAACGATCTGGACAAGGGCGGCTGGGTCGGCAAGTTCGGCCTGGGCTGCACCCAGTGGACCGGCAGGCGCACGCTGCGGTTGTTGACCTTCTACCGCAAGTATGCCGGCCAGGGCAACCCCACCATCACCAAGGAACAGGTGATCGCCGCCGAGCACGACATGATACTCTACGACATCAAGGGCACCGACAGCAAGAAGGGCGACTACTGGCACGTCTACACCGGCTGGCGGAGCGCGAACGAAAACGGGCTCTACTGCCCGGAGGCCGCCAACAGCGCCGGCTCCTGGGTCTGCCTCAAGTACGAGATTCCCGCCAACAAGGAGGAGAGCGCCGTCAAGCGCGGCAAGAAGGCCGCCGAGATCTACAATATCATGGTCGGGGCATCATAACAAAAAAGCACCGTGGGGACGCGCGATTTTGCGTCCCCACGGTGCTTTTTGCATCTATAATGATTAGCGAACCGGCGAGCAGAGCGAGCGGTTGCGCGGGTCGGGGACATCCAACGGATGGCCCCGACAATCATTATGTAACCTCCCCCAGTATCTCCGGCTCGGCGAACAGCGCCGTCGCGCCGCCGGTGTGCCAGAACAGTACGTTCTCCCCGGGGCGGATATCGCCGCCCTCGATGTCGGCGAGCAGCCCGGCCAGCGCCTTGCCCGTGTACACGGGATCGACGAACAGCCCCTCCGTCCGCGCCAGCAGGCGTATGGCCGCGCTGCCCGCGGCGCTGGGCCGTTCATACCCCGGCTGCCACTGATCGAGCCTCAGCTGCATGGCCGCCTTGTCCGGCGCGGCGTCGCCGCCGATCAGCGAGAGCGTGGCGCGGGTCAATCCGTATACCTTGTCGAGGTAGGCCGCCGCGTCCTTCGGGCTTGCGGCGACGGAGATAATCCGCGCGTCGTCCATGCCCAGCATGGCCCGCCCCGCGTGCAGCCCGGCCATGGTGCCGCCGGTGCCCGTGGAATGGTAGATGCGCGCAAAGCGCAGGCCCATGGCGTCCGACTGCGCCCGGAGCTCCGCCATCGCGGCGGCGAAGCCCACCGACCCCAGCGCGCTCGCGCCGCCCATGGGGATGTCCGCGCACTTCGATCCCGCGGCGTTCAGCTCCGCCGCGCGGGCCGCGCCCATCTCAAAGGAGCGCGCCTCGGCGTCCGCCTCGGTCTCGCCCGGCTCGATGGGCACGATGTGTATCTCCGCCCCCAGCACGCGGTCCAGCAGCAGGTTGGCGCGCACATCCTCCGGCCTGGGCGGCACCACCGCGGTCAGGTACAGTATCGGCTGTATGCCCAGCCTGCGGCAGGCCCAGGCGGTCTCCATGGCGTGGTTGGACTGCGTCGCGCCGTAGGTGATTGCGTGCGTCGCGCCGTCGCGCACGGCCTGCCCCAGCAGGTATTCCAGCTTGCGCACCTTGTTCCCCCCGAACAGGTTGACGCCGGAGCAGTCGTCCCGCTTGATGTAGAGCGATGCGCCCAGTGCGTCGGACAGCCTGTCAAGCCGCATGATCGGCGTAGGGAAAAAACCCAGCGCCGCCCGGGGCAGCCTGTCCAGCAGGGCGCGGGCTTCCTGTAGCGTCAGTGCCATATTACCGTCCCCTCGTCATTCATCCTCGTAGATGTCCGCTTCCCAGTCGCCGTCCCATTCGATCTCCTCGGACTCCATCAGCGCCGGATCGGTGACGAAGGTCTGGTATTCGGCAGAGCACAGCTCCCACGTCTCAGGCCAGTGCAGCTTCACCTTGCGCTGCTGCGGGAAGGAATAGCCGACGATCTTGCGGTTGTGGGTCTGGGTGTGATAGGCGGCGTCGTCGCTGCCCGCCCCGTCGGGGGACCAGGCGATCTCAAAGTGGAAGTGCACCGGGTAGTCGCCCCCGGAGTTGCCCACGTAGCCGATGGGGTCCCCGGTCAGCACGGGCACCTCCCGGCAGCCGTCGAATATCGCCCCGGCGAAGCGGGACAGGTGCTGGCACTTGGTGTAGAAGCCGTTGCCGTGGTCGATCACCACATAGAGCCCGTTGCCCCGCTGCACGCCCGCGTAGGCGATGCCGGGCGCGCACGCCACCACGGGCTGGCTGGCGGTCACGTGCGACACGTCGATGCCGTGGTGCAGCCAGGAGGGCCACTCCCCGCCCTGCCCGCGGTGGATGCGCGCGGCGTCGCGCCAGCCCACGCGGGAGCTGATGTGCTTAAGCGGCTGGGTGCCCGGCAGCGGCCACAGCAGCGTGCCGGGATAGACCCGGTCGCTGACATTTACCGCATCCTTGAGGTCGTAGACGCTCGGGCAGTCCAGATAGAAGGACGCATCCGAGTCGGTCGCGGGGGCTTCCGTCGCGACAGAGGCCTGCTGCGGCGGCTGGGGCGCGGGCGCGTCCTCGCCGAACTCAATCTCGGCCTCCCCCACCTCGGCGTCCACAGCGCCGGATTGCACGACCTCCGCGCCGTCGTCGAGCCCTTCTCCCAGTGCGCCCGTCGCCAGAAGGCACAGCGCCATGAGCAGGGCCAGCCAGATCTTCATCGCATATCCTCCAAATCCGTTGTGTATTTTTCATTATATCAATTCCGGCCGCGCACTGTCAATATTCGGGACGGGATTTGTCCAGAAGTCCCAGCGCCGAAAGCGCCTGCCACACCGTCTCCACGCCGACGACGCGCATGCCCTCGGGCGCGCGCAGGCCCTTCAGGTTGTACTTCGGCACGATCAGGTTGTTGAAGCCCAGCCGCGCGCACTCCGACACGCGCCGGTCCGCCTGGGCGACGGCCCGCACCTCCCCGGCGAGGCCCACCTCTCCCATCACGGCCCAGTCGCCGCCGATGGCGCGGTTTTTCTGGGACGACGCCACCGCCGCGCACAGCGCCAGGTCGGCGGCGGGCTCGGTCAGCGACATGCCCCCGGCGATGTTGATGTACACGTCCTGGTCGTAGAGCCTCAGCCCCACCCGCTTTTCAAGCACCGCCAGCAGCAGCGCCAGCCGGCCCTGGTCGACGCCGCTGGCCATGCGCCGGGGATTGCCGAACACCGTGGTGGCCACCAGCGCCTGCACGTCCGTCAGCAGCGGGCGGGAGCCCTCCATGGCGCACATCACCACCGCGCCGCTGGCGTCGTGGGCCCGCTCGGACAGCAGCGCCTCGCTGGCGTTTTCCACCTCCAGCATGCCCCGCTCGCTCATCTCGAACATGCCCAGCTCGTTGACGGAGCCGAAGCGGTTCTTCACGGCCCGCAAGAGCCGGTATTGGTGCTGGCGGTCGCCCTCGAAGTACAGCACGGCGTCCACCATGTGCTCCAGTATGCGCGGCCCGGCGATGGCCCCCTCCTTGGTCACGTGCCCCACCAGGAACACGCCGCACCCGCTGAGCTTCGCCAGCCGCATGAGCTGCGCGGCGCACTCCCGCACCTGGGACACGCTGCCCGGGGCGCTGGCCATGTCCGGGCGGTACATGGTCTGTATGGAGTCCACCACCATCACCGACGGGGAGAGCTGCTGCATGCGCTTCTCCACGGTGTTCATGTCGTTTTCGGAGAGCACGTAGAAGCCGGAATCCGCCGCCCCCAGCCGCCGCGCGCGCATCTTGACCTGCCGGGAGGATTCCTCGCCGGACACGTACAGCACGCAGGCGCCGTCCCGGGCCATGTTGGCGCACAGCTGGGTCAGCAGGGTCGACTTGCCGATGCCGGGGTCGCCGCCCACCAGCACCAGCGAGCCGTCCACCACGCCGCCGCCCAGCACCCGGTCCAGCTCCCCGATGCCGCTGCTTCGTCGCTCCATGGCCTCGTCTGGGATGGCGTCCACCCGCAGGGCCTCCGCGTCCGCGCCCGGGGCGCGCTTGAGCTTCTTCTCGTCGCTCTTCAGAAAGGCCGGGGCGGCCTCCTGCTCCAAAAGGGTGTTCCAGCTGCCGCACTCCGGGCACTTGCCCAGCCAGCGCGGGGTCTCATAGCCGCACTCCGAGCACACATAGATCGTCTTTGCCTTTGCCAATGTTCATCCGCCTCCGTGGAACATGCGTTATATTTATTATAACATATTTTGTCACGGCTTGCCAGATCGAAAAAAACAAACTATAATAAAATAGATGAGTTGTGTGATGCGAGGGTTATAACATGCCTGATACCGATAAGAAAAAGCGCCGCAAGGTCAACGTGCCCCGGCCGGACGCCGACGCCGAGGCCGCGCGGGACGAGTCCAGCCTCTACGGCGACGAGGGCGACATCCCGCTAAGGCGCAAAAAGGCCAAGCCGAAGAAGGGCGACGCCGGGGCAAAGAAGGCCGACCGGGCGAAGGCCCCGAAGTCCAAGGCCCGCGCCAAAAAGGCCGTCCGGCGGCGCAAGGGCTACCGCTCCCTGTTCGAGCTGATGAGCGCCACCGGCAGCGACAGCCTGTTCAAGCCCATCCGGCTGTTCGGCCGGGAGATCCGCTTCTGGCCGCTGTTCCTGGCGGGCATCATCGCGCTTTTGGCCGTGGGCGTGATGCTCAACAACAGCAACCTGACCGTGGTCGAGAACACGGTGACCATCGTCGGCCTTCCCGAGGCGCTGGAGGGCTGCCGGGTCGTGGTGATGTCCGACATGAACGGCCGGCGCTTCGGCGACGCGCAGAGCCTGCTTCTGCGCACCGTCAACGCCTTGAACTACGACTACATCTTCTGCCTGGGCGACATGGTGGGCCGGGGCGGCGACCCGCAGCCCTTCTATGAGTTCCTGGAGGGTCTGAAGCGGCCCGAGCGGGTGTACTTCATCTGCGGCGACAGCGACCCCGGCCCCTACGTGGAGACCCCCCGGCAGATCACGGGCACGCTCTCCCAGATCGTGCTGGAGGACTGGATCCTCGGGGCGATCGAGCGCGGGGCGAACTACGTGGACGCGCCCGTCCGGCTGCCCGTCAAGGACGCCAACCTGTGGGTCTCCCCGGTGACGATGCTGAACCTCGAGACCGTCTCCACCGTGGAATACTGGAAGGCTCAGACCGAGCAGGAGGAGGACGGCGTGATCTCCGGCGTCTCGGCGGACTACAACACGCTGCCGATGACCGACTACCGTTACCAGCTGATGCAGAAGCTCTACGACGCCGAGATCAACATGGCCACCACCGATCTGCACATCGCGCTCTCCCACGAGCCCCCGGCGGAGGACTTCATCTACACCTCGGAGTCCCACAAGGTGGACGACCGCTACCTGCTGCCGCCGGAGCTCATACTGGCGGGGCACTACTGCAACGGCGTGTGGCGGCTGCCCTTCCTGGGCGCGCTCTACGTGCCGGACAAGACCCTGCCCCGCGGCGGCTGGTTCCCGGCGCAGTCCGCCATCTGCGGACTCTCCGGCGTGGACGAGACCCAGGTGTACATCACCGGCGGCATGTCCAATAACGGCGCCGTGCCGCTGATGCCCTTCCGCCTGTTCAACAGTCCCCAGATTTCCGTGCTCACCCTGACCTCCACGCTGCCGGAGAATATGCTGGAGGCAGGATGATATGAATTGAGAATTGAATAATTGAGAATTGAGAATTGATGTTGAGACTGTCGCACAGCGCTGACAGATTCTTGGAACATGCGTAGGGGCGCCGATGCGGCGCCCGCGGGGTACGAAACGCAATGTACTTCACGACGGGCGACGCATCGCCGCCCCTACATCGTTTTGGCTCCGTCTCCCTTCTTTGTCATAATCCGTCTTCCATCTGGACATAATGATACTCATCAAACGCAAGGGAGGCGGCGTCATTGAATCGTGCGCAAGTCGAAACGGCGCAGGGCGTGCTGTCGGGCGATCTTAACGAAAACATCGCGTATTTCAGGAACCTCCTGCATGCGGACGTCAATTCGGACGCCCACTTTCGCCCGTTCATGGCGGGCGGGACGCGCTTATGCGTCATCTACATTGAGGGGATGGCCTCAGACCAGAAGATCAGCGACTTCATACTGCGCGCCTGCGCGGAGGACGTGCCCGCCGGGGCCGGGCGCCTCACGCCGGAGGCACTGATGGAGCGGGTCGTGGAGATCGCCCAGTGCGACGCCGAGGACCGGGTCAGGCAGATACTCGACGCCGTGGTCACCGGCATGACGGCGGTGCTGGTGGAGGGCGCGGATTCGGCGCTGGTACTGGAGACCCGCGGCTATCCCGCCCGGTCGGTGGACCGCACCACCAACGAATCGGTGGTGCTGGGGGCGCAGGAGGGCTTCGTGGAGAGCCTGCGCACCAACATGACGCTCCTGAGGCGCTACCTGCCCTCGCCGCACCTGGTCACCGAGGCCATGACCGTGGGCACGGCGGTGCCCTGCAAGCTGTCGCTGGTGTACCTTTCCGGGGTGGCGGACCCGGAGCTCATCAACCGGTTAAGGGCCCGCATCAAGCGCGTGGACGTCCCCACGGTGATGGGCGCGGGCGCGCTGGGGCAGCTGATCGAGGACAGGCCCTCGGCGCTGCTGCCGCAGATATTGCAGACCGAGCGCCCCGACCGCGTGGCCGCCTGCCTCGCGGACGGTCAGGTGGCGCTGCTGGTGGACAACTCCCCCTGCGCGCTCATCATGCCGGTGAGCCTTTTTCACCTGCTGCACGCCCCGGACGACGCCTTCGCCCGCTGGCAGTACGGCAGCTTCCTCCGCCTCATCCGGGTGGCGGGCATGCTTTTGTCGGTGTTTCTGCCGGGGCTGTACATCGCCATGACCGACTACCACATGCACCTCATCCCCATGAACCTGCTGGTGTCGATCTCCGAGGCGCGGGTGAACGTGCCCTTCCCGATACTGGTGGAGATACTGATCATGGAGTTCGCCTTCTACCTGATCAACGAGGCCGGCACCCGCATGCCGCGGCAGATCGGCGGCGCGCTGGGCATCGTGGGGGCGCTGATACTGGGCCAGGCGGCGGTGGCGGCGTCCATCATCAGCCCCATACTCATCATCATCGTGGCCCTCACGGGGCTTGGCAGCTACGCCACGCCGGACTACAGCTTCAGCATCGCGCTGGTCATCTACCGGCTGTTCGTGATACTGGCCGGGGCGCTGCTGGGACTGTACGGCATCTGCATCGCGGGCTTCTGCATCGCCGTGTCGGTGTGCAGCATGCGCTCGCTGGGGACGCCGTACACCACGCCCGTCGCGCCGCCCCGGCCCCACAACCCGGACCTTCTGTTGAGGCTGCCCACCCGCATGCAGCGGCGGACCATGCCCTACGCCAAACATCCGAGCTGGATCGAGGAGGTCGACCATGAGGCTTGAGATGTCCGAAAGCGCCGCCTCCGCCAGCCTGGTCGCGGCGCTGACCTCCCGGCTGTTCTATGGATTGACGCTGGACGTCCCGGACGCCGCCAACGCCGGGTGGCTGGCCGCGCTTGCGGGACTTTTGCTGTCCCTCCCGGCGGTGTGGCTGATCTGCCGCCTCAGACCCGCGGCGCGGCGGGCGCTGGCCCTGCCGCTGCTCATGGGTCTGGCGCTGGACGCCGCCCGCGCCGTGGAGTGCGCCGCCTACTCGGAGAGCTGCCTGGCCTTCAACCACATCGCCCCCGCCCTCCTGACGCTGCCCCTGCTGGCCGCCATACTGCGCTGCGCATGGCTGGGCGGCGACGCGCTGGGCGGCGCGGCGCGCATCTGGATCAGGCTGTTCGCGGTATTGATATTAATCGTCATACTCTACCAGCTCCCCTACTACAACGCCGGCTGGCTCCGGCCCTGGCTGGGCGCGGGCGCGGGCGGCGTGCTCCGCGCGGGCGTGCGCGCGGCGGGCTGGAACGCGCTGCTGGCCGGAAGTGCCGCGGGTATCTGCAAGGCGGAGATCGGCTTCAAGCGCCTGCTCAGGTGCCTGCTCATATCGACTGCGGTGGCGGCGGCGCTGGTGGCGCTTAGGCAGATGATGGCCCCGGCGTTCACGGCGGAGCCCGTCACGCGCTTCACGCGCATCGACACGCTGCTGACCAACGGCCGCGCGCCGCTGTACCTGCAACTGCCGATGATCGTCGCCTGGTTCGGCGGCATGCTGCACCTGATGTGCTTCGAGAGCGTGGCCGCCTGCGCACTGCTTGGCAGGCTGCTGCCGAAGCTGAAGGCCGGCGCGTGCATGGCCATCGGTCTCAGCGCGGTGTTCGCGCTGGCGCTGTTGCGCGCGCCCCGGGCCGCGGCGGTCGAGCGCCTCGCGCCGTACCTGTACCACGCGCTGTTCGCCGCGGCGGTGATGCTCTGGTGTGTGAAGGGAGGCGAGGCAGGATGCGCCGCGTCCTGATCCTGCTGATACTTTTGATCCTCCCCCTGCTGACCGGCTGCGCGGTCACCGGCGAGGTGGAGAACCAGGCCTACGCGCTGGTGATGGGCGTCGATCAGGCCCCCGCCGGGGGCATCGCGCTGACCATCCGCATCCCCCGCATCGGCCACCGCGATTCCGGCGGCGAGGGGGCCGTGGGCAAGGGCGAGCCCTACCTGGTGCTCACCGCCTCGGGCGACGACTACCCCCAGGCCATGGAGCACCTGCAGTGGGCCGCGGCGCGGGAATTGAACCTGAGCCACCTGAACCTGCTGATCGTGTCCCGCGACCTCGCCGCCGACCCGGCCTTCCCGGCGCTCATACGGGAGATCGCCACCACCCGGCACCTGTACGCCACGGCGGGCTTCGTGGTGTGCGAGGGGCGCTCGGGCGACTTCATCGAGGGCCAGGAGACGCTGCTGGGCAGCCACCTGTCCAGCGACATCAGCGCCATGTTCCGCCACTACGCCGCCCACGGCTTCATACCGAGCGCCACCTTCGCCGACCTGTACTACGCCACGCAGTCCTGCTACTCCGACCCCACCGGGCTGTGGGGCTTCCCGGACTCCGGGGAGCAGGCGGCGGCCGCCGTCATAGAGACCGACGAGTCCGCTCTCAACGCCCAGACCAGGACCGCCTCCTCCCGGCAGTACCTCGGCACAGCGCTGTTTCGCGACGGCGTGTGCGTGGGGCGGCTGGACGGCGCGGAGACGCTGTGCCTCAACCTGCTGACACGGCGGGTGGAGGCGTTCGGCTTCGAGGCCGACGGCAGGGCGTGGGCGCTGTCCTCCGCGCTGCCGCCGCGGGTGCGGGCGCGGCGGGACGGGGCGCGGATGCGCATCGACGTCGCCGTGTCCCTCATAAGTGAGGACCCCGGGGACCCGTCGGGCGCGGAGGCCGCCCTCGCGCGGGCGCTGTTACAGGTCGTCGACCGCTGCAAGGCGCTCCGGGTGGAGCCCTTCGGCTTCGCCGCGAAGGCCGCCGCGCGCTTCGCCACGCTGAACGAATGGCGCGATTACGACTGGCGCAGCCGCTTCCCCGAGGCCGACGTCCGCGTGACGGTGCGCATCGCCACGCCGGAGTGAGCTGTCTATTATTAAAAAAAGGTGAAAAACCGCTTGAAAACCTGCCCTGATCTGTGCTATTATATTTCATGGAAAAAACTGTCCACGTCATCGGACAATTTGGAGGTTCCCATGATTACGGACTGGCTGGATTTCATTACGGGCCGCGGCGGCGATCTGACCCTGTCGGACTACCTGCGCCAATCGCCTTTTGACGAGCTGGTTGAGCTGGATTTGCTCAACAACCGGCACCACAACATCTATCACGTCGAGGGCAAGCTGTTCGTGCCCATCATGGAGGGCGCCTACGACGCGCTGTACCGCTTCCTGCCAGAGCACATGGTCCACCCCGAGGACCGGGAGACGGCCATGGCCTTCATGGACCCGGACGACATGTTCAAGCGTCTGCAGAGCGCCCCGCTGCCGGGCGTGCTGGAGAGCGAATTCCGTCTGAAGGCGCTGGACGGCGGCTGGCTGTGGACCCGGCTGATCCTGTTGTCCGGCGCGCAGAACGGCGTCAGCGAGGGCATTGTGCAGCTCTATGTGTACGACATACAGCTCGTCAAGGACCGGGAGCATGGCGCGAGCGCCGCGCAGCGCCTCCCCCACGCCGTCCGGCTGGACGAGCTGACCGGCCTGCCGCTGGACCGGGACTTCTTCCCCATGGCCCGGCGCAGGATGGCGGAGATCGAGGGCGCGTGGTGCGTCATCGCCGTGGACATCGAGCACTTCAAGCTGTTCACCGACTGGCACGGCAAGGAAGCCGGGGACATGCTGCTGATGGAGCTTGGAAAGATGCTCAAGCGCATGGAGTACAGCTGCGACGCGCTGGCGGGCTACCACGGGCTGGACGACTTCTGGCTGATGATGCCCTACGACACGGACCGCATCAACCGCCTCTACGAGCAGATGCGCGCGCTGATCGTGTCCCGGAGCAACACCGTGGGCTTCCTGCCGATCTTCGGCGTGTGCATGATCACCGACCGAAATGAGGAGATCACGGACATCTGCAACCACGCCGCCATGACCGCCGAGCAGGTCAAGGGCGATCTGCACAACCGCGTGCGGCTTTATGACGCCACCGCCTACAGCAAGACCGTGGAGGAATACCGCATGCTGTCGGAGTTCCAGCGCGGCCTGGAAAACCACGAGGTGTTCTTCTGCCTCCAGCCCCAGTGCCGGGTGTCCAACGGCGCGGTGGTGGGCGCGGAGTCCCTGGCGCGCTGGCGCAGGGCCGACGGACGCATGGTGCCCCCGGGGCTGTTCGTGCCGGTGCTTGAAAAGTACGGCATGGTGACCAACCTGGACCAGTTCATATGGGACGAGGTCTGCAAGTGGCTCAAGCGCTGGACCGACGCCGGGCACAAGGCGGTGCCCATCTCCGTCAACATCTCCCAGATCGACATACTGACCATCGACGTGCCGAACCACTTCTCCGGCCTGCTCAAAAAGTACGGCCTGCCCGCCAACCTGCTCAAGGTGGAGATCACCGAATCCGCCTACGCCAACGACGCCGCCGCCATGCGCGAGACCGTGCACCGGCTCCGGGAGATGGGCTTTTTGGTGCTGATGGACGACTTCGGCAGCGGATACTCGTCGCTGAACATGCTGAGGAGTCTCAACGTGGACGTCATCAAGCTGGACGCCCAGTTTTTGCGCATACAGGACCAGGAGGAGCGCAAGGGCATCAGCATACTGGAATCCATCATCAGCATGGCCAAGACCATGAAGCTGCCCATCATCGTCGAGGGCGTTGAGACGCAGGAGCAGATCACCTTCCTGTCCGACCTGGGCTGCCGCTACATGCAGGGGTATTACTTCCACCGCCCCATGCCGGTCAGCGAGTTCGAGGACATGATCCGGGACGAGAACAACATCGACCTGAGCGGCTTTGAGTTCAAAGCCGTCGAGCCGATCCATCCCCGGGAATTTTTGAACGAAAACCTGTTCTCCGACGCCATGCTCAACAACATACTGGGCCCCGTGGCCTTCTACCGCGAGAAGGACGGCCACGTGGACGTGGAGCGCTACAACCAGCAGTATTACATCATGGCGGGGCTGCCCCTGCACATCTTAAACGAGCGCGTCAGGGACATTGAGCAGTACTTCTACGGGGAGGACGCGCCGCTGTTCCTCGAAATGCTGGAAAAGGCCGCCCTGGATCACCTGAACGGCGCCAAGGGCATCGTGCGCGTCTACCGGCCCAACCACACCCTGCGCTGGATCTACCAGCAGATCTACTTCCTCTCGGAGGACGAACAGGGCCGGCACTTCTACAGCGCCTGCGAGGACGTCACGGAGCTCCAGTTCATCAACACCGAGATCCCTGGCGGCTACTTCCGCTGCTCGATCGACGGCGATCAGGAGTTCCAGTACATCAGCCGGAACTTTTTGGAGCTGGTGGGCTACACCGAGCAGGAGATCCGGGAGGAATTTGACAACTGCCTCGCCCACATGCTCTACCCGGACGACCTGGCGCTTCTTAAAAAGCGCGTGCTGGAGGTCAACTCCGGCCGGTTCGCGGCCTCGGAGCCCTACCGCATCAGGCACAAGACCCGGGGCTACATCTACGCCGTCATGCAGACCATCAACATGGACCTCTCCGGCGAGGTGTGCCTGATGAGCGTGGCCACCGACGTCACCGACATGATGACCCTCCGAAACGAGATGCGCCTGCTCTCGCGCTTTTTGAGCGACAGCATCATATTCCTACAGATGCTGCCCACGTCCTGGAAGCACTACGTGGTCGTCAACGGCATGGAGGCCCAGCTCGGTCTGGACGTGCAGGGGCTGGAGCAGGCCCTCGACAGCGGCGCCTTCTACAACTGGATCGACGAGGAGTCCCGCGAGATCTTCCACGCCATGACCATGGAGCACCTTCGGGCCGGCACGCCCTTCGGCTTCGACTGCACCATCAACGTCCCCGACGGCAGGGTCGTGCGGCTGCACATGAAGATGGACCATGTGGACGACCCCAGCTCAAAGGTGCAGTACATCTGCATGTTGAGGGCCATCTGAGCGCATGACAAAACCCCCGCAGAGGCGCCTCTGCGGGGGTTTTGTTTGTGTCAATCAGTTCAGCACCCTGTCGCGGTACGCTCCGCGCGCGTAGCTCTCCTGCAAGGCGCTCTCCGGGCGCGGGGCGGTCACGGGCTCGTCGCCCGCGGCCTCGAGGGTGAAGGAGGACACCTCGTAGGCGCAGCGCACCATGTACTCCCCGTTTTCAAGCTGCTTTTGATACTCCCTGGACTGTAGCCGCCCCGTGAGGCGCACCCGCTCCCCCACGTCGAACCGGGCGGCGTACTGGGCGTTGCGCCCCCAGGCGATGCAGGGGATGTAGTCGCTCTTGCCGAAGGCCCGGTTGACGGCCAGCATCATGTCGCAGATCTCCCGCCCGAAGGGCGTGGAGCGGTACACCGGCGGCTTGCACAGCGCGCCCGTCAGCGTCACCCGGTTGAGCGTGTCGCTGTCCCGGGTCTCGGCGATGCCCTGCGCGAACAGCGTCACCATCAGCCGCCCCGCGCCGTCGATCACCTTGTTGTAGGAGCGCACCTGGCCGTTGACCAGCAGAAGCTGCTCCCGATCCTCCGGCAAGAGCCCCATCAGCTTGCCGGGGATCGTGATCGGCAGCCGGTCGATCGTGCCCGAGAGCCGCTTCACCGCCAGCGTGCCCGTGTAAAACGGCTCGTTCATCACCTCGTGGCTCAGCTCCAGCGGGCCCTCCAGACGGCCCGCCGCCATAATTCTGTTGTTCGGATTTTCCATCGTATCCCCTCCGGTCGTGATAGTGTGCATACCTTCCGTTGACGGAGGGCTCGTCCCTTCCGTCACCCCTTATATATGCCCTTTGCCGCCGCGTTATGCCATTTAACGGCCAAAGCGCGCAAATCCCGGGCCCGCACGAACATTAAGAACATATGTTCGATATGTGTATTATAGCACATACGTTCGGGTTTTGCAATCGAACAGCGCGTTATAAATAATTGGAACTCTCCGCCCCATGCCGACGTCTAACAGATTAACATCATTCGAGGAGGACGATCCCGTGAAGAAGATATGCGCGATACTGATCCTCGCCCTGCTGGCGGTGCTGGCGGGCTGCGCGCTGGCCGAGACCCGGACGGTCGCCCGCAGCGGCGCGCTGGCGGCCTATCTGGACGGCGAGGGCAAGCTGTACATGTCCGGCAACGCCCAGCCCGTCAACCGGCAGCGCGCCGACGCGCTGGTGTCCGTCGATCCGTACCGGGTGCTGTTCCTGTCCACGCAGTCGGACGGCACGCGGGACCTTTACATGATCGACCTGGGCGCCCTGCGCGAGCGCCTGGTGGCGAAGCGCGTCCACGACGCCTGCATGGCGGACGAGGACACGCTCTACTACGTCTCAGGCGCAAACCGCGCGAAGCTGATGCGCGTGAACATGAAGACGCTGACGGAGGCGCTGGCCTGCACGGCGGCGGAGCCCATCGACCGGCTGTACAACTCCGCCGAGGGCCTGGTGTACGCGCTGGTGGACGGCGCGGGCACCATGATCTACAACCGCCTGACGGGCAGCTTCGACAGCTACCTGGGCGCGCTGCCCCAAAGCGGCCTGCGCACGGACAGCTTCGAGCTCTCCCTGAGCGACGGCAATCTGTACCTGCGCGACCTGGCCAGCCTGGTGTCCGAGCACATCGACTCCGGCGTGCAGGCCTACGCGGTGATGAAGGGTAAGGTCTACTACCTGTGTGGCAGCGGCGTGACGCGGCTCAAGTGCTACGACCCCGCGCAGATGACCTGGCAGGTGGTGCTGGCCCTGGACTCCGCCATGGAGCGCCAGCTGACCGCCTCCGAAAAGCAGCTGTTCCTGCTGGACTACCGCGGGCAGGTCTACACCGTGGACCCTGAAAACGGGGCGTTGAAGAATTACGTCAAGATCCCGGACGCCTCGACCTTCGACCTGCCCAAGGGCTATACCGTGTCCGATCTGAGGATCGAGGCCATGCACGGCCAGCTGAACGTCTACGCCGCGCTGGAGGAGGCCTCCGCCCAGCCCAGCTTCAGCTTCATCGAGTTCACCTCCACCTCCGATTCCGACCTGCCCAACCTCCGCCTCGTCGGGCGCTACGCCGTAAAGGGCGAGGCGACCGGCTGGGCGCAGATCGAGCCCGCCGAACAGTACAGCCCGCTGTCCCGGGGCAGCCGGGGCAATGCGGTGCGGGCCATACAGAAGCCCCTCAGGAAGCTGGGGTATTACAACTACTACATAGACGGCATATTCGGCCCGCGCACCGAGTACGCGATCCGACTTTTGCAATCCGACCTGGGCCGTCCCGTGACCGGCGTTGCCGACGCCGAGCTGCAGCGGCTGATCCTGGAGGGCAAGCTGCCCGGCTATGACAAATACATGGCCCTCACCCGGGGCAACCGCGGCCTGCGGGTGCAGATCATGCAGGAGAAGCTGCGGGACCTGGGCTACCTGGGCGACGCCGCCGACGGCATATTCGGCGCGAACACCCAGCGGGCGGTGCAGCTCTTCCAGGCAGAGAACGGGCTGGACATTTCCGACGGCGCGACCCGCGAGACGCTGAAGCGGCTGTACTCCGGCAGCGCAAAGCGCTGCGCCAGCTTCATCGACCTGTACCCCGGCTACACCGGCTGCCGCGTGCGGGAGCTGAACGACCGGCTGCAGGCGCTGTACTATCTTGAATACAATCCCGGCGGCAGCTACACCTTTGAGACCGCCGAGGCTGTGCGCGCCTTCCAGCGCAGCGCGGGGCTGTCGATCAACGGCAACGCCACCTCGGGCGTGCTGCGCAGGCTGTTTGGTCACTACGCCCCCGAGTGCCCGGGCTACATCACCCTGCGGCGCGGCGACGAAAATGGCCGCGTGGACGCCCTGCAGCTCAGGCTCAAGAAGCTCAACTACTACTCCGGCCCGATCGACGGCTACTACGGCAAGTCCACCGAGAAGGCCGTGAAGCTGTTCCAGAAGAAGCTGGGGCTGAACGTCAGCGGCACGGCCAATGTGCGCACCCAGGCGCTGCTGTTCAGCAAGGACGCCCCCGAATACGTGAAGCCCACCGTGATCGGCAAGCCGGTGATCACCGTGGAGCGCTTCGACAACATACAGAACGGCGTCTACTGCATCAACGAAAACAGCGCCCCGGGCGGCAACGCGGTGTTCGGCTGGTACGTCGAGGGCGAGGTCAAGCGCTTTGACGTGAAGGTGAGCGACGCCGACGGCAGGGTCGTGGTGAACGAAAAGACGCTGCTGTCCCGCATCACCGTGCCGCTGTACACGCTGGAGAAGAACCGGCTGTACGCGCTGACCGTCACCGCCTACCCCGAGGACGGCAACAGGAAGCACATCACCACCGAGAGCGTCAGGTTCATACACTGCGAAAACCGCCCGCCCGAGGTACCGCCGATGGGCGTCGTGGGCGACCCGCAGTTGTTCGTCAAGACCGTGCTGCGCACCCAGGGCGGCGTGCAGTACGTGCAGCCCGGCGAGGCGGCCTTCCACTGGCACGCCGACGGCGAGCTGGACCGCTACTGCGTGGAGATCTTCTCAAGCGACGGCGAGATGCTCAAGACCCTGGAGACCAAGGGGGAGCAGCTCAGCCTGTCCACCTCGAGCCTGAGCGTGGGCAAGGTGTACACGCTGTACGTCTACGCTATCCCCGCCCGCGGGACCATCGAGAACGCCCGCACCGCCGCGCAGCGATTCGCGCTGGAGGACCTCTCGATCCCCACCCCCACCCCGGAGCCTGAGGAGCCCGACATCACGCCGGAGCCCGTGGTGACCGTGGCGCCCACGACCGATCCCCCCGCGGATGATAACCCGCCCGCGGCGGACGGCATGGTGCCCGTGCCCGGGGAGGAGATTCCCGAGCCCGTGCCGGAGGAGATTCCCGAGCCCGCGCCCGAGGAGGTCGGCGAACCCGTTCCCGACGAGGTCAGCGAACCCGCCCCCGAAGAGGTCGGCGAGCCTGTGCCCGAGGAGGTCGGCGAGCCCGCCCCCGAGGAGGTCGGCGAGCCTGCGCCCGAGGAGATTCCCGAGCCCGCGCCGCTGGAAGCGCCCGGGGATGTCGGGGAGGGCGCGCCCGAGGCCGTCACCCCGCCGGTGCTGTCCTTCGATACCACCGTCGAGCAGCAGGGCGACATTACCTACGTGGCGGACGACGTGCTGGTGATGCACTGGGCGTCCGAGGGCGACGTCAGCGCCTACTACGCCGAGGTCGTCAACAGGGATGGCGAGGTGCTGGCCGCCGCGACCACCGAGGACACCTCCATCGCCGTGCGCCAGGGCAACCTGATGGAGGGCGAGGTCTACACGCTCAACGTCACCGCCCTGCCGGCGGACGACAGCGCCAGCCAGACCGCCTCCGCGCAGTTCGCGCTGTATCAGGCGCCCAGCGTCGAAGCGCCCGTCGTCGAGGAGCCGCCCGTCGATGCGCCCGTCGTCGAGGAACCCGTCGTCGAGGAACCCGTCGTCGAGGAACCCGTCGTCGAGGAACCCGTCATCGAGGAACCTGTAATCGAGGAACCCGTGATCGAGGAACCTGTGATCGAGGAACCTGTGATCGAGGAACCTGTCGTCGAGGAGCCGGTGATCGAGGAACCTGTGATCGAGGAACCTGTGATCGAGGAACCTGTGATCGAGGAACCCGTGATCGAGGAACCCGTGATCGAGGAACCCGTCGTCGAGGAGCCGGTGATTGAGGAACCTGTAATCGAGGAACCCGTCGTCGAGGAGCCGGTGATCGAGGAACCTGTGATCGAGGAGCCCGTGATCGAGGAGCCGCCCGTCGAGGAACCGCCCGCGGAGGGCACCGGCGAGACCGCCGTGGCGATGGACCCCGAGACCACCGCGCAGGTCCAGACCGTGCTGGTGAGCTGGGGCTGGCTGGCGGCGGAGGGCTTCGCGCCCGGCGTGGCCGACGAGCCCACCCTGCTGGCGATCAACGCCTTCGAGGCCTGGTACAACGCCAACATCGGCGGGACGCTGGCCTCCGCGGAGGGCCTGGTGGACGTCAACACGCTGGCGCTTATACTGAATCAGGAGGGCGTCGCCTACCCCAAGGCGATCCACGGAGGATATGTATCTATGATGAATCTGCGCAAAAGGCTCCAGGATTACGTGCCGTTCGACGCCCAGGAGGCGGCGGACCGTCGGATGATGCTCACCGCCATCGATGCGCTTAAAAACCCGCTGTACCGGGAGAACGTGTTCGCCCACTTCACCGCCTCGGCCTGGATCGTCAATCCCGCGCGCACGAAGGCGCTGATGGCCTGGCACAACATCTACAAAACCTGGGCCTGGACCGGCGGCCACGCCGACGGCGAGGCGGACCTGCTGGCGGTGGCGCTCCGGGAGGCGCGGGAGGAGACGGGCGTGCGCGACATCCGGCTCGTCAAACCGGAGATCTACTCGCTGGAGGTCGTGCCCGTCAACGCCCACGTGAAGCGGGGCAGCTTCGTCTCCGCCCACCTGCACATGAACGTCACCTACCTGCTGGAGGCCGACGACGCCCAGCCCCTGCACGTCAAGCCCGACGAAAACAGCGCCGTGGGCTGGCTGAGCCTCGATGAGGCGGCGGACAACCGGGACGAGCCGCACATGGCGGTGATTTACAACAAGCTAAATGCAAAATTGAACGGGCGATGAGGGCATCGCCCCTACACCGGCGCGCGCATCCGTAGGGGCGATGCCCTCATCGCCCACGTATCTGTGGTAAAAAAACGGCCGGCGCGCCTGACCTGGTCTTTGACCCCACACCCGCCTGCTGGCTGGTTCGCTCCTAAGGACTTCGCCTCCCCACTACTACAGCTCTCAGTGTTTTGACTCACACTGGCAGGACTTACCTCTAAGCCGCACCATGCTCACCGGAATTTTCCCGGCTTACGTGGATCGTTTCGCCTGCGACTGGCATCGACTTTCAACCACAGACGCGCGACGCGCGCCGACCAATTCCATTATAAAAAAAGCCCCCGACATCGTCAAGGGCTTTTTTATGATTAGCGAACCGGCGAGCAAAGCGAGCGGTTGCGCGGGTCGGGGACATCCAACGGATGACCCCGACAATCATTTGATGTCCTTCAGATCATACGGCGTGTTCTGGTAGACGAAGTAGTTCAGCCAGTTGGAGTAGAGCAGGTTCGCGTGGCTGCGCCAGGTGACCCGCGGCGGCCGGGTGTCGTCGTCGTCGGGATAGTAGTTCTTCGGCACCTCGATGGGCAGGCCCAGGTTTTTGTCCCGTAGATACTCCTTCTCCAGCGTGTCGGCGTCATACTCGGAGTGGCCGAATATGAACACCTGCCTGCCGCCGAAGGTCTGCACGGCGTACACCCCGGCCTCCTCCGAGGACGCCAGGATCTTGAGCTCCGGCACGGCCTCGATGTCCGCACGGTCCACGGTGGTGTGGCGGGAGTGCGGGGCCATGAACACGTCGTCAAAGCCCCGGAACAGTATCGACTGCCGGCGCTCCACGCGGTGCTCGAACACGCCGAACAGCTTGTGGTCGAGCTGCCGCTTGGGGATGCCGTAGTGGTAGTAGAGCCCCGCCTGCGCGCCCCAGCAGATGTGGAAGGTGGAGTGCACGTGGGTCTTGGACCACTCCATGATGCCGCACAGCTCGTCCCAGTAGTCCACCTGCTCAAAGGGCAGGTGCTCCACCGGCGCGCCGGTGATCACCATGCCGTCGTAGCGGTTGTCGCGCACCTGATCAAAGGTCTTGTAGAAGGCCAGCATGTGGTCCTGGGACACGTTCTTCGCCTCGTGGCTCTTGACCTGCAAAAGCTCCAGCTCCACCTGCAGGGGTGTGTTGCCCAGCACCCGGGCGAGCTGCGTCTCCGTCACGACCTTGGTGGGCATCAGGTTTAAAACCAGTATGCGCAGCGGGCGGATGTCCTGGCTGATGGCCCGGAACTCCGTCATGACGAATATGTTCTCGTTTTCCAGCGTCTCCCGCGCCGGGAGCGCGTTTGGAATCTTGATCGGCATGCGCTTCTCTCCCTGATCGGTGTTAACTTCTATTCTACCTCACGAAGGTTAAGAAAAGGTGTTATCACATATATTTTGTGATTATGTTGGGTTATAAACTGCGCCTATACCAGCTTCGCGCACGCCCGGGCTAGCGCGTCCAGCGTGCCGCAGGGCACCATGCTGCAATGGGGCCTGAGCCGCGCGACGCCCTTGAGGTATTGCCACTTGGCCTCGGGGATGGGGTTCATCCACACCACGCTGCCGGCCTGCCGAGACGCCTTGACGAGCGCGGCCTCGGCGCGGTTCAAATCCACCGTCTTGGCGTCGGACAGCACGATCAGCACCGCGCCGGGGCCGAGCACCGGCGGGTTTGCCGCCAGCACCGCCTCCAGCGCGCGCCCGATGTTGGTGCCCCTGCCCCACACGCCGGAGGTGCGCACGTAGCCCGCGAACAGGCTCATGTCCTGCAGCGCGAAGGGGTTCACCCGCTGCACCTGCTCGGAGAACAGGAAGATTTCGGAGTGGTCGGACACCTCCGACAGCGACTTGATGAAGCGTATGGCGAACTCCGAAAACTGCATCATCGAGGCGGACACGTCGCACAGCATCACCACGCGCTTGCGGCGGCTGTGGCGCTTTTTGTAACGCAGGTTGCACAGCGCCCCGCCGGTGGACAGCCCCGCCCGGATGGTTCGCCTGAAGTCCAGCGCCGCGGACCGGCCCGCGGCCCTGCGACGGGCCACGATATCGCCGTTGATGCGGCGGGTCACCTGGTCGATGAGCTGGTACGCCCGGGGGATCTCGCTGTCCTTGAAGTTGGAGATGTCCCGGAACATCATGTCGGCGTCGCTGTCCTGCTGCATCGCGCCCTCGGCGGCGTCCTCCAGCACCATCTGCTGCTCCAGCAGGCTCTTCATGAACACCGAGCGTATGAAGCCCTCGTACAGCTTCGGCGCGTGCTCCATCTTTTCGGAGAATCTGTCCGCGATGTCCCGCAGGCGGTCGCGCTCGGACTGGGGCATCCGCGCGTAGACGTCCTTCAAGTCGTCCCGGAACTGAATGGGCTTTCCGTCGACGGTCAGCGTCTCCTCCAGCTCCCGGCGGCGTTGTTCCATCTCCCGCCACGCCTCGGCCATGGCCTGCCGGTTCTTCTCAAACTCCTCCGCCGACACGAAGTACAGCGCAAACAGCTTATCGAAGGTCTCCTGCTCCCTGCGGGTACCCGCCAGTATGGCGCGCATCGCCGCGCGCACGGCGTCCCTGTCCTCGAAGCCCACCAGCGAAAGCGCACGCAGCATGTCCTCCGTCTCCCGCATGCCGATGGTCATGCCCTGGGCCCGGAGGTCGTTGACGAACCGCACCATGCGGTCGAAAAGCGCGTCCTGCGGAGGTTCGCAGGCGCAATGGGCACAGTCGCCGCAATGCTCACAGGATCGCCCGGATAAACTCGTCATCGGCCATGATCTCCCGGATGTCGTCGTTGTTTTTCAGCGCAAAGCCGAGGGTCTGCGGCAGGTTTTCATCGTCCAGCTCGTCCGCGCCCAGCGCCTGCAGGGCCATGGCCCAATCCAGCGCCTCCGCCACGGAGGGCTTCTTGGTCACCGCCTCCGACTGGCGAAGGTACGCCACCGCCCGGGCCACCTGGGACGCCAGCGCCTCTGAAAGCCCCGGGCGCTTCGCCCGCAGGATCTTGATCTCCCGCTCGACGTCCGGGTACTCCAGGTACAGGTACGCACACCGGCGGCGCAGCGCCTCGGACAGCGGGCGGGTGTGGTTGCTGGTCAGCACGATGAAGGGCACGCTGCGCGCGACCACGGTGCCGTACTCGGGGATGGTGACCTGCATCTCGCTCAAAAGCTCCAGCAGGAAGGCCTCGAACTCGGCGTCCGCCTTGTCGATCTCGTCGATCAAAAGCACCACCGGCTCCTCCGAGCGTATGGACTTCAAAAGCGGACGCTCCAGCAGGAAGGCCTCGCCGAACAGGTCCTCCACCCGCTGGCCGCCGCCGCGGTTCATCTGTATGGACAGAAGCTGCTTTTGATAGTTCCACTCGTAAAGCGCCTTGGACTCGTCCAGCCCCTCGTAACATTGAAGCCTGATCAGCGGACGCTCGAAGGCCCGGGCCGCTGCCTTGGCCACCTCCGTCTTGCCCACGCCCGCCGCGCCCTCGATCAGCAGCGGCCGGTTCAGCTGCATGGCGATGTACAACGTGGCCGCCAGCGCGTCGTCCGCGATGTAGTTTTCCCCGTTCAGTTTTGCCTTGAGTGCGTTCAGCGCATCCCGCAAGGGATCACTTCCCTTCGTTCAGAGTTCAGAGTGCAGAGTACAGAGTGCAGAGTGCAGAGTGCAGAGTGCAGATATGTTTCCAGCCCGCGCGAAAACGGCGCGGGCTGGAAGGGGCCGGGAGCATCCGTTACTTTTCGATGATCTCGAGCAGCTCCATCGGGCAGGCCTTGGCGCAGATGCCGCAGGCGATGCACTTGGTGGCGGTGTCGCCCAGGGTCATGACCTGCATCGGGCAGGCCTTCACGCACTCGCCGCAGGCGGTGCACAGCTTTTTGTTGATCATATAGACGCCGGTCTTGGGATTCTGGCTGATGGCGTTGTTGGGACAGGTGCGGGCGCACTTGCCGCACTGTATGCAGGTCTTGACCTTCACGTCGCCCTTGTTGTCCACGATCCGGATGCAGCTTTTATCCGGATCGAACACCTTGTAAAACGCCTCGGAGCACGCGCGCACGCAGCTCAGGCACGCCATGCACTCGATACCCTTTTTGACCGCCAGTTTCTTCATGAAGGATTACCTCCCAAATTATTGTAGTGTCACCATTATACAGGAGCAGGGGCATATTTGTAAATCCTAACTTAATTTATAGATACCTAACCGTTACATGAAAGGGTTGCATTCATCGGAATTTTACACGGATTTATTGATATATTGGGCTTCGGCTATGCCCCAGGGGGGGATATGACCTTGACTTTGTGACAGGCATTTGATAAAATAAATCTGACCGTGGATGGGTGTGTGCTGTCACGGTTTGCGCGCTGCTCAAGGGTTTATGGCTTCACCGTGTGTGGGGTT
>CADASI010000009.1 GCA_902790525.1 uncultured Eubacteriales bacterium
GCAGTAGCGGCAGTGCGTAAAAGTCAAGGGAAATCAACGCAGAAATGCAGCTAAAGACGCCGAAAATGCGCTTCAGGCATTTTAGAAACACACTCTAATTCCTAATTCCTCATTCCTAATTATTTACATGATCTCACGATAGCTTTTGATGTAAATGTCCGCGGTCGCCAGTATCCCCTCCCGGTCCGCGCGCTGGGTGTCATCCTCGATGGCGCACACCCGCATGCCCGCGGCCTTGGCGGACCTCATGGCGTACAGCGCGTCCTCAAACACCATGCAGCGCGCAGGCACCACGCCCAGCCGCGCGGCCACGTTGAGGAAGTACGCGGGATCGGACTTCATGAACGGGGATTCGTAGTTGTCGGTGACGAACTCGAACCGGTCCAGTATCCCCACGCGCTTTAAACCGTTCCGGGCGTACTCCCGGGGCGAGCCGGTGGCCACGCACAGCCGCACGCCCTGACGCTTCAGATGATCGAGAAACTCCGGGATCGCCGGGTCCTTCAGATGGGCGTCGTACAGGTAGTGTCGGTTCATGAAGCCCTCCAGCTCCCGCACCATCTCATCGTAATCCACCGTTATGCCCAGCCTGTCCTGATTCTCCACGATCAGCTTCCTCGACGAGGTACTGAACATCCTCGCCACCATGTCCGGGAAGATCGGCAGCTGGTGGGCCAGTAGGTACTCCAGCCCCGTGTACCGCCAGTAGGGCATCGTGTCCAGCAGCGTGCCGTCCATGTCAAATATGGCGGCGTCATAGCTTACTAACATGTTTTACTCCCATTGTGAATAGTTCAATACATATGATGGGTTTGGGGTTTTAGGGAACAGGGAACAGGAATAGCGGCTGCCGCGTTTTGGTATAATTATTCTTCTTCTCGTCTTCTTAGGGATAACGCCCCCTCAGTCAGCTTCGCTGACAGCTCCCCCTGCGCAGGGGAGCCTTAGCCTCCCTTGTGTAAAGGGAGGTGGCCCGCGAAGCGGGTCGGAGGGATTGCCATCTCCTTATCGCACTGACCAAACTATAATCCCTTGAAACAGAAACGGCGACATCAACATTTCCTGTTCCCTGTTCCCTGTTCCCTGTTCCCTCTCCGTCAAAGCCTCACTCCCCCGTCAGCATCCCCCGTGCCCGCACAAGGATCTCCGTCACCCCGCCCCCCTGGGCGAAGTCCGGCCTGCCGCCGCCCTTGCCGCCCAGAGGCTTTGCGGTGTCGGACAGCAGCCGTCCCATGTGGATATCCACGTCGTCAGAGCGCGCGAACACGAACGCGGCCCGCCCGGGCGCGACCTCCGCGCCCAGCAGCGCTGCCGTCTGCGGCTGTTTGATCAGGCGGGAGGCCACGTCCTTGATGAGGTTCACGTCTCCCTCCAGCATCCGGGCCACGACCCGCACGCCGTCCGGGCGCACCGTCGGCGGCTCCGCGGCGATGGCAGTGAGCGCGGCCTCCCGGCGCAGGCGGCTCAGCGCGACCTCCGCCTCCCGGAGCGCCTCCTGCATCGCCGAGACGTGGGCGGGCAGGTTTTCGACGGCGGTGGACAGCATGCCGGCGGTCTGCTGGGCGACGTCATACTTCTCCTGATAGTCCGCATAGGCCCGCATGCCCGCCAGGAAGCTGACCCGCAGCTTGCCCCGGGCCGGGGCCGCGCCCACGATCTTCACAAGCCCCAGCTGGCCCGCCGTGGCGGGGTGCGTGCCCCCGCAGGCCACCATCTCGTCTAAACCGATGGCCACCACGCGCACATGCTCCTTTACCGTGGGCTTCTTGCGCAGGGGCAGCGTTTCCAACTCGTCGGGCGTCGGGAACCAGCAGCGCACCGGCACGTCCCGCTGGATGCGCTCGTTGACATCCCGCTCGATCATCCGGACCTCCTCCGGGCTCAGGTGCGTCGCCCCGCCGGGCATGTCCACGTCGATGGTGGACACCGCCTCCCCCAGGTGCAGCCCGATGGTCACGCCCCCCAGGCGCCGCCAGATGGCGCTGGCGATCATGTGGTCCCCGGCGTGCTGCTGCATGTGGTCGAAGCGCCGGGGCCAGTCGATATGGCCGTGCACCGTCGCGCCGACGGCCAGCGGACGGTCCGTGACGTGGTAGACGTCGTGGTCCTCCCCCACGTACACGTCCAGAACCCGCGCGTCGCCCAGCGTGCCGGTGTCGTAGGGCTGCCCGCCGGAGGTGGGATAGAAGGCCGACCGGTCCAGTCGGACGTGGCATTTGCCGTCCCGCTCCACGCACTCGGTCACCGCGGCGTCAAATTCGGTCAGATAGGCGTCGTCATAGTACAGGCGCTCAGTCATTTGCATCACTCTCCGCCTCCTATCATACCCGAATCGGGCAAAATCCGCAAGTCTTTACCCAAACTAAATTGACTTTGCGCCCCTCAAGGACTAATATCAGACTATATGAAATGATAAGAGGGAGATCATCATGCTGACACAGGCCCCCAAGGGCACGCAGGACATGCTGCCCCAGGAATCCCACAGATGGCAGCGCATCGAGCGGAGCATGCGCAAAATCTGCGCGCTGGCGGGTTACCGCGAGATCCGCACGCCGATATTCGAGCACACCGAGCTTTTCCAGCGCGGCGTGGGTGACACCACCGACGTGGTGCAGAAGGAGATGTACACCTTCGAGGACAAGGGCAACCGCTCCATCACGCTGAAGCCCGAGGGCACCGCCGGCGCGGTGCGGGCGTTCATCGAGAGCCACATGTACGCCGACGCCCTGCCCTGCAAGCTGTACTACGCCGCCTGCCCCTGCTTCCGCTATGAAAAGCCCCAGTCCGGCCGCCTGCGCCAGTTCCACCAGAACGGCGTGGAGGTGTTCGGCGCGAAGGACGCCAGCGTGGACGCGGAGATCATCAAACTGGCCATGGACGTATTGAATGCCAACGGCATCGACGGGCTTAAACTCAACATCAACTCCATCGGCTGCCCCACCTGCCGAAAGGCCTACCTCGACAAGCTGCGCGATTATCTGCGGCCCAAGCTGCCCGGGCTGTGCAAGACCTGCCAGGAGCGCTTCGAGCGCAACCCCATGCGCATACTCGACTGCAAGGAGGACGCCGCGAAGCTGACCGACGCCCCCGCCATGCTGGACAACCTGTGCGAGGACTGCGCCACCCACTTCGAGAAGCTCAAGGGGTACCTGGCCGCCATGGCGCTCGACTATCAGATCGACCCCCGCATCGTGCGCGGGCTGGACTACTACACCAAGACCGTGTTCGAGATCATCACCGACACCCCGGAGGGCGATGCTCTGACGGTGTGCGGCGGCGGGCGCTACGACGGCCTGGTGGAGGCGCTGGGCGGCCCCGCCACGCCGGGCATCGGCTGGGGCATGGGCATCGAGCGCATGCTGATGGTGCAGGATATGCGGGGCACGGCCCCCGAGGCCCCCGGCTATCTGGACACCTTCGTGGTCACGCTGGGCGACGAGGCCCGCATTGCCGGCGTGAAGCTGGTCAATGACCTGCGCGCCGTGGGCGTCAAGGCCGACCTGGACCACGCCGCCCGCAGCATGAAGGCCCAGTTCAAGTACGCGGGCAAGCTGGGCGTGAAGAACGTGATCGTCATCGCCGGGGACGAGCTTCAAAAGGGCGTCGTCAAGCTGCGCGACATGGTCAACAGCACCGAGCGGGAGATTCCCGCCAACGAGGTCGTGGAGCTGTTCGCAAACTCATAAGCGTCAGGAGGATAAATCACATGCTTTCTCACAAAAGGGATCACTATTGCGGACTGTTGAATGAGTCCAATATCGGTCAGATCGTCCACCTGTCCGGCTGGGTGCAGCGCACCCGCGACTTGGGCGGCGTGGTGTTCGTGTGGCTTCGGGACCGCGAGGGCCTGGTGCAGCTGGTGTTCGATCAGGACGTGTGCGGCGCGGAGATCTTCGAGCTGGGCCGCGGCCTGCGCGCCGAGTACGTGGTGACCGTGCTGGGCGAGGTCAAGGCGCGCGACGCGGGCGCGATCAACAAGGACCTGGCCACCGGCACCATCGAGGTGTTCGTGAAGGACGCCGTGCTGCTGAACAAGTCCGAGACCCCGCCCATCTACATCGACGACAAGGCCGACGAGAACGAGCTGGTGCGCCTCAAGTACCGCTACCTCGACCTGCGCCGCCCGTCGATGCAGCAGAAGCTCCGCCTCAGGAGCAGGGTGGTCAACTGCATCCGCCGCGAGCTGGACGACGACGGCTTCACCGAGGTGGAGACGCCCATACTCTCCAAGTCCACCCCCGAGGGCGCGCGCGACTTCCTGGTGCCCTCCCGGCTGCACCCGGGCACGTTCTACGCGCTGCCCCAGAGCCCGCAGATCTACAAGCAGCTTCTGATGCTGGCCGGCTTTGACAAGTACTACCAGATCGCCCGCTGCTTCCGCGACGAGGACAACCGCGCCGACCGGCAGCCCGAGTTCACGCAGTGCGACATCGAGATGAGCTTCATCGATGAGGAGGACATCTACGCCATCGTCGAGAAGGTGTTCGCCCGCATCTTCCGGGAGATCAAGGGCATCGAGCTCCAGCTCCCCCTGCCCCGCATGCCCTGGATCGAGGCCATGGAGCGCTTCGGCTCCGACAAGCCCGACACCCGCTTCGGCATGGAGCTTGTGAACCTCACGGATAAGCTGGGCAGGACCGGCTTCGTGGTGTTCGATCAGGCCATTGAAGGCGGCGGCCGCGTGGAGGCCGTCAACGCCAAGGGGCTGGCTTCCATGACCCGCAAGCAGATCGACAGCCTGGCCGAGTACGTCAGGACCTACCGCGCCAAGGGCCTGCCCTACATGACCTTCACCGCCGACGGCAACGTGAAGTCCAGCTTCAACAGGTTCATGACCCCCGAGCTTATCGAGACCGTGCGCCGCGAGACGCATGCCGAACCCGGCGACATCGTGTTCTTCGGCGCGGACAAAAAGGCCGTGGTGTGGCAGGCGCTGGGCGCGCTGCGCTGCGAGATCGCCCGCCGGCACGACATGATCGACCACGACAGGTACAACCTGTTCTGGGTCACCGAGTTCCCGCTGTTCGAATACTCCGAGGAGGAGGGCCGCTGGGTCGCGGCGCACCATCCCTTCACCAGCTGGTACGCCGAGGACAACGTGTACCTCGACACCGACCGGGAGAAGGTGCGCTCCCGCGCCTACGACCTGGTGATGAACGGCATCGAGCTGGCCTCCGGCTCCATCCGCATCCACCGCGCCGACATGCAGGCCCAGATGTTCGACATGATCGGCCTGTCCGCCGAGGAAGCCCACCACCGCTTCGGCTTCCTGCTGGACGCCTTCAAATTCGGCGCGCCGCCGCACGGCGGCCTGGCCTTCGGCATCGACCGCCTGGTCATGCTGCTGACCGACTCCGACAGCCTGCGGGACATCATCGCCTTCCCCAAGGCCAATTCCGCCAACTGCCTGATGATGGAGACCCCCGCCGACGTGCGGCCCGACCAGCTTGAGATCCTGAAAATCAGGGTCGAGCAGGCCGACGCCGCGGAATAATCCGGTCGTCCGACATCGTACACGACAACGGGTTGCCGCAAAGCATCCAAAAAGATGCTTTGCCGCAACCCGTTATTTTTTGACATCATTTCTCAATTATGACGTGTATTTCATAAAATTTACTGTGCGCAGATAAATTTCCGTCGTAAAACGATAAAATTCACTTGACACAGAAATATTTTTGTAATATAATTGTCACACATACAAAGGGATCAAACCTGAAACAGAGGGATTATCATGAAGAAAATGCTCATCGTCGCGCTGCTTATCATGTGCTTCGTGCTGCCGGCCCTGGCGGACAACACGCTCTACACCACGGACGACGTGAACCTGCGCGAGGGTCCGGGCCAGAACTACGCCAAGATCGGCGCGGTGGCGAAGGGCACCGGCGTGGAGTATCTGGGGCGCATCAGCAAGGACAGCAAGGGCGTGGACTGGTATCAGGTGCGCTATTACGGCGAGGCGGTGTGGATTTCCTCCCGCTACGCCTACATCGATCCGGACGCCATCGCGAACAGCTACTCGGGCGAGGGCTATCTGGACTACAACGAGGAGATCACCGCCATCCCCATGGCCACGCCGCAGCCGGTGATCAGCTCCGTGCCCTCCTTTGACGACGACAAGCTCTCCACCCCCACCTTCGGCGTGCCGGGCATGATCGAGCTGTCGGGCTTCTGGAAGACCAGCTTAAAGGGCAGCGCCATCTCCCTGGGCCTTCCGAGCTTCAAGCAGGGCGCGCCCCGCAAGATGTACTACAACGACGTGCTGCTCATCGCGGGCCAGGACACCACCGATCACATACTCGTCACCGGCACCGGCTACACCATCTTCGGCGTGTACGTGGGCATGGACATCCAGAGCGCCCAGGCCATGCTGACCGCCGCGGGGCTCGTGCAGTCGAGCGGCGGCATGGGGCTGGTGTTCCAGCATCCCAGCGGCATCGTGACCGAGGACGGCGCGGAGGCCTTTGACGCCAGCATCAGCGCCGTGACCGACAGCACCGGCAAGGTGACCGAGATCAGCTGGTCCGCCGTGACCGCGCTGTGATCCTCCATATACAGTTATACATAAGACACCCGCGCACTGTACGCGCGGGTGTCTTTTGTCTTGTCATCGCTCCAGGGACGCCAGGTATTCCGACAGCAGGGACGCCAGGTCCGCCCGACCCTCGGCGGCAAACTTCCGCAGCATGTGGCCCGCCGTCTCCCCTTTGAGCATGCGGCGCGCCGCCATGAGCCGAAGCAGCGTGTCATTCCGCCACGCCTTCTTCTCCCAGACGGCATATTCCCGCCGGATCAGTTCGACATAGTCCTCCTGCCACGGCGCGATCTCCGGCATGCCCACCGACAGCGCGAACAGAAAGCCCTCCGCGGCGCGCCGCCGGTGCCGGTTGGACAGGTCCCCCGGCCTGCCGAGGTAGATCGGCCTGCCGATTATGGGGATGAAGGCCGGGTTGCCGGTGGCTACGAACGGGTCGCCGTCCGCGTCGCCCCGCGCCGCGGTCTCCGAAAAGCGCGTCACGCCGCCGTGCACGAACACCAGCTTCACAGGCGCGCCCGCGAAGGCATTGTCGCCGACCTCCGACGCCGTTTCCGGGATGTCGTATCGCTCCCGGCTCCTTCCCGGCGGATAGGCGATCAGCCGACGCCCGTCCCTGCTGAGCACGACGCCGTCTTCAACGCTGTACCGACGGGACGCGGGCGATACGGCAAACGCCGCCAGCGCACCGCACCCCGTAAAAATGCCGAAATCGGTCACGCTGTCCGTGATCCGCGCGGCGGTCAGCCCCGAACAGCCATTGAACGCGCCGCGGCCGAGCCTCGTCGCGCTCTCCGGGAGGGTCACCTCCCTCAGCCCTTCGCAGCCGCAGAACGCCTCGGCGTCGATTTGCGTCAGGCGTGCCGGGAGATCGACACCGCTCAGCCCCGAGCAATAGGCGAACGCCCCGACGCCGATGCGCGTTACTCCCGCCGGAATCCGGGCGCGCCCCAAACTATAACAGAATCGGAACGCTTCGTCGTCGATCGCCTCGAGATTCTCGGGGAGCGTCGCCGTCTGCAATGCCCAGGCGTTTTCAAACGTCTTTCTTCCAATTCGCGTCACGCGACTGGGCAATTTGATTTGCGACAGCTTCCAGCAGTCAATGAAGGCCTTGTCGCCGATGCGCGCGATGCTCTCCGGAAGATCCGCGCTCAGCAGGCTCTTGCAGCCGAAGAACGCCTCGTCGCCGATCTCCCGAACGCCCGCCTCGACCGTCGCGCGCCTCAGGGCTTCACAGCCATGAAACGCCCCGTCGCCGATCCGCTTGACGTTGCCGGGGATCGTCACATCCTTAAGCGCGGTGCAGAAGGCGAACGCTCCCGCGCCGATCTCCGTCACGCTCGGGGGGATCGTCACGCCCGTCAGCGCCCGGCATCCGTAAAACGCCCTGCGCCCGATGGCCGTCACCCCGGGCGGCACGGCGTAGGGACCCTCCCGCCACGGGCAGGCCGCGAGCGTGCGACCGTCCGCGCTGAATATCACGTTGTCCGCGCACCGGTACGCGCGGCTCCCGGCGGCCACCGCGACGCGCGACAGGCCGCGGCAGCCCGCAAGCGCGGCGTCGCCCAGGCGCGTCACGCTGGAGGGAATGACGATCTCCTCGAGCGCCGAACAGCCCGCGAAGGCCCGCGCGCCGATGCGGATCACGCCCTCCGCGATATCGACGCGCCTGAGCGCCGCGCAGTCGTGAAACGCCTCCTCGCCGATCTCCCGAACGCCCGCCGGTATGGCGATGCGCTCAAGCCCGGCGCACCTCTCGAAAGCGCGCTTGCCGACGCGCGTCATGCTGCCGGGGATCGAGACGGCTGTCAACGCCTCGCACAGGAAAAAGGCGCCCTCGCCGATCTCCGTCACGCCCTCGGGGATCGCGATGCCCGTCAGCTTTTCGCTGCGGACGAACGCGCGCGGGCCGATGGCCGTCACGCCCCGCGGGACGGCGACGTCTCCGCCCTTGCCGGTATACCCTCTCAAAACACCGTCTTCGATGACAAAACCGGCGTCGCCCGGCATGCCGCATCACTCCCCCTGCCCTCTGACGTACCGCGCCTTCCATGCCGCCGCCTCCCGCGACGTAACGACCCCCTCCGCGGAGTAGAACTCCGTCATGTCCTCCAGCCGCAGGCAGCCGAGCTGGCCGCCGCTGTCGGGGAACACGCACCCGCAGTCCAGGTCGATCACGCCGCTGCCGTGGGCGATGCGCATCCTCGGCCAGTCGGCGCGCTGCCAGTAGGCCGTCGGCGTGTGTCCGATGAGTATCGTCCAGCCCGCCAGCTGCTCCGGCCTTTGAAGCCCCATCCTGTGCCACACGGCGAACTCCGTCTCGTCCCGCCAGCGCCCGGGCGCGTACAATTCCACCGGCGCGGCGTGCACCAGGCGGAAAGCCCGCTCCCCCACGCGGATCTCCGTCTGCACCGGCAGCGATTCCACGTAGCTGAGCAGCTCCTCCCGCGCCCCCGCCCCGAGCGCGTTGAAGCGCCGGTAGGTCTCCTCGCAGCCGTTGCGCCACCACTGCATCAGCGCCCAGCCGTCGCCGGGGTGCCGCAGCGCGTCGATCATCATGAGCTCGTGATTGCCCAGCAGCAGCGTGGCGTTCGGCATGCTTCGTATGCGCCGGAGCAGCTCGATGCCGTCCGGCCCGCGGTCGACGACGTCGCCGATGATGTACAGATGATCCTCCGCCTTCATATCGATCATGGCGAGGACGCCGTCAAACGCGGCGCTCTCGCCATGGATATCGGACAAAGCGTAATGCATCCCACACCTCCATCTGTCACGGACGGATGCCCAGCGCGCGGCAGGCCAGCGCGTGGACCCGGGGATTCGGCCTGAGCGGTCCGCAGGCGCTCAGCGCGTCCCCGCCGCCGCGGTACGCCCGGACGGCCAGGGCGACTGCCGCCGAGCGCGACACGCCCTCCCAGCAGTGGACGATCAGCCGCTGACAGTCCAGCGCGTCGACGAACGCCCTGAGGCCGTCGAAGTCCGCCGGCTCCGGCAGCGGGCGTCCGTAGGGGATGCCCTCGTCGTCATAGGCCGCCGTCAGGTCGTTGAAGCGCAGCCGCAGTATGGACGTCACGTTTTCATTCGCGGGAAAGGCCACTTCCGGCTCGTCCGTCGAGGTGATCGAGATCACCGCCGTCGGGGCCGTCGCCTCCGCGGCGCGCAGAAGCGCCGCGTCCCGGCCGCATACCTCGATGATCATGCCCATTCATATTCGGCGATGCGCCGCTCCAGGCTTCCCCCGCCCTGCTCCGCCAGCAGGATAAAGTCGAACACCTTCTCGCTCCAGCCCGCGATGATGTTGGTGCGCGGCCCGGCGAACTGCTGCGTGCCGTAGCCCTGCAGATCGACGGCGTGCACCCAGATGTCGTTGCCGGATTGCGCGCGGTATTCGTCCGCCAGGGCCTGCACGGGCTGGCGATAGAGGGAATTTGACCGGTTGCACTCGTTGTCGCTGATGATGATGACCCGGTCCGCCCTGATCCCCTCGTCAATCATCACCTCGAAGGGCAGGCCGATCCTGGTGCCCCCGCCCGCGCTGGCGTAGCGCATGCAGGTTTCGAGTATGGCGGCGTCGCGGCTGACCGGGCATTTCCGGATCTCCATGTCGAAGGTATAGAATAGGCTGTCCTCGCAGATGCGGTTGGCGATCAGGCCCAGCATCATGCCCACCTCGCAGCAGCGCACGGTGGATTTCGCGCTGAGCGTCGAGGACATGGAGCCGGAGGTGTCCACGGCGATGACCGTCGTGCCGGGCAGCGTCGGCAGGTTGTCCACCGCGTAGCGCGCCGCGGTTTCCAGCGCGCCCATCGCCCGGCTTCCGGCGATGCCGCCGATCTCCCGGTAGGCCGACAGGAACCGGAAGGGAAGCTGTCTGGAGCGCCTGACGGCCTCCGGGTCGGCGATGGTGCTCCACACCTTGTTGATGTTGCGCGGCTGGGCCTGCAGTATGTTGCGCAGGTTGCGCAGAAGCGCCATGTAGCCCACCTTGCCGCTGTCGATCAGCTTTTCCCAGGTCTTGGCGTTGTTGCCGTCTCTGGAGAGCTGCGTCTCCCACGTCTCGGGCGTCTCCAGCCGGTTCTCCAGCACCCGCTTCCACAGCGCTGCCTGGGCCTCGTCCTTCGGCGCGGGGTGGCACAGCATCACGATGTCCTTCATGCTGACGGCCTTGCCCGCGCCCCTGTACTTGGCGAGGGTGTACTCGTCAAACCGCGCGAAGGCGTCGCAGACGCCCTTGCGCAGCGCGTTGGGGATGGGCTTGCCGAACGTGGCGAGGTAGAACGCCATCAGCTCCGTCACGTCGTCGCCGCGCCGCACGATGCCGTTGACGGTCCTGCGCACGTAGGGCTTGCCCTCCCGCTCGTGCGCCAGGTACGCGGTCAGCACGTGCGCCACCGAGCGCATGTTGAACTCGCGGCGCGCGAACACCGCCAGCCGGGACGCGAAGTCCGGGTCCTGCCGGATGACCCGCTGGATGGTCAGCGCCATCTCGGCGCTGTTGTCGCCGTAGAACTTCTTTTCGTTGAAAAAGGAGGTCAGCACCTGCGTGACCAGCCTGGCCCTGTCCTCCATGGCGTAGGCCGGCATGCCCTCGCGGTTGGTCGTCATTTCCGTCGGTCGGTTGTTGAACTTGCTCATGACGCGCACCTCCTTTTTAAAACACGTACAAAAAAAGAGACGGATAAATTCGACTGCGGTATCATTCTGGGTGATGTCCTGACCGCTGGACGAACGCCCTTGCGAGCGTGCGGGATTCGAACCCGCGCCTTCACCATGGTAAACGAAGTAACCGCAACCCACAATGCCGTCTCCGCCGGTCGCCCGGCGCAACCTCATTATAACACGGCCCTAACGCATTGTCAATGCCGTTTTCTAGGCTTTGCCGCACGCGCGACGAATACGATCTATGTTAATCTGAGCCACAGCGCGGGGCGGACGCAGTTTCCGTTGCTGCGCACGTCCTGGCCTGCGTAGCGTATGTCGCCGCCCAGATCGACGCCCATGGCGTACTTGTTGGTGCAGCCGGGCGTTCGGAGCCACCACCAGCAGCAGTCGCTGAACGACTCGTGGTACGGCCCCCAGGAATTGGCGCCCCGGTACCGGGCGTAATCGGTGGGACAGCATTGGCGCGCCGTGCGGGAGTCAAAGTACCGCTCCGCCTCCGACGCGCTGAGCAGAAAGATGCGGTCCTGCGTGTCCGTGCCGGGGTCCGCATCGTATTTCGGATTCCGGTCCGCCCGGACCGCAGTGACCAGTATGCGCCTGCGCTCCGCCGGTCGAAACGCCGCGTCCAGGAAGCGTCCGTTCAGAAACAGCGTCCGCAGGGTGCAGCGCTCCCAGGTCACGCGCCTGCTGCTCTTGTGGTACCACTTGACGTTGATCGCCTGTTTTGTGATCAGCAGCGCGCGCCCGTCGGCGACGTCCAGTACCTGCCACAGAAGCGGCCGGACGTCCTTTGGCCGGTTGCCGTCGCCCTGCCGATACCGGCCGAAGGGCACGGTGTCGCCCACACGCAACGACGCCCCCGCGCGAATAACATCCGACACTGCGCATCCCCCTCTCTCAACATCTAACCCGGCCTGAGCTTTTCCGCCTGCTTGTAATACTGCTTTGCGCGCTTGGCGCTGCCCGCCTCCGCCAGGAGGTCCCCCGTCTCCCTGAGCGCCCTGGCGTAGCGCTCCCGCGCGGAGGAGGCCGCAATGTCCCTGGGGTCCTTTTCCTCATAAGCGACGCGTGCCCATTCGAGCTTCTTCTCCTGCCACTTCAGCGCCAGCCTGAAATCCCGGCGGACGTATTCGCCCGAGGCGTAGATGTGGACGATCTCGTCGCAGGCGTACAGGTGCCCCCGCCCGGCGGCGTCGGCCAGCATCCTAAGCGCCGCGGCATTGTCCTCGTCCACGTCGATGCCGTACCAGTAGGCCATCCACAAAAAGTAGCTGTGCTGACGACTGCGCGGGGAGACCGACCACGCAAGCCGCGCGACTTCCTCCGGCGCAAGTCCGATCTCCCGCCCGCCGGCCTCCATGATCTCCGTTAGCGCGATCTCAAAGCTCCTGTAGTAGGACTTCATCTTTTCGAGCCGGTCGGCGATGCGCTTCGTGAGGGGGTCCTCCACGGACTCCCTGAGCACGATCCCGCTCCCGTACAGATGGTGCCGCTGGTACTTCCGGAATATGTAGGCGTCGAATATCGCCAGCACCTTGTCCTCCAGGTCCTCCCGCTCCGGGACGCCTTCTGCCGGGCGCAGGGCTTTGCGCAGCAGCTCGTCCGGGTCGTCGTCCCACTTGCGCTCCGTCCGGTCCGAGGCCCATTTTGCCAGGTCGTCGTCGGTAAAGGACGGCAGCTTCTCAAGCCACTCCCTCGCCCTGCGGGCAAAGCGGCTTTTTTCCGCGATCAGCTCGCGGCACAGGTCCTCGATGTCCTCCCGGGACACTTCACTCTTCAATCCGCAGTCATAGGTCCGATAGCTGTATGCGTCGCAGGCGTCCGGCGGCCAGCGATACCCCGTCAGGCGGCAGAAGGCGAACCGGCGCATCATGGCGTCGGGGGCCTCGAGCGCCGCCTTTAGCGTCCAGTAGTCGTCCTCGCGCATCACCTGCTCCCGAAGCAGCATGTACGGCGCGTAGTCCGCGTCGTTCTCGTCGTCGATGTTCACCGGCAGCGCGGGAACCTCCTGCATGCGGTACTTCATCATCAGGCGCTTTTGTTGAAGCGCCGTGCAGTGGTTGATTATGTGCCGTATGAGCAGGCGGTCCTTCTCGGCGTCGAGCCTGAAATCCACCGTCTGGAAGGGCCCGGATCGCCACCGGCCCCAGTTTTCCTTCCGAAAGATGTCGATGCCCATATCAGCCCTCCTACCACCCGTCGATGTTGCCCAGGCAGTGGCCTTTTCGATCGACGACCCGGACGATATCGTCGATGGCCCGCTGGCACAGCTCCGCGTTCGCCGCCTCCACCATGATGCGCACGCTGGGCAGCAGCCCGGAGAAGCGCAGCGCGATGCGGGACCGTTCGCCCAGCGATTCGCCGACGCGCCGAAGCGCCCCCCGGATGTCCTCGTCGGCCTTGAATGCGTCGATGCTGTCGATCTGAATGTGCCGGGTCAGCTGGACGCAGTGCCAGCAGGTCCTGGCGACGTGCCGGTGGCAGAACAGCCGCACGTCGTCCTCCTGCGCCTTGACGGAGAGCGCCGAAGCCTCCCAGCGCTGCCGGAGATGGTCGACGGGCTCCCGCACGCCGCGCAGAAATAGCACGCAGGCCGCCACATAGCCCACGCGCCCGCAGTCCTCGCCGCAGTACAGCGCCACGCGCTTCCTGTCCTCCAGCAGGCCGTCCACCTCCACCGCCAGCCGCTCCAGTATGAAGAACGGGAGCACGCCGTAGGGCGGTATGGGATAGTAGAGCAGCTCTCCCCGGAAATCCTCCCAGACGCTGCCGGGCAGGCTGTCCAGCGCCACGATGACGTCGGGTCTCGCCTGCATGAGGTCGTAAAGCTCAAGACCGCGCGCTGCGATGAGGCCGGGGTGGATCTGTATGACCCTGTCCTCCGCCTCCACTTCCAGCTCCGACGCCCTCGGGGCCAGCCCGTCCAGCAGCCTGCGGATGGCCGGCAGCTCCGCGATGCGCACCCCGGACGGCGCGCTGTAGCGTATGATGTGAAGCACAGCGCCGTCCACCTCGTACTGGGCGACGCCGTCCGACTTCGACCTGAGCAGCGCGATCACGCACGCGACGCCCTCGCGCCGGAGCAGTTCGACCGCCTCGCTCCGCACGGCCTCGCCATAGTCCGCCTCGTCCATCAGCGATATGCAGACGCACGGGCCGTCCGATCTCAGCGCCTCCCACTCAAAGCCGGTCTGACAGCCCTTGTAGCTGTTGAGCGCTATGCCCCGCTGCTGGCACGCGTCGCTCAGGAATCCGATCTGCCGGAGCAGGCTGAGCCAGTCCGACTCCATCGCCCTCGGCGCCGCCACATAGACGTTCAGAACGCTCCGATCCGGCTCCCGCACGGTATCACCTCCTCAAGAAGGCTTCGATCCTTAAAAGGCGTAGGGATTGAAGCCATTCACCGCCATCACGAACCAGGCCGTCGGCGCGATGTGCGGCGCGGTTCCGTACTCCCAGGGCGAGCCGTCGAACAGCCCGAAGCCGGTGGAGAGGTTGTCCACCGTCGCCGCCGGGAACAGGCCGCTTTCAAGCTGTATGCCCTTGAGTGCCGCCAATGCGTCCGCCGCCGCTTCGTCCTCGCCGCGCAGCCGGTACATCAGCGCGGTGTAGGCCGTGCCCTCGGCCCACCAGCCGCCGTTGGCGTTCGCCGCGCAGAAGGGATAGCCGCCCTCCGGGGTGCGCATGGCCGCGACGGTCTGAAGCGAAGCCTCGTAGGGCTCAAACGCCTCCCCCAGCGCCATGCAGGCCCACACCTGGGCGTCCAGCACCAGGTTGTCCGCGCTGGGGGTCACGCCGTCGTCCAGCGTGCCGGTGTAGAACACCCGCTTGTCCGCGTCGTACATGCTCTTGATGAACGTGAGCGCGCTGTCGGCGGCGTCCGCGAAGCGCTTCTCGCCCGTGCGGGCATAGAGCTGTTTGAACGCGGCATAGGCGTCGATGTTGTGCTCGATGGACTTGTAGGTGAACACGTAGGTGGTGTCCTCGCCACCCTCCGGCCAGCCGTCGTAGCCGCCGGTGAAGCCGGGCGTGCCGTCGGAGCAGTTGCCGATCACCCAGTCCATCAGCGCCGCGGCGGTCTCCAGGTATTTCTCATCGCCGTACAGCGCGTCGTACTGCAAAAGCGCCAGCGCCACGTAGGAGGTGTTGCCCACGTTGCTGCCGGTCTGGTAGCGGTCCTCGTACCATTGGCCGTCTCCGGCGTCGTACCAGCCCGGCAGCCGGGCCGCGTCGTTCCAGCCCGGGAAGGCGGCGATGTCCCCCGCGGCGTAGGCGTTGCGCACGCGCCCGGGCATGTACCGGTCGTGCGTTACGGCGTACGCGAAGGCGTCCAACAGCCCCGCGGCCTCCTCCTTCTTCCCCGCCGAGAGGAACGACATCGCCGAAAGCGCGTTGTCATAGGAGAAGGCGGCGTTCTTGATGTAGATATTGTCGGTGTCGTAGGAGCGCAGCAAATAGTGCGCGTCCCGGTCGGAGAAATCGCCGGTGAAGCGTATGTCGTCCAGATAGAACACGTTGTCCCCCGGGTTGGAGTATTCGCCCGAGAGCACGTAGCCGAAGCCGCACACGACGTAGCGCGTGTCCGCCCCCGACAGGTCGACGGTGTACTCGCGCCATTCCCGCTCCAGCCTGACATAGCCCAGGCTGCGCTTGACGGCGCTGTCCGGGTAGGGAACGATCTTCCCGCCCCACTCGCCGTCGTACCCGAAGCCGCAGGTGAAGAACTCCACCCGCTCGCCGCCTTTGTCGCCCCGCGCCCAGAAGGACAGCGCCTGCGCGCCCGGGAGGTTCAGCCCCTGCCCGTCCGCCTTGCCGTCGTTGAGCCGGGGCGCGGTCTCGCCCTCGGGCAGCCAGCCGTTTAAAAACAGCCAGCCGCCCCAGTCCATGGCGCTGACCACCTGCTCGCAGCGGATGCAGCTCTCGCCGCCGTGGGGGTCCTCCCGCCAGTTCTCGTCCATGTCCATCACCAGGCGGTCGTCGACGCCGGCCATCTTCGCCTTCTGGGTGAAGTGGTTCTCGGTGTCGCCGAAGTCCCGGTAGACGTACACGCTCTGGCGCATGGCGTCCAGCGCGCCCGAGAGCGCCCCGAGCGCCGCGTCGGCGGCAGGGCGGAAGGCATAGTAGTCGTCCGCTTCCCCGATGGCTATAAACGGCATCGCCGAAACGCAGAGCGCGACCAGCACGGCCAAAAACCGCTTCATTCGGATCCCTCCCTTTCGTCACTTCCCGCCGAACAGCCTTGCGAAGAGGCCCTTCCGGGGCGGATGCTCCGCCCTCACGCGCGCCGCCTCGGCCCTGTCCGTCCCGCCGTCCTGATCCGCCGGCACATAATCGTAGCTCAACCGGCAGAGCTTTTCCGGCTTTCCGTCCAGATCGAACATCGCGACGAGGGACCCGTCCGCAGAGAAGCGCTCCGAAGAACCGCCCCCGTTGATCGCGGCGGGAACCCGGCGCATATCGTTCGCCATCTCCGTGATGTAGAGCCGCCTGTCCGAATAGGCGTGCCAGAGGGCAAAGCGCCCGTCCGGAGAGAAGGCCATCTCATAGCATTCCCCCGTCGCGAGACCCGCGCCGCGCATGCGCTCCCTCGAAAACACCATCCAGCCCTCGTCCAGCCGCACCGCAAAGTACCGTTCGTCCGCCGAAACGCGATAGAGGGCGCAATGCGGAAACGCGCTGTCGACCACCGCGACGGGTTCGATCTCCCCGCTGCGCAGATCGACGCGAAGCGCGCCCTGATGGTCGCACCAGAGATAGCAGACGCTGTGGTCGGCGTTGATCAGCACCGGCTCGGTCCAGGTCTCCTTCGTGCCGATCTGAACCGTCTTGCCGTCCAGCTCAAACCGGTACGGCAGCTTCCGGAAGGCCCTGTGAAGCGGCGCGTAGATGTCCATGAGCGTCGCCGGATAGCGCTTCTTCGGCGTCTGCGAGGTCAACCGCCCGCGCTCTCTCCCGTAGACCTCCGCAAAGGCCGGTTCTGCCGGTTCAAAGTCGGCTCCCTGCACTTCGATGGTATGGTGGATGCGCACCCGCGAGCAGGCGGCGGAGAGCGATTGCTCCATACGAATCGCCTGTTCGTTGTCCCGCAACTCAGGCAGCTCGCGATAGCGCTCGAATTGGCGGATGGCATCCTCATACACCCTGTCCCCGAGCGCCTTTTGGAAGCCGTCCTCGATCTGCTCCCGCTCCCGGTTCAGCTCCGCGACGCGCGCCGAGGAGACAAACCGGCTGATGCGATAGTGATGCCGCGCGTCCGCCACCTTGCGGCAGAGCATCGCCGCGTAGTCCCGCTCGACGCTGTCGCGGGCCATCGAAACGGCATTCCTCCGCTGAACGGGCTCGCGCTCCCGCATCTTGACCTGTCCGTTCAGCAGTACGTATTCCCCCAGGTCCGCGACCACGCGATTGTGACAATGCACATGGTCCCATCCGTCCCGGCGCGCGCCCTTCTTCCAGCGCTCCGTCATCCGCAGCCGCTCGGGGCCGTCCGCGGGCACCAGCCGCGGTCCGTCCGGCAGGCTGCACGAGAGCGGCGCGTCCAGCCTGTATCTCAGGAAGGTCGTGGTCTTGAACGTGTCGTCGCTCTGGTCCCTCCACACGGATTCCTCCAGCACGCACAGCATGCCGTCCTCCTCCATCCAGATGCCGACGCAGTTTGAACCGTAGGGCACGGCCTTGATGTGCTCCCCGCGGAAGGCCTCAAAGGCGTCCCCGCCCCTCCAGTCGGCGCGAAGCGCCTCCACCCTGCACCCGTCCCGGGTATCGATCCGCACAAGGCGATAGCAAAGCCCGCTGTAAAACCCCGAACCGATCGCCGCATACAGATACCGGCCGTCCCCGCTCGGGCACACGGCCTGATAGCTATAGCGGTACTCCGCCGACACGGCCTGTATCCGCTTTGATTCCATCATGTCGTAGCGCAGCAGTTCGCCCTCGCTGAGTATCCACAGATAACCGTCCTGATCGCGGCAGGCGTCGAGGGGATTCTGACAGTCGTAGGCAAGAACCTCCTCCAGGCCGGTCTCCTCGCGCACCAGCGACTCGACGGCGCGGTTTCGCGCCTCGGATTCCAGCATGTTCTCGATGCTCTGCATCGCCTGATCGTAAGTCAGCGCGCCGCGCTTCCAGCGGAAGAAGACCTGGTTGAGAAACGCATCCGCATTGTCCGGCTGGACCTCCAGCGCCCTTTGCAGCAGCTCCGCCGCCTGATCCTGCTTGCCGAGATCCAGAAAGCTCATGGCGTGATTGTTCAGGTTCGCGCCGGACAGCAGCGCCGCCGGTTCCTCCTCCCGGTAGAGCAGCCCGGTGGTCTCCATAAAGCACGTCCGCAGCGCCCCGATGATCGCGCCGAATCCGGAGGCCCTGTCCTTCAGCGCGCCCTCGATCAGCGCCCACACCGTCTCCGGCGGCGCGACGCGGGCGGCGGCGCGGTAGCCCTCAAGGCCGTCCGAAGCCGCCGCGCCGCTCAGCCACGGGTGGCCGCCGACGTACATCTCCGCGACGGTCAGCGCCCAGGCGTACACGTCCATCCACTTTTCGGCAGGCGCGCCGACGGACTGTTCTTTGGGACAGTAGGCCGGGGTGTAGCCACCGGAGAGGGACTTTTTGCCGTCGGTGAGCTGGCTCTGCGCCCTGGCGAGGCCGAAGTCGGCGACCTTGGCGTCCCAGTCCTTCGTCAGCAATATGTTCCCCGGCTTGACATCCTGATGGATGAGTCCCTGTTCGTGGGAGTATTGCAGTCCCCGCGCCGCCTGTATGGCAATGTCGAGTATGCGGGCCTGCACCTCGGCCTCCGTGCCTTCGTACAGCCTGCCGGACTGTATGGCGTCCTTCAAACTGCCGCCGTCCATCCATTCCGAGAATATGGTCGGCACGCCGCCGATCTCACGCACATAGTAGCAGGACACGATGTTCGGATGCAGCCCCAGATTGATCCAGTGCTCGCACTCGGCGATGAACTCCTCCTTGCGCCGCTCGCTGCCCTCGGCGAAGAACCGCGGCTGGGGCCGCTTCATGGCCAGGTCGGTGTCCCAGCTCTGGTGGTGCACCCGCCACACGCTGCCCATGCCGCCGAGTATGGCGTCGCCCTCGACACGGTACGTGTCCAGTATGACGTCGCCCCGCTGAATCCGCTCGTTGGAGATGGCGACGGGACCTGCGTCCCCCGCCAGGCGGCTCGCCGCGTCGTCCCGATACGCCTTGAAAAAAGATTCGCTCTCGTACACGCTGCCCTTCGACAGGCTGTTGCTGAAGCTTAAGCTATCCATGGAATCACTCCGTCCTCCGTCGACCCGTTCCCGGGCATCACTTACGTGGCGCTCGCCTCAAACGTGAAGTATTTCTCGGCGTATTCCTGCGCGGCGCTGCCCGGCTCGCCCACGATGACCATGTCCTTCGGGCAGCCGTTGAAGGCGCTCTTGGGAATCTCCGTCACGGAAGGCGGTATGACGATGCGCGCGAGGTTTTTGCAGCCCTGGAACGCGCTCTTGCCGAGCTTTTCGAGGGTGTCGGGCAGCTCGAGCGTCTCCAGGCCCTTGCAGTCGCGGAACGCACTGGCCTGGATCTCTTTAAGCTCCGCCGGGAACTTGACCGTCTTCATGCTGCTGCGCGCGTAGAGCGCCTGCTTCCCGATCACGGTGACGGGGGTGTCCTTGTAGCTGTCGGCCAGCGCCACATGGGCGTCGCCGCCGTAGACGCGCCGCACGACGCCTGTGCCCTTCTTCACGGCATAGGACACGTTGTCCGTCGCCTTGTAGTACTGTATGGCGTTGGTGGCGGTGAACAGCGGAAAGATGATCAGCAAAACCACCATCAGTATCACCAGCGGAAAGACCATCGGGTGGGCTTTGCTGGGATCGCGATTGCGGGCGAAGATCAACAGCAGGTTGTCGAATACCGCCACCGTCAGGCAGATGCCCCCCAGTATGATCCATTCGCCCTGCCGGCTCTGGGCGATGCCCTGCCAGAATGATATGATCACGCCGGCAACCGCCGTAATGGCAGCGGTGTTTTCCAACCGCTTCAACGGGTCCTGTTTCATGCAGAATACACTCCCTTCCGTATTCAGGCCAGTATCTCCTTCAAAACGCTCCAAAGCCCCGCGGCCAGCGCGCCGACGAGTATCAGTATGACCCCCCATTTGAGCATCTTCTCGGCGCGGGGCCGGTTCCTCTGCTTCTTCTGATTGACGCGGAACTCCGCCAGCTCCTGTTGCAGATAGGGGTCCTGTGTGTTCTCGGCTACGGTCTTTTCCAGCAGCTTCACCGAGCGATCCATCATCTCGGCGCCCTTCTGGTGATCCTCGAGCAGCCCGCCGTAGCACTGAAGCGCGATGCCCAGGGCCTCCTCGTCGTTTGGCAGGCCCCTCTCGGCATAGACGGCCTCGGACAGCGCGAGGTCCTCGGCGAACGCCTCGCGCGCCTTGTCCCACGCCATGCGGTCCTTGTACAGGTTCCCCAGCGCATTCCAGTAGCCCGCCAGGGAGCGCCGATAGACGATGCTGCCCGTGCGCTCGACCAGCGACGCCATGATCTCCTTCCCGCGCAGCAGGTACTTCTCGGCTTTATCCCAATCGCTCTGCCAGCGGGCGATATTGCCCAGTTCGCCGTAACCTCCGGCAAGCTGGTAGAGGCCTTCGTCGTCCAAATCGTCCAGGGCGTTGAGTATTTCGATGCCCTTCTCCGCGCTCCCGCGGCGCTCCTTTAGCGTCTCCTGCGACAGCGTGGCGGGCTTCTCAAAGTGGATATTGCTCTCCTCCAGCCATGTTTCCGCCAGGCGCACGCTGCGCTCCGGGCTGTCCGGGGCGCTCTCCAGCATGGCGCGCATCCGTCGGCAGACGTCCCGCGCCTTCTGCGGATGATCGGTGGCATAGTACATCAAAACCAGGCTGTCGTCGCCGAAGGCGGTCGTATGCGCCAGCTCCAGTGTGGAGGCGTCGCCCGCGCGGTACTGCGCCTCGGCCAGCCTGAAGGCCGTCTCCTTCCAGCGCAGGGCCGCGTCGTTGTCCCGCTCCACGCCGACGCGGGCCAGGTACATGAACCCGAGCTGCAGCGCCGCGTCCGCCGAACCGGCGTCTGCCGCCTCGGTCAGCAGGCGCAGGGCGCGCTCCGCGTCCTTTTCCACGCGGATGCCGGAGAGATAGGCCATGCCGAGCAGGTACTTCTGCCGCGGCGTGGGCGTCTTGCAGGCGTGATCCAGCAGGCTGGCCCGGATGATCGCATTCCGCAGCGCTTCGCTGTCTCCCACGGGGACGGTCTGCGTCAGCGGCGGCTCCATCTTCTTTGCGAGGTTTTCGGGATCGGAGACATCCACGTCCACGAGGATGCGCTTTTCCAGCTGCTTGCTCCTCGTCGCCCGGGGCCATTCCTCCCGCTGGATGTAGTTCTTCCGGCCCCGCCGGTCCGGCTCCGCGAGGCTGTCCGTCACGGTCAGCGCAAAGGCGTCGGAGTCCCGGAGCTGTTTGAAGATCTCCTCGTTGAAGTCCTGTCCGGCGATCAAAAAGTCGTCAAACCAGATGGCCAGCGCCTCGCAGAGCGGCTGGTCGTGGATGGCCTTCATCACCTTGAGCGCCTGTTCCCGGTCCTTCTTGCGGTAGCTGAGGAAGATCTGCTTCTCAAACGCGCGCTCCCGCACCTCATCGGCCACCGCGTCGGACATGACCAGCGTGTGCAGCTTTCGGGAAAACTGCTCCCGGAAATCCGACGACGCCTGCCGGGGGCCGTCCAGCTCCAGCTTTTCGTCGCGCTTGCCCACCGCGGCGCTGGCCGCGCGATAGAAGCTGTCCGCCGGCTCCGTGCTGCTGCTGGGAGAGATGTAGTACACCGGCAGCAGGGGGATCTTCCTGTCAAAGCAGAAGCGCACCGCCTGCGCCGCCGCCTCGGTCTCCTTCCCCGCCAAATGCTCCGTCACGGCCATCACGAACAGCGACATGTCGCCCAGGCGGTCAAGCGCCTCCGCGCGGGGCAGGGCGTCGCCGGTCCACACGCAGAGGTTCGCGCCGTAAGTCTTGTCCAGCAGCAGCTCCACGAGCTCCGCCGCCGCCTTATCGTCCTCCGGCGCGGCAAACAGGAAGACCTGGGGCTTGTTCTTGGCAGGGGTGTTCCCCCGGGTATTCGGCGTATAGTTCATAAGCGCTCCCTCGCCTTCTCCCAGGGCGTTTTCAGGACATCAGATTGACCTTGCACAGCTTCAGCTTCCGGATGATCTCCTTGAGCTCCGGGTCCTCCCCGTTCAGGCGCAGATGCGCCTCCAGCAGCTTGATGACCTTGGTCATGTCGTCGATCGTAAGGGCGCGCTTCTTCACGCCCTTTGCGATGCTGACATCGTCAAACGCATCCATGCCGCTCTGCGGCATGCCGGCCCAGCGCCGCGTCTCGGCCGCCCAGCCCTTCTCGAAAAAGGACGCCAGCATCCGTATCTCATCGTCCGTCAAAATGGGAAGCGTATCCGGTTTCTTAAACAGATCAGAGAAAAAACCCATCAAAAGCCCTCCTTGTCCTTCGTCGCGTCGTCATTCTGCGAAGGTCAGTCGCGTCCTGTCAGCTTTTCCAGCGCGCGCCTGGCCCTGTCGGCGTATCTTTCGTACTCCGGGTGGTTGCGGCAAATCTCCTCCCACAGCCTCAGCGTGCGCTCCATCATGCCGGCGTCGCGGGTATACTCCGCGAACAGGCAGAGCGTCGTGGCCAGCTCGTGGCTGGCGGTGTGCGACGGAAACTCCGTAAGCAGCGCCTCGCGCAGGACGACGGCGCGCTCGAGGCAGCTTATCGCCTCATCCCGCCGGTCGAGGCCGTCCAGGGACTTCGCCAGCTTCTCAAGCCCGGCGGCCAGGTTTTTGCGGTACTGCGCGGAGCCGGTCTCGGCGGCGTTCTTCTCAAAGATCGCCACGGCCTCCTGCTGCAGCGCCGCCGCCTCCCGGCACGCTCCCCGGGCGCGCTGCACCTCCCCCAGCTTGACGAGGCTCACGGCGCAGTCGTCCCGGGCCTGCCAGGTCCTGAGCTCCTCCGAGAGCACCTTATCCAGCGCGAGCGCCGCGCGGTAATCCGCCGCCGCGCCGTCGTAATCCATGCGGGACCGCTTGATGTTGCCCAGCTTGGTGCGTATGGCGGACAGGTCCCGGCGCGCGCGGGGGCTGTCGTCCGCTTCGGCCAGCGCCTCGCGCAGCGAAAGCGCCTCACGGTAGAGTGCCTCCGCCCGGTCCAGGTCCTTGCGGTGCCGATACACGTCGCCCAGCCGCTCCTGGCTGACGGACAGGTCGCGCCGGGCGCGGGCGGTGCCCATCTCCCGGGCCAGCCGGGCGTTGATGTCCAGCGCGCGGCGGTAGTATTCCTCCGCCCTGTCGCGCTCCCCCCGCGCACGAAAGAGCCCGCCCAGGCGGTTGCAGATCACTGCGGTGTCCCGCTGCACCTCGCGCGCGCCCACCTCGTCAGTCAGCGTCCCGGCCACCGTGAGCGCCAGCTCCGCGGAGGCGACCGCGTCCGACAGTTTGCCCGCCTCACGAAGCAGGTCGGACAGGCCCATCAGCGCGCGGAAGTACCGCGTGCCAAAGCCCAGGTGCTCGTCCGGGGAGCGGCCCTTTTCGTACTCCGCCCGGTACTGGTCGCACAGCGTCTTCTGCCACCCGACAGCCCTGTCCATGTCCCGCGCCACGCCGTCGCCGTTTATGTACATGTCCACCAGCTTTTCCGTGGCGTCGAAGCAGGGCTCCGGGTCCGTCGCGGCGGATTCCAGAAGCGCTATGGCGCGGTCCCGGTCCACCTCCACGTCGATGCCGCACAGGTACGCCAGGCCGATGAAGAAGCGGTGCCGCGCGGAGCCGTCGTTCTCCTTTTTGGAGATGCGCCGAAGCGCCTCGAGCAGCGCGGCGTTCATCTCCCGGGGCTGATGCTCGTCCTGTATGGGGGGTATGTCGCGGTAGACCGTCTCCATCTTCAGCCGCTCGGTGCGCGCGTCGCCGCGCTCCGTCTCGTAGAGCTCCACGGGCACGATCTCCAGATCGCCCTTCTTCTGCCGCCGGCTTCGCGCCATCGGGTATTCCTCCCTGAGCACGTAGTTCTTCGGCTCCAGCAGGTTGGGCGTCACCGCCAGCGCGAACAGGCTGCTCTTCTCGAAGGCGGCCCTGATGGCCTCGTCGTACCGCTCGCCGGGCACGAGAAACTCGTCGTACCATATGGCGATGTCCCTGAACTGCCGGTTTTCGTGGATCAGGTGCATCAGCCGCTGGGCGTGGCGGCGGTCCTTCTTGCGATAGCTCAAAAACACATAGGCGTCGAAGGCGTCGCGCACCCGCTCCGCCAGCTCGTCGCCCACCAGCACCGACTTCAAGTAGGTGTCCAGCACCTCGTCGTAGGGCGTGGCGGTGGAATCGCTGACGCAGCGGTTCACCACCTGGAGCTTGGTGTCGGTGACGCGGTTGAACTCCCGGGACAGCCCGCTTTCAAGCAAAATCGGCAGCACGGGAATGTGCTGCCTCAGGGCATATTTCAGCGCCACGTCCCTGGCGCGACAGGCCGTGTACAGGAATTTGGAGGTCACGGCCAGCACCATAAGCTGCATCTCGTCCAGGCAGACCCCGAGCTCCTGGGGATCGTAGGGCGCGTTCATCTCCGCGTCGTGCCAGACGGCGCAGTTGGCATGCCGGAGCAGGTCTTCCGAAATCAGCGGGATCGCCCTTTCCCGATCCTCCGGATGACAGGTCAGGTACACCCGGGGCTTTCCCCTGACGTCGCTCATGCCACGGGTGATGTATTCCAGCTTCAAAATTCCCGCCGTCCTTTCTCTTCTCTCCTTTGATCACAGCCTGTTCAGATCCACCCACATCGCGGGCCGCACCGCAAAGGCCTCGTCGGCCACGTTGCCCTGGGCATTGATCTTCCCGTCCGTCAGCACCGTCATCGACGCCGGCCATGGGGCTGAGCGCGTATCCCTCAGCCACCACATCCTGCCGGTGGTCTTTCGATCGGCGTCGTCCCTGAAGTACTTCTCCGCCTCCTCTTTACTCAGGAGAAACAGCCTGTCCTGCGTGGCAGGACGCCCCTTGTCGTGAATGGCGGTGGTCAGTATGGCCGCCTTTTCCTTCGGTGAAAAGGCGTTGTTATAGAGCGTGCCGTTGAGATATGCCCGCAGCGTGCAGTTTTCCCATTCCAGACTGCCCCTGCTTTCATACAGCTCGGTGCACTTTTCATGGAGCTTTGCGTTCGTCACGGGCTCCCTGGAAATCAACAGCGCCGTGTTTTTCGCGCCGTCAATGTCAAGGATGCGCCACTTCCGCCCGCCGATCGCCATGGTTCCGCCCACCTTGCGGCCAAACAGTCCTCCCAGGATTTCCATGTTCACAGTCTCCCTTCCCGCGCCCTGTCAGCTTACAGCAGCTTGTTCAGTTTCCTGGCGATCGCCTGCGCCTGGCGCGCGTTGTCCGGATAACCGGACATGACATCCGCCATGGTATTGCAGATGTTGATCAGCCCCTGTATGACGCCGGGAATGAGGGGCTCGTCCGCCTGGATGACCGGCAGGATGCTGCGGCAGGCGTCACGGATGCCCTCCGTGCCCCCGATGGCCGTCATGCTCGTGAGATAGGCCACCAAATCGTTTCGCTCCTGCTTCGTGAGCACCTCGGTCAGCCTTCTGCCCTCTGCCTTCTTCTTTTTCCCGATTCCAAACATGTCATTGTACCTCCCTGTTCTCCAGACAGTAGATTCGGGTGCCGTCGTACTTCTTGAGCAGCTGCAGCATGCGGTTGAAGGGCTTCCAGTCCTTGTCCTGATCCGCCTCATCCAGCTGGTTGTAGTGCTCGGCGACCTCCGCCTCGGTGGGGTTGCCGTCCATGGTCAGCTTGTGGCGGCGCAGCTGCTCCCGCAGCGCGCTCCGCGCCTTCTTCTGCTCCGCCTCGGGGAGATCCAGCGGCAGCTTCTCGTACTCGTCGCCGTAGCGCCAGCCCATGGCGATGTGCTCGCGCACCCAGCGCCCGTGCTCCATCGGCGCGAATATAGCCGCCTGGTCCGGGGTGAAGCGCGTGACCATCTCGTAGTCCACCGGCTTGTCGGTGTAGAAGCAGCGTATCGCGTCCAGGTAGCGGGCAAAGTGCCTGGCACGGTTGAGCGTCGAGAGCTGGTACTCCAGCGAATGGGACTCGAACTTCTTCTCCATCTGCTCAACCGTGGCCTCCGGCGGAAGGCTGCGCCCGTGTATGGCGACGGCGAAATCGTAGAAGTGCAAAAAGTTGCTGCTGGACAGGTAGGTGTGCTTCATACTGCGGTCCACCCTGCCGGTGTGCGCCTTGACGGTCAGCGGGATCGACGCGGTGTCCACGATCTTCTCGATGTCGGTGCGGAAGCGCTGCCCCTTCTCCGCCATGTCGCTGTACGCCTTGAGGCGCGGGGGCTTGCCCTCCCTGCCGCCTTCTTCCCAGGCCGCGTAGGCCGCGCGCCAGGCGTCGATCTTCTCCTGCTCCGCCCGGTCGTAGCAGTAATCCGCGCGGATGGCCCCGTCGGCGAAGTCGAACTTCGCGGCCATGGGGTGCAGCTCGGTGCGGGAGTTGCGCCCGTAGGCGGTGCGGTCCCAGCACTGCAATTCGTCGCAGATCATCAGAAGGTAGGCCAGCGGATGCTCGCCCATGCGAAGCGGCGGCTTCGCCTTGCTGGCGTCCTTGTAGAACGAAATGGCAAACTTGAACAGGCTGTTGTGCAGCAGTATCGCCGAGAGGGCGTCCACGTGCATGGGCGTGAGCGCCTCCGGCCCGCAGGCTTCCCTCAACTCGCGAAACAGCCGCGCGGCGCTGAAAAAGGCGTGGTCCATGAAGCAGCCGAAGCGCTCGGGGGATACCGGCTTTAAATCGATCACGTCGCGCATGTACGCCTCGGTAAAGCCGTAGGCCTCCCCCAGCTTGCGCCAGATGTCCCACGCCAGCAGCGCGACGACAGTGTCAAACCGCCTGCCGTAGAGCGCCTCAAAGCGCACGATCGCCGGTTCGTCCAGCGCCGTCAGGGATTCCACGTTGCGGTAGGCCAAAAACAGGCTGTCCCCGCTCCGGCTCTGGTTGTTGACCTCGAAGTAGGAAAGCACCTGCTCGAAGGGCAGCTCGAAGGGATAGCCGATGTCGTGAAACAGCGACGTCAGCCCCCAGAACTCCAAAAACCGGTTGGCCGCGTCGGCGCTGTCCGGTTCAAAGCCGTAATATGTCTCGAAGGCGCGCCGGTACGGGACGTTGCTCTCGTAGATCGCCAGGCCCAGCGCGAACACGTACACCGAGTGGGAGTAGTGGTCCCGGTGCTTCATCAGAAGCGAGCTGCCGTTGGACTCGTACTCCGAGAGCAGCTCCACCATCTTCTTGGAGCGCCCGTACCGCCCGAGGAACATGTTGATGTAGCAGTAGTACACCGGATAGGCGTCCTCGGCGGTGCCGGAGTCGATGAAATCCCCCAGCGTCTTTTCCAGGCACAGCCGGTCGAGGTCCATCTGCATGTTGTAGGGGATCTGGTGCGCCGACAGGCTGACGCCTTCAAAGACGCCCGTCTCCGCCTCGCGGCGCGCGATTTCGCCGTCGTGCCGCAGGCCCTCGCACCGCTCGCGCAGAAAGCGCAGCGCCGCCGACTTTAAGTCGCTCGTCTTTTCGCCCTCGCTGGCCGGCGGCTGCATCGGCCCGAGGTCCTCGCCGAAGCGCGCTTTGAGGCTCTGCCTCATGGTTTCCAACGCCGTATACGCCATGGTATCCATCCTTTCATGACCATGCCCTGTCCGGGCCAAAAGACCGCAAACCGGGCTGCGTCTGACGATTAAAGATATTATTACGGTATGAATTATAACATGAAATCCATGTTATGTAAATATAAAAGATTAAACAAAACGAGGGGCACTCCCCGGCGCCCCTCGTTTCGCGTCGCTTCGGTCAGTCCGCGCCGTAGGTGCAAAGGCTGCCGACATCGAAGTTCGCAATGTTCATGACCTCCGCGTGGCCCTGGAGGTCCTCGTAGACGTAGACGATCACGTAATACGGCTCGGCGTTGGGCATGACGATCGTCGCCTGCGCCAGGAAGGCGTGGTTGGTCCCGGCGACGACCTGCGAGCCCAGGTAGGCCACGGGCACGTAGCTCACGCCGACCAAGCCCTCCGTCGCGCCGTCGAACACCGCGCGCAGATCGTCGGTGACCGCGGGGTCGGCCGCGGGCGTCCAGCCGCCGGACAGGCCGCCTGCCACGGGTCCGTCCGTCACGGGCCCGTCCGGCACGGGTCCGTCCGGCGCAGGCTCCGGCGCGACGTAATTCATCTCGTTGAAGTTGTAGGACTTGCCGCCGAACGCTATGCCCGCGACGGTGGCCTCGCCCAAATTCCCGGGCATTTCGCCGAACCCTTGCGCCATCTCAAGCGCCTCCGCGAACGTGACCGCGTACTGGAAGTCGCCGTAGACCATGTTCACGCGCACGCCTTTTTCGTCCTGGGTATAGCCGTTGTATTCAAAGCCCGCGTCCAGCATCTCCTGCCCGGTTTTGCCGATCCACTGATCCAGCGCCTCCCGGGGCAGCGCCAGCGTGGACAGGTCGATCACCTGCTCGATCTCGCAGGGCGCGAGTATGGCGTTAATCTGCTCCCGCCGGTCGTCGGCCATGAAATCCACGTTTCCGACGGCCTCGTTCAGCTCTGGGGAGAGCTTCGCCCGGATCAGCCACTGTGTGCCGGCGTAGTCGAAGATGTAGATGTAATACTGATCGTCCCAGGAGGCCTCGCTGCCGTCCGTGTCCAGCGAGAGCACGTCCGCCATGGTCTTCCAGGCCGACGGGTCCGCGGTCGCCGCCGCTTCGGGAGTCGCGGCGTCCGTGCCGGCGTCGGCAGGCGGCACCACATTACCGCCCTTCAGCGCGCCGAGCAGTGAAAAGACGGCGTCGATCAGGGGCGGCGCATCCCCGTCAGCGCCCGAGAGCGGCGCCCGCGCGTCAGCCGTGTCCGCCATGGCGCACAGCCCGGTCGACGCCAGCACCAGCGTCAGTATCAATGCCAGCAGCTTTTTCATCGGGGATATTCCTCCTCATCCTCCGTCGTTGATGCCAACGCCCTTTGAGCGGCGGCTTCGCAGGGCCCTGTTCATGCAGCGCACCCTCTGGTAGCAGATTCCCCACTGGATCAGCCAGATGAAGAAATAGACCGCGAGGAAGGCGATCGGCATCCACAGGGGCACGTCGGCAAGCCACCGCTGTACAAGCCCCAGCGCGCAGAAGCCCGCCAGCGTGATCAGCAGATGGCAGATCGTGGAGCGCGTCAGGCTCCACGTCTCGATGTCGTAGACCACCGTGGCCCCCATCACCAGCGCGCCGTACAGGCCCGCGGGGATCACGGACGCGAGCAGGGGGGCGTCGCTCTTCATAAAGTGCAGCAGCCCCACCGTCACGCCCAGCGGCACGCCGAATACGGCCCGGAATAATGCGCTTCGCCAATAGGTTTTCATAGTGAATCTCTTCTTTGACGGATACTCACACGGCTTTGTCAGGACACTTCCGACGCCTGGGCGTAGATGGCCCCGGCCACCGCGGTGATGTCAAAGCCGTCCAGGTCCTTGCCGCTCGCGGACAGGGAATACATCAGCCCCATGACCGCGTCATGCCAGAGGCAGAGGTCGATGGTCTCCCCTTCCTCCGTGGCGCGCTTCACAAGCCCCTGCATGAAGGCGATGACGCAGGGCTCCTCGTTCTTCCATTCGTAGTACAGGCCGGAGATGTCGTCAAATTCCTCCGAGGGCTTGATGCGCGCGGTGTACTCCATGCCGTCCAGCGTGAAGCGCATCTCCGCGAGGTTCTCCGAGGGCATCAGGCTGTAGGCGACGTCCTCCGCGCCCTCGGGGACGCCGAACGTGGCCCCGATCGCCTCGGCGATGTCGCCGCTGGTCGATTCCACCCAGGGATTGGCGACGGCCAGCGCGGAGGCCAGCAGGCCCGTCGCCACGACGGCGCAGAGCAGCGCGATGATCGTTCTCTTCATAGCTCGACGCCTCCCCCGGTCACCGGGTCACAAAGGTCAGGGTATTGATGATGGCCTGCGCCTCCTGGTCGGCGTTCTCGCCGTCCAGCCAGAAGGCGATCTCGACGTACTGGTCGCCGTCCTCCAGCACATAGGTCAGGGTGGTGTAATCGACGCCCTCGTAGGTCTCCGTGGCGCGGTACCAGGCGGCGTCGATGCCGTTGACGTTGCCGTCCGTCACGATCTCGGTGGTGTTGTACTCCTCCGCCTCCGCCGCGGCGTAATCGGCCAGCTTCTCCTGGCAGCCCTCCTTGCTGAACTGGTACACGTCGAAGTCCAGCAGGCTGTCCGGGCTCTGCATGTAGGCCACCTGGTCGTCCGCGATGTCCTCCTCGGTGAGCTCGCCCTCGACGTAGCTCTCGGGGATCTCCACGGTGTAGACCGAGGTGCCCAGCCGGTACACCTTCGTGCCCGCCTTCTCGGCGACGGCCGCGCACAGCGCCATGAGCGCGACGCACAGAGCCAATGCGATGATCTTACGCTTCATGAATATACGCTCCTTTCGGAATCACTTGTCCCCGCCGTTCTTCTTTCCCATGATGTTGAGAACCGTCATCAGTATGCCGCCCACGAACACCGCAAGCCAGCTCTTGCTCCAGTCCTTGGCCACCGTGCCCCACACGACCATCACGCCGACCGACACGATGGGAATGATGACGTTGAGCTTCTTGAGATCCATGTCCCGTTCCTCCTTGAATACAGGAGCGCCGATGGTGTCGGCGCTCCTTTGGGTTCTGTTCCTGTTGTCAGCCGGCCATCGCGCCGCCGGACATCATGCCCATCAGGCCCGCGATCTCGGGAACCTGCTGGGAGAGCGTGCCCATCAGCGCGCCCATGCCGTTGGCCATGAAGTCGCCCGCAAGGCCCTGCATCGCTTCGCCCTCGCCGCTCATGGCTTCCTCAATGGCCAGCACGGTCTTGCCCTCGCCGTCCACCGGCAGGGTGCGCTCGCCGCCCGCGACGCTGGTGACGATGAGGGACACCAGGGGCTTGTCGGGATCCATGAAGTACACGTCCATGGCGAAGCCGTCCTCAGAGAAGCTCATGACCAGGCCCATGTACATCTCGCCCATGCTGAAGTACGCGGTCATGCCACCGTCCTTCATGGTGAAGCCGGCCTGCATGGTCACTTCCTCGTCGCCGTCCTTGGCGGTCATCTGGTAGCCCATGTCCATGTTGCCCTCTTCCACGAACAGCATGTAATAGGTGAAGCCGCTCTCCTCGCCCCACACGGATTCGCCCTGGAGGTAGAAGGGCATGCCGTCGTCGTCGGTGCTGTCGGTGTAGAACTCGGCGGTCACGGTATCCGGGAAGTGGGCCATCCACTCCTGCATGCCGGCCTTGAAGCTCTCCTCAAAGTTGGCCTCGTCGAACGTCTCGCCGGAGTTCTTCGCGAAGCCCTGGGCAAAGCCCTTGATGGCCGCCATGGCCGCGGGGTCCGCGGACAGGTCGTCGATCAGCTTCTGGGTGGCCTCGGTGATGACGGCCATGTCGACGGTCACGGGCACCATGGTGTCGAACTTGTAGCCCTCGAACTCGTACTCGCCACTCACGGGGTCGCCGGGCTGGCCGGCAGAGGCGCACGCCTCAAACCAGGGCTGGAAGTAGCCGCCGAAGGTCTCCATCATGGCGCCCATGTCCATGCCGCCGCCCTCGCCGCCGGCGCCGGGCATGTTGGCCGCGACCTGCTCCATCACCTGGTTGATGGTCTCCTGGGACACGGTCACGAGGTAGTTGGGGATCAGGTTGCTGACGAGCTTCGCGCCCTCGGCGTCCATGGCGACGCCCAGGCTCACGGCGCTCTCGCCGTTCAGGTCGAGGTCGATCTGCGCGCCGTCCGCCACGGTGGTCACGCTGACGCCCAGGGCGTTCACCAGGGCGATGACGGGATCGACGATGGCCATCTGGTCCTCGGGCACGCCGAAGCCGGCCAGCAGGCCCTTGGCCAGGTCGCCGTCGATGGTAACCTTGGTGTACACGTTGTCCGCGAGGGCGGACATGCAGGTCAGCGCCATCATCAGCGCCACGATCAGTGCAAGCAGTTTCTTCATGGGGGTATATCTCCTTTCAATTATTGCGCTTTTGAATCAGTTCTTCTTGGGCAGCAGGCTGGCGATGAGCGCGGCGAAGCCGGACATGGGCATGGTCTGGATCAGCACGCGCCCGGGGCCGGTGAGCAGCGTGTTGAACAGCCCCTCGCCGCCGAACATGGCGTTCTTCAGGCCCTTGACCTTCTGGATCTCCATCTTCACGCTGGCGTCCATCATGGCGTCGATCTCCAAAAAGGCCGTGCCCTCGCCCGACAGCTTCTGCATCACGAAGCCCTCGCCGCCGAACAGGCCGGTCGACATCTTCTGCTGGAAGTGCACGCTCATCTCCACGCCCTCGGAGGATGCCAGGAAGGCGCCCTTCTGGCAGATCACCGGCGACGAAGGGGTGATCTCCACCACCTTGATGTCGCCCGGGAACTTCGACGCGAAGGCGATCATGCCCGCGCCGCCGTGGGCGGTATAGCGGTTCTGGAACATGCTCTCGCCGGAGAACATGCGGCCGAACATCTTACTGGCGCCGCCGCCGGAGGTCGACATCTCCATGTTCGGGGTCATCCAGCTCATCGCGCCGGATTCGCAGACGATGGATTCGCCGTTTTCCACCTGGCAAATCACGACCGGCATGGGCGCGCCCTTGATCTGATACTTCATACGGTTTCTCCTTTCACGGGTTAATCAACTGTCCGTCCTACTCCACCCCGGCCGTCGCCGCGCGCAGCAGGAAAACCTCGGTGTTGTGCATGACGCCGGTCAGCTTCTCGCCGTCCCAGGTGAAGCTCGCGTCGCCGTCCTCGCCGTGAATGACGCAGGTCGCGCCGTCAAACTCCCAGGTCCCGGCAAAGTCGTTGCCCTCGTCGGCCTGTATGTCCATGGCGATGAGCCCCTCGCAGGTGCCATCCTCATGGAAGGTGAAGTTCATCGGGATGCCGAAGTAGTCCATCGTCCAGTCACCGGTCAGATCCGCGACATCCTCTTGCGGCTCCGCGTGCGCGCACACCATGGTCGCGAGCACCAGTGCGGCCGGCAAGAGCACCGCCAGTTTGCGCATGTGCATACCACCTTTACAGTATTTGAAAATGGCTTCAAGCGACCGCCTCCATATTCAATATTTAACACAAATCCCGCGACAATTCAAGCCGTTGTTGTCCGAACGGTCGTTTTGAGCGTCTAAACGGCGATGTGAGACTGTTTCGTGTAACCTTCCCCCGAACACACACATTTTTGATGAAATCGGTCCCCGACGGTTTGCATAACCACCGAATAAATGGTATAATATATCTGTTCGATCGGCATCCCCCGCCCCGCGAAAGGAATCCCCATGAAAAACACAATCGACATCGATATACGGATCAATCCCGCCCGGAACGATCCCAAGGTCATCATCGAGACCAGCCGCATGACGCCGGACATCGACAGGATCGTGCACGCCATCGAGAACAGCGTCGACAGCGATTTTCCCATGATCACGGCCTACGACGGCGAGGCGATCGTGCTTCTGAGCCAGCGCGAGATCATGCGCGTGTTCATCGAGCGCCGAAAGCTCGTCATCCAGACGGATCGGGGCTGTTTTACCGCGCGCAAGTCGCTGGGGGACATCGAATCGTCGCTGAATCCCAATCGGTTCCTGCGCATCAGCCGCAGCGAGATCATCAACCTGAACAAGGTCGCCTCCTTCGATTTCAGCCTGTCCGGCACCATCCAGGTGCACTTTGACGACGGCACCTTCACGTGGGTCGCGCGCCGCTACGTCCGGTCGATCCAGCAGACGCTGGGCCTGATGTGAGGAGGCGGTATCATGCGCGAGTTTTTGAAGAAGACGGCATTCTGGGGCTCGATCGGCTTCATCATGGGAATCCTGATCGGCCTGGTCATACTCTCATTCGCGGGCATCGACGCATACTGCGCGGAATACGGCACGGCCCACTTTGCGCTGTACCTGGTGACAAGCGGCGCGCTCGGCGCGATCAACATGGGCACCACGACGATCTATTCGCTGGAGCGCTGGGGGCTTCTGCGCTGCACGCTGACGCACTTCTGCGTCGTCATGACCACGCTGTGCGTCGTCGGCTTCTCCATGGGCTGGCTGAGATTCCGCGACCCGGTGACCCGCTGGATCCTGGCCGTCTCCGTCGTCGCCTATTTCATCGTGTGGACGATCATGTGCCTGCTGTACCGGCGAAAGATACGCCGCATCAACGCCGCCCTCAAGGGCTGGCAGGCGTCCCACAGGGACGAGTGAAGAACCGAATGAAAAAGCCCTGCCGCGCGGCAGGGCTTTTTCATTCGGTTCTTCACTCCAGGGGCTTCATCGTCGGGAACAGCAGCACGTCGCGGATGCTGTCGGAGTTGGTGAGCAGCATCACGAGGCGGTCGACGCCGAAGCCGAGGCCGCCGGTGGGGGGCATGCCGTACTCGAGGGCGTTGACGTAGTCGTAGTCCACCTGGGCGCGGCTCTCGGGATTGAGGGCCTTGCGCTCGGCCACCTGGCGCTCGAAGCGGCCGCGCTGGTCCAGCGGGTCGTTGAGCTCGGAGAAGGCATTGCCGAACTCGGTGGCGTTGATGAAATACTCGAAGCGCTCGGTAAAGGCGGGGTCGTCGGGCTTGCGCTTGGCCAGCGGGCTGATCTCCACCGGGTAGTCGTAGATGAAGGTGGGCTGTATGAGCTTCTCCTCCACGAAGGCGTCGAAGAACTCCGCGAGGATCGCGCCCTTCGTGGGGATCTCGGGCAGCTCCACGTTGTGGGCCTTGGCGGCGGCGACGGCGTCCTCGTCGGTCTTCCAGTCGCGGAAGTCCACGCCGCTGTACTTCTTCACGGCCTCGATCATAGTCAGGCGCTCCCAGTGGCCGATGTCGATGTCGTTGCCCTGGTACGGTATCACCAGGCTGCCGCAGACTTTTTGCGTCACGGTCTTCATCATGTCCTCGACGAGGTCCATCATGCCGCGGAAGTCGGTGTAGGCCTCGTACAGCTCGATGGTGGTGAACTCCGGGTTGTGCTTGGTGTCCATGCCCTCGTTGCGGAAGATGCGGCCCACCTCGTAGACCCGGTCCAGGCCGCCGACGATCAGGCGCTTCAGGTAGAGCTCCGTCTCGATGCGCAGCACCATGTCCATGTCGAGGGTGTTGTGGTGGGTGTAGAAGGGCTTGGCCGCCGCGCCGATCTCGAAGGGGGTCAGTATGGGGGTGTCGACCTCCAGATAGCCCCGGTTGTCGAGGAAGGCGCGAAGCTCCCGCAGTATGCGGCTTCGCTTGACGAAGGTGTCCTTCACCTCGGGGTTGACGATCAGGTCCACGTAGCGCTGGCGGTAGCGGGTGTCGGTGTCGGTCAGGCCGTGGAACTTCTCCGGCAGCGGGTGCAGGCTCTTGCTCAGAAGCGCCACCTCGCCGGCGTGCACGGAGATCTCGCCGGTCTTGGTCTTGAACACCGTGCCGGCCACGCCGATGATGTCGCCGATGTCCAGCGCCTTGAAGTCCTTATAGGGTTCCTCCCCCACGTCGTCCCGGCGCACGTAGATCTGTATCCTGCCGTCGGGGTCCAGAAGCTGGGCGAAGCTGGCCTTGCCCATCACGCGGCGGCCGATCATGCGGCCCGCGATGCGCACGCTCTGCCCCTCCAGCGCCTCGAAATTGCCGATGATCTCACCGGAGGTGTGGGTGCGGTCATAGGTGGTGATCTCGTAGGGATTGCGCCCCTCGTCGATCAGCTGATTCAGCTTGCCCAGGCGAATGGTGTCCTGCTCGGTAAAGCCCGCCGGGGCCTGATAGGTCTGAGCCATGTTTGTCGTGCTCCTCTCAGTTCGTCTGTATTACCGCTTGCGGATGCCGAGCACCTTCAGCTTGATGATGCCGCCGGGGGTGTTGGCCTCCACGATGTCGCCCACCCGCGCGCCGGTGCCCTTGCCGTCGGTATCGGTCAGCGCCTTGCCGATGGGGGATTCGTTGGAGATGAACAGCTTGATCGGGTCCGCCTCGGTGTAGCCCACCAGGGTGTACTCGTCCTCCTCGTCGTACTCCATGTCCAATACGCGCACCACGGTGCCCAGGGCGCAGGTGTCGGAGGACACGTCGTTGTCGTCGACGAACTGTGCGGTGTTCAGTATGCCCTGGATCTCGCTGATCTTGCCGTAGACCTCGGCCTCGCGGGCCTTGGCGGCGTCGTATTCGGCGTTCTCGCTCAAATCGCCGAATCCCCGGGCGATCTGTATCTCCTCCGCGACCTTCTTGCGCTCAACGTTCAGCTCCTCAAGCTGCTCCTCCAGCTTTTTCTTATCTGTAAATGTGAGAATTCGAGTGTCTGCCATGTTGCTTTTCCTCCCGGATAGTGTCAATAGACGCAATATAGCCGAATAAACAATAACACTACTACATTATAGCAGTGCCTGTCTATTCGGTCCGCATGCTATTATACACGCTTTTTACCCCCCTGTCAACCGGATTTAAGCCCTCCGACCCGCCCCCGGGCCTGTTATAATTGCTTTAAGTGAAAAAACCCGGCGGAATACTTGACATCCGGCGGGATTTGTGATGAAATGAAACCAGTAAATATCGGGAGGAATGGCTATGGACCCCATCATTCGTCTGGGCATCGACAACTGCTTCGCTTCCAAGCGCTGGGCGCGCCCCTCGGAGTGGACCCGCGTGATCCGCGACCTGGGGCTGACCTATGTTGAAGCCAGCGCGGACACCGAGTGCGACCCGCTGTACATGGGCCTGGAGTTTACGAAGCGCTGGATCGAGGACACCCGCGAGGCCTGCGCGAAGCAGGGCATCGTGGTCAAGAACGTCTATTCCGGCCACGGCACCTACGCCACCTGCGGCCTGAGCCACTACGACGACCGGGTGACCCGCCGCTTCCTGGACGGCTGGATGAAGGCCCAGGTGGACACCGCCGCGGCGCTCGGCGCGGGTTTCGGCTTCTTCGCCCACGGGTTTGAGGAGCTGCTGTTGCAGGACGACGCGCTGTACGTTAAGAAGCTGGACGCGCTCTACGACACGCTGTCCGAGCTGGCCGCCTACGCGAAGGCGCGGGGCGTTGACTACGTGGGCATCGAGCAGATGTACTCGCCCCACCAGCCGCCGTGGCGCATCGCCGACGCCGAGGAGCTGCTGCGCGAGGTGTTCAGGCGCTCCGGCGCGCCGTTCTACATCACCGCCGACCTGGGCCACATGAATGGTCAGCAGTACTTCCCGCGGCCCGACGCCGAATCCGTCGAGGCCGCCATACTGCGCGCCCGGGAGGGCACGCCCCCGCGCCGCCTGTGGCTGGGCAGCGTCGCCGCCCACGACCTCTATAAGCGCGCCGCGGCCGGGGAGCTCGGCGTGTCCGCCGCCGTCAGGGCCATACTCGCGGACGTCGCCGCCCATCCGCACCTGTTCGCCGAACCCGCGGACGCCTCCAACGACGCCTGGGTGCGCCGGGTGGGCTGCTACTCCCCCATCATCCACCTGCAACAGACCGACGGCAAGTCCTCGCCCCACTGGACCTTCACCCCGGAGCACAACAAAGACGGTATCGTCAAACCAGACGCCTTCCTCAAGGCGCTCAAGGCCGCGTACCTGCTGCCCGACGACCCCGCCATGCCGCCGAAGTGCGGGGAGATCACGCTGACCTTCGAGCCCTTCATCGCCACGGCGGGCAACACCTTCGACCTGCTGGACGACATTGCCGAATCCGTGCGCTGCTGGCGGCGGTGGATTCCGAAGGACGGCGTCAGGCTTCACGAAATCGAGCTGTAAAGGGAGGCAATCATGGCGGACATCGCGAACATCTACCGCGCCGACGACGGGCGCTACGGCAATATGCCCTACAGCCGCGTGGGCAGAAGCGGGCTCAAATTCCCGGCGGTCTCGCTGGGCTTTTGGCACAACTTCGGCTCCAACGGCGACTACGACAACATGCGCGCCCTGTGCCGCACGGCCTTCGACCACGGGATCACCCAGTTTGACCTGGCCAACAACTACGGCCCGGTCTACGGCAGCGCCGAGACCAACGCCGGGCGGATCCTCCGGGAAGACTTCGCCCGCTACCGCGACGAGCTGGTGATTACCTCCAAGGCCGGCTACGACATGTGGGACGGCCCCTACGGCAACTGGGGCAGCCGGAAGTACCTGGTGGCGAGCTGCGATCAGAGTTTGAAGCGGCTGGGGCTTTCCTACGTGGACATATTCTACCACCACCGCATGGACCCGGAGACGCCGCTGGAGGAGACCATGGAGGCGCTGGACTTCATCGTTAAAAGCGGCCGTGCGCTGTACGCGGGCATCTCCAACTACAACCGGGAGTATACCGCGCGGGCCGTCGAAATCGCGAAGCAGCTCCGGCTCCCGCTGATCGTGAACCAGCGCCGCTACTCCGTATTCGACAGGACCATCGAGCGCGACGGCGTGAAGGATTACTGCCGGGCGTGCGGACTGGGGATCATCGCCTTCTCCCCGCTGGCCCAGGGCTTGCTGACCGACCGGTATCTCGACGGCATCCCCGCCGACAGCCGCATCGCCAGAGACGGCCGGTTCTTGAAGGAGAGCAGCCTGACGCCCGAGCGCCTCGAACAGATCCGCGCCCTCAACGACCTCGCCCGAGGTCGCGGCCAGACCCTCGCGGAGATGGCGCTTGCGTGGGTGTTGAAGGACGGCGACGTGTGCTCCGTGCTCATCGGCGCGTCCCGCCCCGAGCAGATCCTGGATAACATTAAGGCCGTGGAAAACTGCCGCTTCACCGACGAGGAGCTCGCCCGGATCGACGGGATTTGCGGGGCAGAATAATCCATATTGACACCGCATATGACACCATGATATAATGTACATGGGGCGAAACACATGTCGGCATGGGAAAAGCTGTTGGAGCGGATACTGACACTGTCCAACGATCTTCGCTTCAATGAACTGCGAAAGGTCCTTGAGGCATACGGATATACTATGAATCAGCCCCGGCGCGGCAGCAGCCATTACACCTTCAGAAAACCCGGCTGCATGCCGATCACGATTCCAAAGCACGAGCCGATCAAGCGCGTCTATGTCGATATGGTACGGCAAGCCGTAGAAAGCGAGGCGAACGACAATGAGAACCCTTGAGGAATACATGGCCCTGCCTTACAGGCTTGAGATCATACCGGATACGGACGAGGGCGGTTTTGTCGTCGCCTATCCCGACCTAAAGGGCTGCCTGAGCGCCGGGGAGACCATCGAGGCGGCCATCGCCAACGCTGAGGACGCAAAGCGCGAATGGCTCGCGGCGGCCATGGAGGACGGCTGTGCCATCCCCGAGCCCGCCTCGGACGAGGAATACTCCGGCCAGTTCAAGCTGCGCATCCCCAGATCGCTGCACCGGCAGCTCGCCATGCAGTCCAAAAAAGAGGGCATCAGCATGAACCAGTACTGCCTGTACCTGCTGAGCCAGAACAACGCCCTGCACGTATGACAAAACGCGCAATCTTCAAAGGATTGCGCGTTTTAATTCAATCAAGGCCCACGGGTTCAGACCAGGCAGCTCCCGCGGCGCTCGCCAACTTCCGCTTATTGCTGCTGCCTTCCGACCCTGACAAGATTCACGGCATGACGCCGCACGGGACCCAGTCATCATCACCCGTAGACCAGATGATTTTATCACACATCACAGGCAAATGCAAGCACTTTTTGTTAACTGTGCGCGGCTCACGCATGAATGACAGAACACTGTTCCCGATACCACGAACCCAACGTAGGGACGCCCCATGGGGCGTCCGCGGACGCGCCGTGGCGCGTCC
>CADASI010000010.1 GCA_902790525.1 uncultured Eubacteriales bacterium
GGTTGTCAAGGCTGGCGGAAATCGACGAAACATCTCTTTTTCTCGGCTTTGGGGCTTGACAAAGCTTAGCTGGTCTCTCGTAGAAATCGACAGACCTGCGGCCTGTGCGATTTCTGATTGAAAAAGATGCCGTCCTGCCCCGTCGTAACGGTGGCTGTGAACGGCATCATACCTCGTCTTGATAGGAAAATCCGCGGGAACCGCGGAATGACCGTGTAGTGAATCCGTAGGAGAAAAGTAGCCGGAGTAGCTACTTTTTCCTTGCCGCAAAACAGGAGCGTAGTCGAAGCGACTACGAAACGCTATCTATTTGGCTACGCCCTCCAGGAGCCGCTCTGCCTCCGCGATATTCTGTTCGGCGGCCTGCTGGCGTATCTGCTTGTTGTTGATCCTGACAGGATAGCAGTGCGCCAGCACCCTGTCGAATATCCTGGCGTGGGGAATGTCACGCGGCTCTCTCAGCTGCCCGATGCTCAAGTTCGTCGTGATGAGCATCGGTTTTCCGCTCTGGCACCGGCTGTCGATGACGCTGAAAACCTGCTCCACGGCGAAGCTGGAATCGTGTTCCACGCCGAGATCGTCGATCACCAGCAGCCGATAGCGGTTCAGTTCATCCAGGTAGGCGTTGCGATCTGTGCCCGCCATGCCCATCATGTAGTTCATGACCCGCAAGAAGTTGGTCATGTACACGGATACCCCCTGCTCCATCAGCGCGTTGGCGACGCAGGCCGCGATGAAGGTCTTGCCGGTTCCTACATAGCCCCACAACAGCAGCCCCATCCCGCGGGCCTCCATGTCCGGGAAAAGCTCCACATATCGCTTCGCCCTGGCAATCTCAGGATTGTAGCCCTTGTCGTTCTCAAAGGTGTACTCCAGCAATCGCCTGTCCCGGAAGCCGTCCCGCTTGAGGCGCTCGATTTCATCCGCTTTCCGCTTCGCCGTGCGCATGGCATCCTCCACGTCATGCTCCGCCCGCTTGCAATCGCATAGCACGGGCGGGCAGAATACGATACCGCCGTCGCTCGCCCGGATCGCCGTCTGGCGTGGCGTGCGGCAGTTCCGGCAGTACACCAACCCGTCCTGTTCATTCAAATACTCATCCTCCGCGAGCGTCCTGTCCCGGAACAGGTTTCCGAGAACCTCCCGCATACTGTTCACAATGATTCACCCTCCTTGTACTCATAACTGACCGCCGCACAGCTGTCCTTTGACCTCCTCGCCCAGCTGCGCAGGGCGGCCTCGTAATTCTGATAGGTCTTGCCTGTGGAGGCCAGGTAGCACGACATATCATCCAGCAAAGGCTGGATATGCGGGTAGTCGCGGCACAGCCGGGCGTATCCCTCGTCTGAAAGAAACACATTTTCAAACTGTCCGTAACCGCGGATACTCTTGCTCCCTGGCTTTTGCTCTGTCGTTTTTACTCCTTCATTTTTACTACCTGGTAATGGATTACCGCCGTCGCCGGTAATCTGCTTCCGCCCTGGCCGGTAATCCGTTACCGTCGCGGGCGGTAATGCGTTACCGTCATCGGCGGTAATGGGATACCGCTGGCGGCGGTCATCCGTTACCGGGGGGCTGTCTCAAAATGATTTGAAAGAGTCAATTTGAGGCAGCCCTTACATTGCGCCAAGGAACGGTGCAGAGAAACACGGTAAAGAAGGAAAAAAGATAAACACAAACAGACCAGCCGAAAAAGCTGATCCAAAGGCATATGCGAATGGGGGAATAAACTTACAAACCAGCCGGGAAACCCTTCGGAATCACAAGCCCCGTTCCCAAGCGACCATTTTTGAGTTTATGATGGAGCTTGAGGAGGTTGGCGGCGATGGCCAGGAGCGACCATTCGGCCGAGACCTTTGGCGTGCCCCTGCACAGGAAACGGCGATAATCCAAATCCTGCTTGGTGAGGGCGAAGGTGCCTTCGGCCTGTATGGAGCGATTGACGCGCAGCAGCTTACCTTTCGGGGTGTTGATCTTTGCTTCCATGGCTTCCCGCTGGGCGGCGAAGCGCTTGGAGACGTAGATGACCTTGCTGCGCTCCTCCAACGGCTTTTTTGAGCCGGCGCGAATGCACTTTTCCTTTAACGGACATCCCTTGCAGTGATCGCAGACATAGACCGAGGTTGTAATGTTCAGCCCGCCCGCCGATTTGGAGTGCTTGTCGTGATCGTAGCGAATCGGCTTTCCCGCCGCGCAGGTGTAGGTGTCGCTGTCCGGATCATAGGCCATGTTCTCCCGGCGGCTGATGTCCGTGCGGTACTTTCTCTTCTTCCTGGCCTCGTGGTTTGAGGGCTTCACGTACAGCTCGCAGTCTTCCAATTCCTCGAACCAGCAGTAGTTGTCCTCGCTCTCGTAGCCGGAATCCACCACGACCCGCCCCGGATGATGCTTCGGATAGGCCTCCCGCAGCTTCTTCATGAACGGGATCAGCGTCTGCACATCGCTGCGGTCGGCAGAGATGTAATACCCGATGATGAAGCCGTTGGCGGTCGCTACGTTGACGTTGTACCCCGGCTTCAGCTGTCCGTTGCGCATGTGGTCTTCCTTCATGTGCATGAACGTCGCGTCGTGATCCGTCTTGCAGTAGCTGTTCCGATCCCCGCAGATGTGGATGTCCCGGGTATAGCACTTGTACTTCTCGATCCATCCCTCCACCGTCTCAATGGCCCGCTGGATGGGCGTCTTGCGCTTGCCGCTGCCGTGGACGAATTCTATCCCCTCCGCCCGCTTCTGCGCGTACAGCTTCTTGCGGATCTTCTTCAGGTGCCGGACGGCGATCTCTTCGGCCAGACGGTACTTTATCCCCGCTTTTGCCAGCAGCCCGGGCAGCTGCTCCGCCACCTTCGCATTCAGCTTCTCCCGCTGCTTCTCGGTGCCCTTCTTCCAGACAAACGTGTACTTGTTCGCGTTCGCCTCGATCTTCGTCCCGTCGATGAACACGTTTGCCATGTCTATGAAACCGGCCCCTATCAGCAGCTCCACCACCTGTCGCAGCAGATCCTCGCCGATCTCGCTGCGCAATACACGCGAACGGAACCGCGCCAGCGTGTTGTGGTCCGGCGCCTTGTGCCCCTCCAGCAGATACATGAATCTCAGATTCTCCCGACAGGCCGCTTCCACAGCCCGCGTGTGTACCATTCGCCTCATGTACCCGTAGATCCATACCTTCGTCAGGAGCCTTGTGGGATACTCGTTTCTCCCCAGTCGGGAGTACGCCGCGTTGATCCTCCTGTAGTCAACTCTGTCCATGATGGCGCTGAGCAATCTCACCGGGTCATCCTTTGGAACGCGCACATCGCATTCCAGTGAAATCAGCAGTTGATTTCCCACCTCATATGCGGTATAATCAATTTGCGTGTTTGAGTTTTGTTTCACACCTTAATTCTAACAACGCTGCCAGGTCTGCGCAAGACCTTGGTATGGTCCCGAAACATCGGACAAAGGGAAAGGATGGTAAGGGAATCAAGCGGCGAACAGGTGCTCAAAGGCGACAGGGGTAAGGTAGCCGAGGGACTGGTGGATGCGGCGTCTGTTGTAGAACAGCAGGTAAGCCGCAATCGCGTCTGTAGCCTCCTTACGGGTCCTGAAATGCGTTCTGTCGACGCATTCCACCTTGAGCGTCTTGAAGAACGTCTCAGCGCAGGCGTTGTCATAGGGTGTGCCCGGACGGCTCATGCTCTGGATTCCGCCGATGGACGCGACCTCGCGCCGGAAGTCCCAAGAGGTATACTGGCAGCCGCGATCCGTGTGGATCACCAGCCGCTGCCCCGGATGCCGGTTCGCCACGGCGTTTCGGAAGGCAGCAATTCAAAGCGTGCACGGCGTGGCCGGGCGACCGCCGAAGCAGGTGCTGATCGAAGGCGTGCGCGACGGCGGCGAGGGGCTGCACTGGCTGCCCCCGCTGAACCTCCGCTACCCCGACGGCAGCTTTACCGAGGAATGGCGGCGCATCTACGGGCCGGCCTGCCCCCCCCTGAGGGCCCGGCCCGAGGCCGCTCGATGCGCGCGCCGCATCGGTTATGCCCAGCTGGACCATCTCGTTTGCATCGATTCCGGCCTTTACCGGCGCGAGGGCGCCCGTGGCCGGACCGCCCGGAGGAAGCCCCATGCGCACACAAAATATGACCGAAGGCCGTCCGCTGCCTCTGATCATGAAGGTTGCCCTGCCCCTGATGTCCGGGAGCCTGTTCCAACAACTGTATACCGTCGTCGACGCCGCCGTGGTGGGCCGTGGCATCGGGCTTTCCGCCCTGGCGGCCCTGGGCAGCGCCGACTGGTTCAACTGGCTCTGGCTGAGCCTGGCCGTGGGGCTTGCGCAGGGGTTTGCCATTCCCATCGCCCAGGCCTTCGGCGCGGACGATATGCCGGACCTGCGCCGGTGGGCCGGCACGGCAGTGGTCTTGTCGGGCTTCAGCGCGGCGGCGCTCGTGCTGGCGGCAGAGTTCAGCATTCGCCCGGTGCTGCGGCTGCTGGGCACGCCGGGGGAGATTCTGCCCACGGCGGCCATCTACCTTCATGTGCTCTTTGGCGGCATTCCCGTGGTGCTGGCCTATAATCTGCTGGGGGGCATCCTGCGCGCGCTGGGCGACGCGCGCTCGCCACTGATCGCCATGGTGCTGGCGTCCGTGGTCAATATCGTGCTGGACGTGCTGTTTGTCATGGCCTTCCATTGGGGCGTCGCCGGCGCTGCCGTGGCGACGGTCATCGCCCAGGTCTGCGCCACCCTCTTCTGCCTGCTTCGCCTGAGGCACGTCGATTTCATGCGCCTTTCCCGGAGCGACTTTGCCCTGCGCCGCGAGCGCATCTCCCGCCTGCTAGGCCTGGGGGTGCCCGTTTCCCTGCAGAACGCCATCATCGCCATCGGCGGCATGATTGTCCAGTCCGCCGTCAACCCCATGGGCGTGGCCTTCATCGCCGGATATACGGCGACCAACAAGCTCTATGGGCTTCTCGAAATCGCTGCGGTCAATTACGGCTATGCCCTCATGACCTATGCCGGGCAGAACTACGGCGCGCGCCGGTTTGACCGCATCCGAAGCGGCGTGCGAACGGGCTGCGTCGCCGGCTGCCTGACCGCCCTGGGCATCGGCGGCGTCATGTTCGCGCTGGGCCGGTCTATTCTCTCGCTTTTCGTCGACCCCGCCGCCAACGGCGGTCAGTCCATCGAATACGCCTGTCAGTTTCTCTACCTGATGAGCGCCTGCCTGCCCATCCTCTACATACTCTACGTGTTCCGCTCGACCCTGCAGGGGGTGGGCGACACCTTCATGCCCATGGTTTCCGGCCTGGCGGAGTTCGTCATGCGCACCGGCGCGGCGCTCCTGCTGCCGCGCTATATTGGCTACAGCGGCCTTTTCTGGGCGGAAATCCTCGCCTGGATCGGGGCCGACCTCATTCTCATTCCCGCCTATTTCCGCCGGAAGACCAAGTCGTTCCGCTAGAGCCCGGCGGGAACGGGCGCTGACAGGCGAATGGGCCATGAGGACCCCTTCCATTTCCCCCTGAAACTTCTTTCCAAAATGAAAGCCAGGTCTGCGCAAGACCTGGCATTACTTTTTTTCATATCCCCATACCCATAGTTAAAGGGCAGCCTCTTTTTTGAGACAGCCCTTCCTGCGTTGGTTCCGGCCCGTCTCGCGGCACCTTCACATAGATGAAATCTGCCTTGCCAATGCCCTGGTGTACCTTCTCGATCAGCCCCTTCTCCGCGAGGGCATTGAGCGAGAGGCGAATGGTCTTTTCGCTGCGGTGGAGCGCTGCGGCCAGGTCGTCAACGGTATAGACGATGACGGCCCGTCCATCCTTGTCCGTCCATCCGTCGCGGTTGAGACTGAGCCTCGCCCGATCCAGCAGAAGCACATATACAAAAATGGAGACCGGCAGCAGATCCGTGTCAAACAATAATCGGGGAAAGATCAGATAGGGCGGCATCTGACTATCCCTGGTCAGGTAATCGCAGATCATTCACCAAGATAGTCCCAGGGGATTTCATCATCGGGGATGGTGTCAGGTTTCGCGTCCTGCGGGGAAGGCTCCGCTTCGCCCTCCGCAGTCGGCGCTCGCGCCAGCGCTGCCGTGCCGCCCTGCACGGCAAGCCCGGAGAAGAACGCGGGCAGCGCCAGCTTCATCATCCGCTCCGTCGTGGCGATGATCTTCTCGGCATAGCGCCTGCCGATCTCCTCCTCTGTCCGTTCATCCCTGATTCCGTTTGCCATGAACGCGACCAGGGCTTCGGAAAAGGATTCCGAGTATGACCAGCCCTTTTCTTGCCGAAGCTGCTGCAACGCCGCCCATGCCTGCCGATGCTTCTCCTTATCGAGATTGAAGCGCACATTGATGATCCTCGCGTTCACGGCCTATCCCTTCTTCTCAGGCTGGAGCTGGCCAGCGTTTCGTAGCCCTTCGCTGTGGCGCACAGGTCGTCAATGATGGTGACGCGGGTTTCGTCGTACTCTCCGAAGTGCCGTACCAGACAGCCCCCGCCGCCGACGATCATCAACCGTACCAGCGCCGGGTCGTATTCGTACTTTCGCAGGGCGGCGAAGATGTCGGCGGTGTACTTTTTCGCTACGGCGGTGATGCAGTCGAGATACTTCCCGGCGATGTCAGCTGTGCCCGTGCGCAGCACCTGTTCCACGATGGAATCGTCGATCTTCAGGCCGAAGTTGTCCATGACGGCGTTTTTTGCCTGGATCATGCACTGGTTCACCCCCAGCTTCTCCGTCCAGGAGCGATCTTCCATCGGCTTGCGGTCAACGATGTACAGCACGTTCATGGTGCCGTTGCCGATGTCCGCCAGCAGGTTCGTGCCCTTCAAGCTGCCAAAGGTGTTGACCACGGCGGCGTAGCCCTGGGGGTATACGCTGCACCCCACAAAGCGGACGCAATAGTCCTTCCCATTGTACCGATATTCCACCTTCGCATTGCGCAGCAGGTATTCCCGGAAGGATTCCCGCTGCTTGCGCACCCACGTCAGCGGCAGCCCTGCGGCGAGATGCACGTCCGCTTCCCGCATACCGGCGCGGTTCAGCTCACAGGCCACGCCCATGAGCGTCAGGATATAGAAGTCCTCGTCCATCGCCTTGTTGACGATGAACTCCTTGTGCCCCTCGCCGATGCGGTAATACTTGCCGCCGTATTCCAGGATGTTGCCGGAAAATACAGGTTCGGTGTCGTACTCCGTTATGGCTGTCGGCGTAATCGTATTCGCCGTCTTGATGTTCCCGTAGCCGTGGTCAATGCCGATCACGGCGATTTTCTTCTCGTTCAGATAGATCATGTTTTCCTCCTCAATTCGTATCGTCATGGCATAAGAAAACCACCCGACACCGAAGTGCCGGATGGCATGTCGTTCTGTGATTGTCGTTCTGTGATCCCGCCTGCGCTCATCAGGAGCGGACGAACAGGCGAAGCCGGGCATTGAGGCCAGCCAGTCCTCCGACGAGTCCGATGGTGACGTGGGGCAGGACGTAGAGGATGAAGCTCACTGCCAGCAGTGGGATGATCTGTTGGAAGGTCGCCGTGTGAAAGGCGAAGCAGATCAACCCCAGGCAGAACAGCGCGCTTGCCGTCAGATAGAATATCCAATGGGACATGGCGACGGCAAAGGACGCGATCCAGCGAAGCAGGCCAGTGGTCAGCATCAGGATGATGGCGGGTATCTTCAATATGCACTTCATAACGCGCATAGCTGTCCCTCCAATCTTCATGTTGTCGTGTCGTTCTTCTCCCGGCTTTTCCTTCTGGCTTCCCAATAGGCGTCCATGATTTCACGGGTTAGCATATCCTTCTCGGCGTTGCTTAGATCGTCGCCTTGCAGCAACGCAATGAGCTGTTGCGTCAGCATCTGCGCCTGCTTGTCAGGTGGAAAGGCGCTTTGATCGAAAAACACCACTTCTGGATCAGGTTTGTCATCAACAAGCTCCTCGTTGGTCACATCCAGAGCGACCGCCAATCGATTAAGTATGCTGTTCGTGCGAGGGTAGGTTGTACCGGCTTCGTAACCGTAGATTGTGCGCAAAGAGATTCCTGACAACTCCGCAAGGGCATTTTGCGATAGTCGCTTCTGTTTCCTGTATTTGCGCAATTTCTGGCCAAATGTCACTTCACAATGCCCCCTATTGAGAGAACCGCCCGTTGTCAGGCATTGATTTGCAATTTAAATTGCGCATTGATAAAATACGCAATTCAAATTGCGTAGTCATTATAGCAACGATTTTGAATCCTGTCAACCCCTTTTCCAAAACTCGCACAATTTGGAGTGATGAGCTGAATGCTGACGGGTAGTCTAATCGGATTAAAGTAATGCCACAACAACCAAAGAGGATAAATATTTCACTTATAATACAAATTATTTTGAGATTATGTAATATGTTTCTGTTCTGTAACATATAGCTTATTTGAATGGCAATAGGACAAGTACATACGCTCGGTTGCAGCAGGGCAAAGGATACCGCAACAAAACAAACATGGCTACATCCATGCTTATCATGTGTTTTCGCGTTGCAGCCATAGACAGCGTTTTGTACTCTTGATTCTAAGGCCCAATATTTTTGAAACGGATTCCTTTCCACCTTGCGGGGCAGAAAGGAATCCGTTTTTCAGTGTTTATCACAGCTTATTCGAACCGCGAGCCCTTTAGATTTGGCCTCGCCCGCGGCCCACCACCTTTCTTCGCATCGAAACCACAACGAAGAAAGGATGAAGGCTAATGTGTGATGGCAATAGTCCTCGAAACGAACGGGGTGCTATCAATTATGAAAGGAACAAGTGCTTTACGTTGAAGGACATCGTAGGCAAGCGGCACATTTTTGTTGCTGGTGAGCAAGAAATGGCTGAGGAATGGATTGCTTTTCTACGGCATGACGAGAACGAGGTTCGCAGTTCCAATTACCACTATTACTTTCGCTGGAACGGCAAGGAATACCTCCCCTCTGTAATGAGGAGTGATCTTATCGATCCTGATGAACTGGAGCATTATCCTTCCATGATTGCTGCGGAAAAGGATGGAGAGACAGTTCTGATTGAGAGAGAGGAACGGGAGGCGTTTCTTGCAAGGTTCCATGACGCTATGAGCAGTCTTACGGCTGGACAGATGGAGTTGATTCGGAAAAGATGTGATCTCGGACTGTCCAATATGGAGATTGCCAAACAGGAGAACGTCAGCCCGGTGGCGATTTCTCGCCGCTGGGACAGAATCAAACGGAAACTTAACAAAATTCTCGAAAAAGAAGGGGGTTAATATTCGGGCTGTTTTTGCCTCCTGTTATGAAGGGGTCATTTCTATCCCATCGGAAAGCGAGGCAAAAACAGTCCATGAAGAACATTCGCAACGTATTTTTCATGCCCAGGGTGAAGCGGCAGTTCGAGAAGGCGAAGGCCGCCCACCCTGAGCTTGGCAATCACATCAACGACCTGCGCAACGAGATAGGCTACTATCTCGCCGCGCACAAGGCCGCCGGTATTCGCTTTGACAGCAGGCACCTGGAGATCATCTATAGCGATGGCGTAACCGTCGTTTTGCGCCAGACGCTGGGCATTTGGATCATCACCAGGATCGTCCTGACCCTTCCTGTGAAGGAATACCGGCCGGTCTTTGGCTTCAAGCGCGTCAGGGAAGGGGCCCGCGAAGCGGTCAGGCGCGTGTTTTCGCACTGGCGGTGCTTGTTTGATGCGCCGTCCGTTGTCCTCGCTTAGAGGACGTGGCCCCTTCACAATTCCATAGACATGAGGTGACGACCATGAATCACTTGTACATCGACATCGAGACCACCAGCGGCACGAACCTGTCGAGCGCAGGCGCGTATCGCTACGCAGAGGACGATCATTTCCGCGTGCTGCTGTTCGGATATGCCGTGGATAACGACCCCATCCGCATCGTCAATCTGGAGCAGGGCGAGCGCATCCCCGAGGAGGTGATCGAAGCCCTGGCAGATCCCGCCGTGATAAAGCTCGCCTATGACGCGCAGTTCGAGCGCGTATGCCTGTCCCGGCACCTGGAACTGCCGAGGAACGTGTATCTCTGCCCGGAACATTGGCGCTGCACGAAGGTGTGGGCTTCCTATCGCGGCCTGCCCTCCGGCATGAAGAAGATCGCCTCCGCGCTGGGCGTGACCATCGCCGCAGATCCGGAGGTACAGCGCGTGCTGCGTGAAAAGTACATCCATGATCTGCGCAAGGGCGGCGACCAGGCCCCGGAGTGCTGGGAGGAAATGCCCGTGGCGCTGCAAACCCTGGGGCAGTGCGTCCGGCAGAACCTGACGGCGGAGCGCGCGTTGCATGAGTACCTGCGGAAGTGCCCCCTGCCAGATGCAGAGTGGGCGCACTACTGTATGGCGCAGCGCATCAACGACCGAGGCGTGAAGCTGGACAGGAAGCTGGTCAGCAGCGCCGTCAACTGTGATGATTTCTTTCGTGGCGGCATGGCCCGGCGCTTCAAGGAGATCACCGGCATCAATGCGGATTCCCCGGCCCGGTTTCGCCAATGGCTGGCTGCCAACGGAATACGGGTGGATTCTGTGTCAAAGGAGGCCGTGACGCGGCTGCGCAAGACCGCGCCGGTGGAGATAGACGAGGCGCTCAGATTGTGGGAACTGCTTTCCCGCACGGAGACTCGCAAGTATGCCGCTCTGGGCGAAGCTGTGTGCAATGATGGGCGGCTTCGTGGACTGTTCCGCTTCTGCGGGCATCCCCAGGGCCGATTCAGCTATCCGCTGATCCAGCTGGACAACCTGCCCGTGTGCCGTTCCTCCGAACTATCAGAGCTGCGGGATGTTGTTCGCTCTGGAGAGTTTTGCGGCTTGGGCAGCCAGTGTGAATCGGTAACGGACATCCTGACCCAGCTTTTTGTCACATCCTTCGTTCCGCGCAGGAAGTGCCGCCTGTTGGTAGCCGAATATCCCGCGTTGGAGCAGCGGATTCTGGATTGGCTGGTTCGGGATGATTGGGAGGCCCGCACCAGCAGCAGGAATTATGTCCAGGACGAGCAGCCCCGCGTGTCCGAGTATTTCCACGACGATCCCCGCGTGACGCGGCTGTGCCTGGACATTGACAACGCCATCCGGCGTTGTCTGACCCATCCTGCCGTTGCCAAGACCCACGGCCTGTTGTTCAGCGGCTACAACGGGACGCTGTGCATCGAGCTTCCCTCCGGGAGGGCGCTGTGCTACCGGGAACCGGAGATCATGTTCGGCGTGGATGGCTTCAGCATCATCATGTACGCCGGCATGAACAAGGACGGCAAGTGGGACATCATGCAGGGCAATGGGGCACAGTTTCTTCGCGACATCGTTCAGGGGCTGGCGCGGGATGTGCTGCTGGACGCGATGCAGCGCCTCGCGGACGCTAACTATCCCGTCGTCCTGCACCTGGCAAACAAGGTGGTTGTGGAGAGCGAGGAGCCGGCTGCGCTCATGGCCATCAGCGCCATCATGGAGCAGCCGTCCCATTGGGCGAAGGAGTTGCAGCTGACAACCCAGGGCTATGCCTGCAATCGCTATCTGGAAAAGAAGCCGCGCCCATCGCGCCATTGAGGAGACGCGTTATGAGAAATGGAAATCAGCGCCTTTCCCTCGAGTCAGTAGCGAATATCGCCGGCGCGTTGGCGTCTCAGCTGGGGCTGCGTCCCGCCGACCCCATAACTATTCGGGAGAGACTGCAAAACAGCAACGCGGTAGAACTCACAGGCGAAGGTAAAAACCGCCAAATCGCGTGGGTGCGTATGAATGGCATTTGCTATCTACAGTCTGACAGCTTTGGTCTGCGCTATGCCTATGCCACGCGGGAGGCTGTTGAACAGGATCGCCGTTTCGCGGAGGGCTTTCGGACTTCCTGCCTCATTCGCATCCCTGATGTGATCGCGGATGCCGCGAACATCGTCATGCGGGAAATTGGAAACGCGGATTATTGGGTCGATCCGGCCTTTAGAAATCTGCTGACAGAGGAGGAGCGCCGATATGCGAGTGGGTGTCATGTGGAAAGCCCTGCGCCGGGCGATGTATGAGACCGAGGGCTTTTATATTCGCCTGTCTGATGATGCCAGCCTTGCGCAGGAGGTGCTGCTGTTTTTCCCGCATGGCGTGGTGGCGCTGCTCGTCATCATCTGGCCCGGCGCAAAGCTGGAGCCGAAACAGGTCAGGCGCATTGAACGCTTCCGTGACTACGCCATCCCGGTCTACTATACCGGCAGTCCGAAAGGAATCTACAGCGCGGTGGTCGGTGCGGCGCAGAGCATTGACCTGGGCATGAACTATTATCCCTGAGATTGAAAATGGAGGTATCCGCCAATGTCCCCCTTTGAAATAAGCATCCTTCGATTCATCTTCACCCTCGACAACATCTTGGTCGCACTCATACCCTGGCTCAAAACGCTGGCCGCCGTCTCGGTCATCGTATTTACATCGCTGTTGGCCCGGAAGATTATCCGAAGAAAAGCCAGTCCTGTCAGGTAAGGCAAAGGCCACACCAGTACCATCAACACCATCAATTCGGAGGAAAATCGAATATGAAACACTATACCCATAAGCTGACGGCGCTGCTGCTGGCGGCGCTGATCATGGTCTCTCCCGTTGCACAGTACGCCTGCGCGGAGGAGGCTGCCTATCACACCGAAACCAAGTACCCGCTGCTGGCTGATGTGCGGGACCAGCTGGACGAGGATGAAATCGTCTCTGCTTACGATGTCGTCATCGACATGGGCGACTATTTCAATCCCGCCGATGTGTCAGCGTTCAAGGTGGATAAGACCAACCAGCCCACCGATAAGGTCGATGTCAGCTTCTTCTCCGCCCATGCGACGGACGGCACGGCGTTTACGTCCGATATGCCCGGCAGCTACTTTGCCTATTATATCGCAAAGCCCGTCAACGGGCATCCGGCCTACGAGGTCAGCCGGAGGATCACGGTCAACGCGGTGGAGGAACCCACTGCGCCTGTGGTGCCTGAGACCGTCGAGGCTTTCCCGGAGGACGAGCCCGCCGACGAAGATTCGGAGGATGACCCATATGAAGAATCGGAAATTGATGATTCCGAGGAAGCTGCCTTCGATGATGAAGGTGAATCCGAAGAAGAATACGACGATGCCGAGGAATTTCCCCAGGGGGGTGACGTTTCCGAGGAAACTGATGCCGAGGAAGACCTTTCCGAATGGGAGGAAGAATCGGGTGAAGACGGTGACGCCGACCTCGGAGACGATGAATACGCCGGAGAATACGATGATGACGAACACTCCGACGAAGATTTGACCTCAGAGGATTGGGACGAAGCCGATGATGACTTTGCCGATGAGGATTATGATGACGCAGGTTCCGACGAGGATTATTATGACGATCCCGAAGGGGATGACTTCGACGATGAGGGCGAAGAGGATTCCATCGACGAATCCGATGTCGAAGATGAATCTGCAGACGATCCCGCTGACGAGGACGACGCCTCGGATGATGAGGACGAGGACGGCGAGGAAACCATAACCACGCCGGAGGCGTCGCCTGATCCCACCTTCGATATGCCGCAGATCTATGACGAGCCTATCGAAACCCTTGCACCCGTCGAGAGTCCTGAACCCACCGAGGTTATCGTGGAGGAGACCCCTGTCGATACTCCCGAGGACGATGAAGATGTCCCTGGCGATGATGGCGACGATGCTGCCGGCGACGACAGTGATGAAGAACTCGATGGTGATGCTGCCGCCAGCGACGATGGTGATGACTGTGAAACCACAGAGGGTACCGATGAAGAACCTTCCCCGGAAGAAGAGGTGGAGCCCTCCGAGGCATTCACCCTGCCCGTGGATCAGATTCTCACGACGATCTTGGAGCCGACACTTTCCCTAGCCTCCGTGGACGGTGGTGAGGGAGACGACGACGCCACCGAGGAAGAGGACGACATGGAGGAGATTGACCCGGACAACATCGTGCTGGAGGGTGACGCGAAGATGGTTCGCGGCTCCAAAGTGACCTATCCCAGCAGCCTGGGCAGTTGGAGCACCTTCAAGTACACCGTCAACGGCAAGATGGCGTATTGCCTGGAGTCCTCCAAGACCTCTCCGAAGGGCGGTTCCTTTGCCCAGGAGATACTGGACAGCAATCCCAACCTGACCAAGGCGCTGTACTACGGCTATGGCGGGCCGGAAGATCTGAGCGCCAGCTTCTTCCCGGATTATTCCGCGAACGTGCGCTATATCCTGACGCACATCGCCGCCAGCTATTTCTTCACTGGCAGCTATTCCAGCGCTACGAAGGGCTGCTCGTCCAGCGGCCTGAAAAAATACCGTGTGCAGGAATGGATCGATTATATTGCCGGTCTGGAGGACCCGCCCTCGCCTGGCATCAGCCTGAGCGACAAGTCGCTTGAGGTGACGGGCATCACTGGCGGTGTTCAGACCACCTCCAGCACCACGCTGAACGCTGACCATCGCAACACCATCTCGCTGGCGCTGCCGGACAATGTGACCTTTCATAACGATGGTACTGGTGAGACGCAAACGGGCGGCACGGTGACCATCGGCGGCGGTACGACCTTTCACTTCTCCGCGCCGACCTCCGTCAGCGGGACCTGGAAGACCGGCGACATGAAGGGCATGATTGCCATGATCTGGAAAGTGCTGGTGGTCAAGACAGGCACCAAGACGCAGAAGCTGGGCAGCTATGCATCCGAGGAATACGGCGGCTCCGTCCACTTCACCGTCACCTGGAAGAGCGAGGTCACGCTGAACATCGTGAAGGCCGATGCCGCCAACACGGACGTGCATCTGGCAGGCGCGGTCATCGGTGTGTATTCCGATGCCGACTGCACCAATCAACTGACCACCATGACCACGGGCGCGGACGGCTCCGCCTCCTGCACCATCGCGCGGGAATACACCCGCCTTTACCTGAAGGAGCTGCAAGCGCCCACGGGCTATCGCCTGAGCAAGACGGTTTACACCGTGGACATGCCAGACGGGGATTCCGTCACGGCGATGGTCAAGGACGAGCAGCAGACGGCGGGCCTGAAGATCACAAAGCGCGGCGAGGTGCTGACCGGCGCGGACATGACCGATACCGGCGTTCGCTTCATCTATGAGACCCGCAAGCTCTCCGGGGCGGTGTACCGCGTCACCGCCGAGAGCGCCATCTACACCCCGGACGGCGCGCTGATGTACCAGAAGGGCGACGTGGTCGCGGACGGCCTGACCACCAACGACAGCGGCGAGGTCATGCTGAACAACGTGCCCCTGGGCAGCTACGTCGTGGCGGAGACGCAGGCACCCACGGGCTTTGTCCTGTCGGGCGAGAAGCACATCGTGAAACTGGAATACGCGGGCCAGGACGCGGAGGTGGCTTTTAACGAGACCACCTTCACCAATGAGCGCCAAAAGGCCGCCGTCTCCATCCACAAGCAGGACGGCGAAACGAAGAATCCCCTGGCGGGCGGCACGTTTGCCATCTACGCTGTAAGCGCCATCACCAGCTACAAGGGCGACAATCTCGTATCCGCTGGTACCCTGATCGAAACCATTAAGACCGGCGTGGATGGCAGCGCCGCCTTTGCCGCCGACCTGCCTGTCGGCTTCAAGTATGAAGTGCGAGAAGTCGCGCCGCCCGCCGGTTACACCTTCGGTGTGGACAAGTACGAGTTTGCTTTCAGCGCCGCCGCGCAGACGCAGGCGGTTTCGGAGTATGGGTACACCTTCTCCAATGATCGCATCACGGCTACGCTGAACCTCCACAAGAAGGACGCTGAGACCACCTTCGAGCAGGGCGACGCCCAGCTTGCCGGCGCGGTGTACGCGCTGTATGCCCGTGAGGCCATCGTCCATCCGGACGGCAAGACAGGCACGCTCTATGAGAAGGACGCGCTGGTGACGACCATGACCACGGACGCGGCGGGCGACGCCAGGGCCGAGAGGCTGCCTCTGGGCAAGTATTACCTCAAGGAGATTACGCCCTCCGCGGGCTATCTGCTGGATGCCAACGTGTACGAGGTGGATTGCACGAAGTACGATCCCACCAAGTACCTGATTCTGGTGGAAGCCGCCGTGAAGGAGCAGGTCATCAAGCAGCCCTTCCAGGTCATCAAGGCCGCGAACAACGGTAAAACCGATGCCGATCTCATCAAAGGCGCGGGTTTTACCGCGTGGCTGGTATCCGACCTGATGAAGAATGCGGACGGTAGCTACGACTTCTCCAGCGCGGAACCCATGGCGCTGGGCGCGAACGGTGAAACGGAGATCTTCACCGACGAGAAGGGACACGCCACTTCCGTCCCGCTGCCCTTCGGCACCTACATTGTGCGCGAGACCACGACGCCGAAGAATTACGCGCCCGTGGACGATTTCATTGTCACCATCAAGGAGAACAACCCCACGAAGCCCCAGGTGTGGCGGGTGCTGTTGGACGAGGAGTTCGCCGCGAAGCTGAAAATCTACAAGGTGGACAGCGCCACGGGCCGGACGATTTTGCTGCCCGGCGCGGAGTTCTCCATCTACGATATGGACAACGACACCTTTGTGGAGCAGGTGACGACCTACCCCCAGACTGTGAAGCACACCACCTTCACCACTGACGAAAGCGGCACCTTGACGCTGCCCGAAACGCTGCGCCCCGGCCACTACCGCATCACGGAGATCAACGCGCCCTTCGGCTATGCGCTGAACCGCGCCGAAGCGGATGTGACCATCAGCGACGAAGCGCTCCACCAGGTGGACGCCGTATCCGGCGACCTGGTGATCGAGATGACGATGCACGATGCGCCCGCGCGGGGCCGCGTCACCGTGTACAAGGAGGGCGAAATGCTGTCCCGCTATGAGGACGGACAGTTCATCTACGAGGTGCAGAGGCTGCCCGGCGCATCCTTCGAGGTCATCGCCGCCGAGGACATCTACACCGCGGACAACCAGAGGGACGCGGACGGCAACCGCTATCTGGAATATGCCGCGGGTACTGTGGTCGCCACGCTGACCACCGACGAAAACGGCGAAGCCCACACCGAGGATTTGCCTCTGGGCACCTATAAGGTGGTTGAGAAGAAAGCACCCACCGGCTTTGTCCTTAACGCCGAGCCAGTCACCGTGACGCTGGCATACGCCGATCAGGAGACGGAGATCGTGGTGGAGGCCGCGACGGTGGCCGACGCCCGCCAAAAGGTCAGCCTGGTCGTGGAGAAAAAGGCCGAGGGCAAGGACATTAAGCTACCCGGCGCGACATTGGGACTGTATGCGGGCGAGGACATCCGTGCCCACGACGCCGTTATCGTGCCTGCCGGGACCTGCATCTCCACTGCTGTGTCCGACGAGACCGGCAGCGTGGCCTTTGACATTGACCTGCCCTTGGGCAAGTACCTCGTCAACGAGCTTCAGGCTCCGGTGGGCTACGTTCTGTCGGATGAAGTGATCGAGTTGGAGGCGGCCTATCAGGGGCAGGACGTGGAAGTGGTCTCCGTCACCGGCACCTATGAGAACCAGCCAACCCGCGTGGCCATCAGCAAGGCCGACGCCACCACCGGCGTGGAGCTGGATGGCGCGAAGCTGACGTTGCTGGATGCAAGCGGGAAAGAGATTGATTCTTGGACTTCCGTGGCGGGTGAACCTCACCTGATCGAAGGGCTGGCCATCGGCGCGACCTACACGCTGCGCGAGGACATCGCTCCGTATGGCTATCTGATTTCCAATACGGTGAAGTTCACCGTGGGCGATACCGCCGAGATTCAGAAGGTCATCATGAAGGACGAGGTGCCCACGGGCAAGATCATTATCAACAAATCCGGCGAGTTCCTAAGCGACGTGTCCGTGTTGGACAGCGCCACCGGCTGGATCGGCAACACCTTCTCCTTCATCACGGGAGGCTTGAAGGACGTGACCTTCGGCGTGTATGCCTATGACGACATCAAGCAGGCGGACGGCGTTTCCCCGGATTACTACGCCGCGGGGACACAGATCGGCACCATCACCACGGACAACACCGGCGTGGCAATTATGGAAAACCTGCCCCTGGGCCGCTATATGGTGAAAGAGATCGCCACGCAGGATGGGTATGTGCTGGACGACCAACCGCGCCTGATCGACCTGACTTACCGAGATTCCAAAACGCCCGTCGTAACCTATTCCGAAGCATGGCAGAACGAGCGCCAGCGAGCGCGCGTGACTGTCGTGAAGAAGGAAAAGGACGACGACAGGCTGCTGGAAGGCGCGGTGTTCGGCCTGTACAGTGCCGAGGACATCACCGGCGAGAATGGGAAGATCATCTTGGCGAAGGATACCCTGATCGAGCAGCGGGCCACCGATTCCAATGGTAAGCTGACCTTTGAGGTCGATCTGCCGGTGGGCTTCGATTACGTTATCAAGGAGATCACGCCTCCCGCGGGCTATGCCTCCGATCCCAACGCGCAGACCTTCACCTTTGACGGCAGCAACACCGATGTCGCTGTCGTAGAGATGGAGTACACTTTTGAGGATGCGCCTACCATTGTGGACGTGACCAAATCCAGCCTCACCACCGGCGAGGAATTGGAGGGCGCGAGCCTCCAAGTGACCGACGAGGATGGCAACGTGATAGACAACTGGACTTCCGGGAAGGAGCCGCACCGCATTACCGGCCTGGTCGTGGGCAAGGCTTACACCCTGACAGAGACGCTGGCCGCGTCGGGCTACGCCACCGCCGAGAGCATCGAATTCACGATCTTAAACACCGGCGAAGTGCAGGCTGTGGAGATGAAGGATGATGTGACGAAGGTAAAGATTTCCAAGACAGACCTGACCGGAAAGAAGGAGTTGGAAGGCGCGAAGCTGACCATCCTGGATTCCGAGGGCAAGGTTGTGGAGACCTGGACTTCCACTACCGAGCCGCATTACATCGAGATGCTGCCTATCGGTAAGTACACGCTGCGCGAGGAAACCGCGCCGTCCGGCTACCTGGTCGCGGAGGATGTGGAGTTTGAGGTCAAGGATACCGGCGAGATCCAGACCGTCACCATGAAGGACGCGCAGGAAAACCCGGAGCAGCCCGGAACCCCCATGCCGGATACGCCCAAGACCGGCGACATGAACAACCCGCTGCTGTGGGGCGGCATCGGCGTGGTCGCCCTGCTGGGGCTGATGACCGCTGTGCTGGTGATGCGGAAGAATCGCAGGAAGTTCTGACAGAATGTGAGAAGGAGCCGTCGCTATGCTTCGGCTCCTTCGATTTCTTCAAGAGAGATTGCAACGCCCTGTGCAATCAGGTAATTGCCAATGGTGCGCATGAACTGGATTGCATTGTCGATTTGTAGATCGACATCCTCTTTTGCGACGATGTAGAAATCATCGTAATCGCTGGCATTGCGGACTTCAAACGCCTGCGTGATGATCGCGGAGAGATTGCGGTCGAGTAGCTCGGTTTTCAGATAGCGTTTCCTGAATTCAGCCATGACGCCGCTGTGCTTGCTCATATCGACCTCCTCCAACGCGAGGACCGCCCGCATGGAGTGGAATATGGCATAGTATGAGCGATTCGCGGCGGCACGATAGTCGCTGATTTCACGGTTGACCTTTGCCGTATGCAGGCAATCGCGGGCGCGGTCAAAGCGCGCTTTCGATAAATCGCGTCTTTCCTCGATGGTCATGCGCTGACGCCTCCGGCGTTGTATCGGATTCCCTCCGTCACAATATTTCTGTGATAGGGCAAAGATTGCGGCCTAAACTGTTCCTTTGAACGAACGCTCACGGATATAGTCACGTCATGGTCGATGCACATATCTCCGACAATCGACGAGATCAGTATATTCCGCGCTCTGATTTCCTTTTCAGGAAGCGTTGAGATGAGCATGATGTCCACGTCGGAATAGGGGCGATAGTCACCGCGGGCGTAGGAGCCATACAAATATGCGTCGCTGATCGGCAGGATGGGCGAACAGCGTTCGTAGACTTCGCTCAGGATCGACAGGGCTTCGTTTTTATCACACATGGTCACAGCCCCCTTTCTGTCTCTATCATACCATAGGATATGAAGAAACGCAAGAATCATTCGAGAATCGAAATGAAGGTGATCCTTTGAAAACCATCCTCATCATCATCGGCGTCGCCCTCGTCCTGCTGATAGGCATGATCGGCTACGCCTGCATCATCGTCAGCAGCGACGCGGAACGGGAAATGGAAGCATGGGAGCGTGAGAGATATGCAGGAAGAGATTAACCACAAGACGATTACCGTGTATATCAGGGGCGCGAAGGTGACGGCGCAGACACTGAAAGCGGCGCTGCGCGCAATACTCCGCGCCAGGGAAAAGCACAAGCAGAATGTCCAGCGACGGGAAGCAGCGTATCAGGAGGAGGATGTTGCCGTCAACAGGGGCAAGCAGTCCCTCCGGGATTTACAGACGGAGGGCAGCGAGCTCTCTAACATCGAGATCACCGACGAGAACATCAAGTCCTTTGAACGCTATGCCCGGAAGTACGGAATCGACTATGCGCTGAAAAAGGACAAGGCGGCAGAACCGCCGCGATACTTCGTGTTCTTCCGGGCGCGGGATGTCAAGACGATGGAGGCGGCCTTCAAGGAATACTCCGAGTATGCCACCAAAGAGAAGAAGCCCTCCGTCAAGAAAAAGCTGTCCGTTGCCATGAAACGCACCATGTCCCAGCGGGCGCGGGAGCGCGAGAAGAAAAAAGAGAGGACGGAATCCCGTTGAGTACCAGGAAAAGGAAACTGGGCAAGCGCAAACCCCGTTGGCTGCCACGCTTGCCGCCTACGATCAACGCGAAGCAGGTCGTGATCGGCCTGCTTCCTTATATCCTCATCGCCTGGGTGGGCGATAAGCTGGGCTGGCTGTACCGCCTCTGTCCGGGGAACAATCTGCTTTCCCGGCTGGTGGTGCTGTTGTCCAACGCACAGATGGCGTTTGGGCGGCCGCTGGTCAGCTTCCATCCCCGCGATCTGCTGTTCGGCGTCGCCGCAGCAGCTATCGTGCGGCTGGTGGTAGCCTACCGCGCCAGCAACGCCAAGAAGTTCCGACATGGGCGCGAGTACGGCTCCGCCCGCTGGGGTACGCCGAAGGACATCGCCCCGTTCATCGATCCCGTATACGAGAACAACATCATCCTCACAGCTACGGAACGGTTGACCATGAACGGGCGGCCCTATCTCCCCAAATACGCCAGAAACAAGAACGTCATCGTCATCGGCGGTTCCGGCTCCGGCAAGACGCGGTTTTTCGTCAAGCCGAATCTGATGCAGATGCCGGAGAAGGTCAGCTTCGTCGTGACTGACCCCAAGGGCAGCCTGGTCATCGAATGCGGCAGGATGCTCGTCAGGGGCGGCTACCGCGTAAAGGTGCTGAATACCATTAACTTCGCCAAGTCCATGCACTACAACCCTTTCCAGTACATTCGCAGCGAGAAGGACATTTTGAAACTGGTCAATGCGCTGATCGCCAACACCAAGGGGGACGGCGACAAGGCCGGCGAGGATTTCTGGGTGAAATCGGAGCGCCTGCTGTTCTGCGCGCTCATCGGCTACCTGTGGTATGAAGCCCCGGAGGACGAGCAGAATTTCACGATGCTGCTGGAGCTGATCAACGCTTTTGAGGTGCGTGAGGAGGATGAAACGTTCAAGAACGCCATCGACCTGCTGTTTGACGATCTGGCTCGCGACAAGCCGGATCACTTTGCGGTTCGACAGTACGCCAAATTCAAGCTGGCGGCGGGCAAGACCGCGAAGAGCATCCTCATCTCCTGCGGTGCGCGCCTCGCGCCGTTTGACATCGCGGAGTTGCGCGACCTGCTGGCCTATGACGAGATGGAGCTGGACATGATTGGAGATCAGCGCACAGCACTGTTCATCATCGTCAGCGATACGGACTCCACCTTCAACTTCGTGGTCGCCATGATGTACAGCCAGCTGTTCAACCTGCTGTGTGACCGCGCGGACGATGTACATGGCGGCAGGCTGCCCTACCATGTGCGGTTCCTGCTGGACGAGTTTGCCAACATCGGGCAGATCCCCATGTTCGACAAGCTGATCGCCACGATCCGAAGCCGGGAAATGTCGGCCAACATTATCCTGCAATCGCAGTCCCAGCTCAAGACCATCTACAAGGACGCGGCTGAGACCATCATTGGCAACTGCGATACCATGCTCTTTCTGGGCGGGAAAGAGCCGAGCACGCTGAAGGAGATTTCCGAGACGCTCGGAAAGGAGACCATTGACCTGTACAACACCTCTGACACCCGCGGGCAGAGCCGGTCAATGGGCCTCAACTACCAGAAAACCGGCCATGAGCTCATGAGCCGCGACGAGCTTGCGGTCATGGACGGCAATAAGTGCATCCTCCAGCTGAGGGGCGTGAGGCCCTTCCTCTCGGACAAATACGACATCACCCGGCACAAGCGTTACCGGATGCTGTCCGACGCCAATCCCAAGAACGCTTTTCACATAGAAACCTACCTGCGGCACAGGCTGCACGTCCAGCCGGACGATGTTTGCGAAGTCTATGAGTACGACGCAAGCAGCGTCCCGCAAATCGACCCGAAGGGAGATCAGCCCGCGAGCTGACCTCCTTTCTTCATTCCAACACAGAAAGGAAATGTGAATATGGCATTCTTCAACTCCGCAATCACCATTCTCCAGACCCTCGTGGTCGCCCTCGGCGCTGGCCTTGGCGCTTGGGGCGTCATCAACCTGCTGGAAGGCTATGGCAACGACAACCCCGGCGCGAAGTCCCAGGGCATCAAGCAGCTCATGGCGGGCGGCGGCGTTGCCCTGATCGGCACCCAGCTGATCCCTCTGCTGTCCGGCCTGTTCGGATAAGCGGCACAACGACTATGGGAGGAACTGACCCATGTTTAACGCTCTGTTTGAAGAGATAGAGAAATGGATGCGCCAGCTCCTCTCCGGCATGGTCACGTCCAACCTGACCAACATGTTCACCGATGTCAATCAGAAGACCGGCGAGATAGCAAGTCAGGTTGGACAGACCCCCCAGGGCTGGAACGGCAGTATCTTTTCCATGATACGCAACCTCTCCAATTCCGTCATCATCCCCATCGCAGGCATGATCATCACGTTCATACTGTGCTATGAGCTGATTTCCATGGTCACCAGCGCCAACAATATGCACGACGTGGACACCTTCATGTTCTTCAAGTATTTCTTCAAGATGTGGGTGGCCGTGTGGATTGTGTCCCACACCTTTGATATGGTCATGGCAATATTCGACGTGGGCCAGCATGTGGTGAACAGCGCGGCGGGAGTGATCGGAGGCTCGACGGCGATAGACATATCTTCGCTGGTCGGGCAGATGAGCACAACGATGCAGACGATGGAAATGGGAGAGCTGGTCCTTCTGGCCCTGGAGACCCTGCTGGTGAGCTTTGGCATGAAGGTCATGTCGGTCATTATCACGGTGGTTCTGTATGGCCGCATGATCGAAATCTATCTGTATTCCTCTGTCGCCGCCATCCCCTTTGCCACCATGAGCAACCGGGAGTGGGGACAAATCGGCAACAACTACCTGCGCGGACTGCTGGCGCTGGCGTTCCAGGGCTTCTTCATCATGGTGTGCGTGGCGATCTACGCCGTGCTGGTCTCCACGATGCAGATCTCCGACAACATGCACTCGGCGCTGTTCGGCATCGCAGCCTATACCGTCATGCTGTGCTTCGCGCTGCTGAAAACCGGCAGCCTGTCCAAGTCCGTATTCAACGCGCACTGATAAAACGATGAAAGGAGTCCAATATGGCCTATGTCTCCGTCCCCAAAGACCTGACGAAAGTCAAGAACAAGCTGGTGTTCAACCTGACCCGGCGACAGCTGATATGCTTTGCCCTCGCCGCGGCGATTGGCCTGCCGTTCTACTTCCTGACGCGGGAGGCGCTGGGCACCACCACTTCGGCCACCTGCATGGTGCTGCTGATGCTGCCCGCGTTCCTGTTCGCCATGTATGAGCGCGACGGCCTGCCGCTGGAAAAGGTGCTGAAGAACCTCATCACCACCAAGTTCCTGCGGCCCGGCGTTCGCAAGTATGAAATGACCAACCTCTATGAGAAGAAAAAGGCCGTACCCGCGAAGGGTACTGCCCGGAAAGGAGCCAGGAATGTTCCGAAGAAAAAGAAGCGCTGACGCGGGCATGACCACCAATGTGGAAATGCCGGATAGCGCCTACGAGACGGATTTCGTCGATGCGCCGTCTGGGGGAAAGCCCATGAGCCGCAGGCAGCGCCGCGCCGCGGAGAAAGCGGCGAAGCGGGAGGCGAAGGAGGCGGCGAAGCGCCAGGCCGCCCGTAAAAAGGCCGCCGCCAAGCACAAAGCCGCCGCGAAGAAAAAGGGCGCGAGGAACGGCGCGAAGAAGCCCCAGTCGGAGAAGCAGAACAAGCGGGCGATATCCGCCCAGGCTACCATTCCCTACCGTGAGATGGGAAAGGATGGCATCTGCCGCGTCCATGACCGGCTGTATTCCAAGACCATCCGCTACCTCGACCTGAATTACCAGTTGGCGCAGCCCGACGACAAGGCCGACATCTTCGACGGCTGGTCGGAGTTCCTCAACTACTTCGACTACACTATCCACGCCCAGCTGACCTTCTCCAACCGGCACAGCATCGCCGCGGAGCTGGAGAATCTCATCAAGGTGCGTCCCCGGAACGACGGCTTCTCCGACCTTATGGAAGAATACGCCAATATGCTCCGGGAGCAGCTCCAGAAGGGCAATAACGGCCTGATCCGCACCAAGTACATCACCTATTCCATCGAGGCGGATAACTTCCGAGAGGCCAAGCCGAAGCTGGAGCGCATCGAGGCTGACATCCTCACCAATTTCAAGGTGCTGGGCGTGGTGGCCTACCCGCTGACCGGCGCGGAGCGCTTGAAGCAGATGTACGAGTTCTTCAACCCGGACGCCAAAGCGCCCTTTGAGTTCAGCTACGACCTGGTGCTGAAGTCGGGGATGTCCACCAAGGATTACATCGCCCCGACCAGCTTCAACTTCAAGAACCGGCGCTATTACCGCATGGGGAACCGCTACAGCGCCGTGTCCTATCTCCAGATTCTTGCCTCCGAGCTTTCCGACAAGATGCTGGCCGAGTTCCTCGACCTGGATCGGGATATGGTCATCACCATGCATATCCAGTCCATCGAACAGAGCGCCGCCATCAAGATGGTGAAAGGCAAGGTCAGCGACATTAACAAAATGAAGATCGAGGAGCAGAAGAAGGCTGTGCGCTCCGGCTACGACATGGACATCATCCCCTCCGACCTGAACACCTATTCCGGCGAGGCCCAGCACCTGCTGGACGATCTGCAATCCCGCAACGAGCGCCTGTTCCTGGTGACGGTGCTGGTGCTGAACACCGAACGGACGCGGGAGGAGATGGAAAACGCCGTGGGACAGGTGGACGGCGTGGCGCACCGCTACAACTGCGCGCTGCGGAGGCTTGACTGCATGCAGGAGGCGGGCATGGTCAGCAGCCTGCCCATGGGCTGGAACCAGGTGCCCATCAAGCGGGCGCTGACCACCACCTCCACCGCTATCTTCGTGCCCTTCACGACGCAGGAGCTGTTCATCCCCGGCGAGGAATCGGTCTACTATGGCCTGAACGCCGTGTCCAACAACATGATCTACGCCGACCGAAAGCAGCTCAAGACGCCCAACGGCCTGATCCTCGGCACACCCGGCAGCGGCAAGTCCTTCACGGCCAAGCGGGAGATTGCCCATGTGTTCTTCTTCTCTGAGGACGACGTGATCATCTGCGACCCGGAGGGCGAGTATTACCCGCTGGTGCAGGCGCTGGGCGGCCAGGTGGTGCGCATCGCCCCCAGCAGCCACGACTACATCAACCCGCTGGATTTCAACCTGGACTACTCTGACGATGAAAACCCGCTGCGCCTGAAGTCCGACTTCATCCTCTCCCTGTGCGAGCTGATCATGGGGTCGCGCAGCGGTATCGACCCGAAGGAGAAATCCGTCATCGACAGGTGCCTCGCCATCATCTATGACAAGTATCTGCGCGACCCACGCCCGGAGAACATCCCCATCCTGGGCGACCTGTACAACTGCCTGCTCAAACAGCCGGAAAAGGAGGCGGCCTACATTGCCACGGCGCTGGAAATCTACGTCACCGGCAGCCTCAACGTGTTCAACCACCAGACGAACGTGGAGCTGACCAACCGAATCGTCTGCTTCGACATCAAGGACTTGGGCAAGCAGCTGAAAAAGCTGGGGATGCTGATCGTCCAGGATCAGGTGTGGAATCGTGTGACCATCAACCGCTTCTCCCACAAGGCCACCCGCTACTACATCGACGAGTTCCACCTGCTTTTGAAGGAGGAGCAGACAGCCTCCTATTCCATCGACATCTGGAAGCGGTTCAGGAAGTGGGGCGGCATTCCCACGGGCATCACGCAGAACGTGAAGGATTTGCTGGCCAGCCGGGAGATCGAGAACATCTTTGAAAATAGCGACTTCATCATCATGCTCAACCAGGCGGGCGGCGACAGGGCCATCCTCGCCAAGCAGCTGAACATCAGCCCGCGGCAGCTCTCCCACGTTACCAACTCCCAGGAGGGCGAGGGCCTGCTGTTCTACGGCAACGTTATCATCCCCTTCCGGGATCGCTTCGACAAGTCCACGCGGCTGTACAGCCTGATGACCACCAAGCCGGAGGAGGTCGAGGCGCGCATGGCGAGGGAGCAGCAGGACAATGAGCATGAGGAAGATTCTTAGCATTGGCCTGCTTGTGGTTTCCATAGGCGGGATAGGCGTCAGCGCCGTGAACCTCATCCCCTATATGCGGGAGGAAGCGCAGTCGGCTTCGTTGTATGCTGAGCTGGCGGCGATTCATGCCGCTGGGGATGATTCCCATGTGGACGGCATAACCGTCACGCCGATGGCAACGACGACAGTCACCAATGCGGAAGAAAGCGACCAGGTGGGCGACGAATCGCAGGAAAACGGTGAGGAGAGTCTGCCGGACGAAACGCCGGAGCCGACCTCACCGCCAGTCATCCACTCCGGGCTGCTGGCGCTGCATGAGAAGAATCCGGACTGCGTGGCGTGGATCACCATTGAGGGGACGGTCATCGACTACCCCGTGATGTACCGCCCCGGCCAGAAGAATTACTATCTCCACCGCGACTTCAACGGCAATCATACCTCCGCAGGTGCGCTGTTTATCGCGGAAAACTGCGATCCCGACAACGGCGATAACGTGATCATCTACGGGCACCACATGAACAGTGGAAAGATGTTCGCGGCACTCAACAAGTACAAGAAGCAATCCTTTTACGAGGAACATAAGCGGATCGTCTATGAGACGCTGCACGGGCAGGAGATTTACGAGGTCATGTTCGCCTTCACCACGCCCGTCTACACCGGCCATGACTTTGCGTATTATGCCTTCTCCAAGGCGAACAGCGCGGAGGAATACGATACTTACATCAGCACCTGCCGGGAGCGGGCGTTGTACGACACGGGCGTGACGGCGCGGTACGGCGATAAGCTGTTGACGCTCTCTACCTGCGAATACTCACAGAAGAACGGGCGCATGGTCGTGGTCGCCAGGAAAACCAACGAATGAAAGGAAGAGAAATCGCATGGCAAAGCGCATCTACAAGGCCAAGGACAAGCTCGTCCAGCGGCGTGTTCGCGGCGCGGTGGTCGAGGAGAACGTGCGCACGAAGAAGCGGCGCAGGGTCGGCAAGAAGGATGTCGAGCTGGACGTAAACATGGCGCGAGGGCCGGATGACGGGATAAGCCCATTGGAGGAAGGGCTGGAGGAAGGAAAGCCCGCGCCCGGCAGGACAAAAGCCGTCAAACGGGATGCCAGCCGGTATGACCGTGATGATGATGTGGAATCGCGTCCCAGCGAGCGTGGCCGGGGACAGCCGCGCCAGCTTGCAAGGGGCCGTGAGGCCATAGAGGAAGAACCGGCTGAAAGCCTGCTGGAAACTGATGAACCGCTGGAAATTCTCTCCGCAGATCTTCCCTCCCACAGCCGATCCCAGCGGCGTCAGGCCGCCCGTGCCTCCGATGAAAATGCCTCTCCACCGGGACGCAGCAGTCGCTTCAAGTATCGCTCGGACGATCTTCGGGATCGCTCCGCGAGGGATACGGGCGATAAAAAGCGCGACCAGCGCAGGAGCGCCAACCGGCTCCGCTACGATGAAGAGGAGAAACGGCTTGAAGCGGAGATCAGCGAACAGGCTGAGGTCGAATCCACCGATACGCCTGACACCAAAGCAAAGCCGCGAAAACAGCGGCGCGTTCTTTCCGATGACGGTGGGATGAAGATGGAAGCCGGTTCCGAAGAACCCATTGAAGAGCTGGAAGAATCGGCAGACGGCGATACCCATACTCCGTCCGAGGTTAAGCAGCGCCAGCGCGCACAGGCTAACGCTTTCCGAGAGGCAAAGGCAAAGGAGGAAGCCGCAGCCGAGACGTTTGAGGAGCTGGCAGAGGGCGAAACCACCCGCACGGAAAGTCTCGCCTCCGCAAAGCGCAAAAGTCACCTCAATTTCTCGGATGAAGACTCTGGCTTCGTTCACGGCGCTGGCAGAATAGCGAAGCGGACGGTGAAAACCGCCGCGACCCCGGCGCTGCTCTATGCTGGACAGCAGCTTCGTGAGGCTGGAGAGGAAAACGACGGCGTTCGCGCCGTCGAAGCCAGCGGCCTCGCCGCTCGAAAGACGGCGACCCTCGCCAAGTCCTCCAAACGCTCCTCCAACCGGCGCAGCGGCAGCAAAGCGCGGACGGAAACCGTGAAGCAGGAACATGCCGCCCAGGTGGAGCATCGGAAAAAGGAACAGATACGCGCCTTTCACAAGAAGAAGCGCCAGCGCGCCGCCATCGCCGCCAAGCGCAAGCAATCCGTGGTGTCGGCGGGTGGCTTCGTGGAATCTGCGGACACGTCCTTCTCCATCCCGGCGAAGGCGAAGAAAGCGGCGCAGTCCTTTTTCGCGGAGCACAAGGGCGCGATCATCGGCGTGGCCGCCGCGGGCATCATCTTCGCCCTGATCGGCGTGTCCATGTCCAGCGTGGCCTCGCTGGTGCACGGTGGCGGCACCACGGTGATCTCCACCACCTATGTATCTACGGATGAGGACATCTACGCCGCCGAGAACGCCTATTGCGCGCTGGAGGACGGCCTGAGCGCGCAGGTCTACGGCCTGCAAACGTCCCACCCCGGCTATGATGATTACGAATACCAGATCGACGAGATCGAGCACAATCCCTATCACCTGATCTCCTATCTCCAGGTGAAATTCGGCGGCTTCACCTACAATGATGAGGTCAAGGCTGAGATCAACCGCCTGTTCCGGCAGCAGTATTCGCTCTCCCTGTCCACGGGCAGTGAGATGCGGACGCGCGTGGAGACGGTGATGGAGACGCGGGAGGTCTACGACGAGGCAACTGGCCTGACGGTCATCGAGGAGTACCCTGTGGAGCAGGAGGTGGAGTATGAGCATTGGACGCAGTACGCCGTGCTGACCAACCACTACTTCGACATGGTGGCCCGCGCCAACATGACCGAGGAGGAAACCATACTCTATGACGCGCTCAACAAGACCTACGGCAACCGCCCCTACCTGTTCGATCTCTCGGCGGCCTTCGGCGTCGGCAGCTCGGGAATCCACTTTGACATTCCGCCCGAAGCCCTGTCCGACGTGAAGTTCGCCAATATGATCCGGGAAGCGGAGAAGTACCTGGGAATGCCCTATGTGTGGGGCGGCAAGAGTCCGCGCACCGGCTTCGACTGTTCCGGCTTCGTGTGCTGGGTGCTGAACCACTGCGGGAACGGCTGGAATGTCGGCAGCAAGCGGGCGAAGGAGCTTTGCCGGATGTGTACCTATGTGTCTCCCGACCAGGCCCGGCCCGGCGACCTGGTGTTCTTTGAAAAGACCTACGACACGGACGGCGCTTCCCACGTCGGCATCTATGTTGGGCAAAACACCATGATCCACTGCGGCAACCCCATCAAGTACGGGCGCATCGACACCCGCTACTTCAAGGCGCACTTCCTGTGCTTCGGGCGCTTGCCCTTCTATGACAATTAAGCGGCATCTGATATGCCGGAAAGAGAGGAAACCATGAGAATCCGAAAGCTGATGAAAACCATACCCCTCCTGTTGGGCGTATCGGCGCTGCTGATGGGCGCGCCGGCCTACGCCAACGTCCCCCAGGCCGCCGAGGTGGACACGGAGCCCGCCGAGATCATCGAGGTCACGCCCACGCCCGGCCCCACGCCGGACATCACCTACGCGCCGCTGCCGGAGGTCTCCATGCAGCCCTTCACCATCGCAGGAAACGGCGAGGTGCTGGACGATATATCGGACGGCTCCAAGGAGTTCTACACCATCACCACCAGCAACAACAACAGCTTCTTCATCGTGGTGGACAGGGCGAGGACTTCTGAAAATGTGTATATGCTGGCGAAGGTGAATGAGGACGATGTTTCTGACTTCATCGAGGGCTATACCGCCCCGACGCCCACGCCCGCGCCCACGGTGCAGATTCAGCTGCCCACGCCCGCCCCTACACCCCAGGTCATCACCGTGGAGCCGGAGAAGAAGGAGACCAACATCAATTCCTATGCCCTGATCGGCGCGCTGGCGCTGGCGGTCATCGGCGGCGGCTGGTACTTCAAGGTGTACAAGCCCAAGCACGAGGACTACGACGATGACGACGAGGGCATGGAGTACGACGACAGCGACGAGGAGAGCGACGATTAAGCACACCCCTCGCCGGAGCGACAAGGAAGTGATCTGATTGGCGAAACTGAACAATATCCGCAACCTGGCCTATTCCAAAGCCGGTTCGGTCAGCAGTTCCCCGCAGGACTGGATGCGCTTCATGGACACCGCTTCGCGGATGTACCGCTACAGCTTCCTGGAGCAGCTGCTGATCTACGCCCAGCGGCCCGAAGCCACGGCCTGCGCCACGCTGGATACGTGGAATCAGAAGGTCGGGCGCTGGGTCAACCGCGGCGCGAAGGGCATCGCCCTCATCGACGACGCCACCCAGCCAGAGCGGTTGCGCTATGTCTTTGACATCGCGGACACCCATGCTGTGCGCGGTGCGCCCGATCCCTACATCTGGCGGCTGGATGATCGGCACCGGGATTGGTTCCTCGCCTACCTGTCCGGCACCTACAACCTGCCAGACGTCAGCTCTATCATGCTGGCACTGGAAAACGTGGCCGAACAGGTGACGGACGAATACCTGGAGGATGCGATGGACGGCATCGAACAGGAGATGAATGGCTCGCTGCTGGTGACGCTGCCGGAGGAGGCACGGAGGGAGACCTTCCGCGCCGTTTTCCGGAATTCCATCTTCTACGAGGTGACGCGGCGCTGCGGGCTGAATCCTGAAAGCTATCTCCATGAGAGCGACTTCCGGGGCATCCAGTTCTTCAACCGGCTGGGCACCCTCACGGTGCTGGGCAACGCCGTGAGCAACCTCACCGAGATCATCCTCATGGACATTGGACGGGAAATACGCGCGTGGGACCGGGAAAACCCCATTCAAGAAAATTTGCATAAACCCCTTGCAAAAAGTGAAAGCCCGGTGTATAATCGCTTTACCACGTTAAAGTATGAAAGTACAGACGACGAACGACCCGAAGAAGGAGGGCAAGAGCATGATGGAGCTGACGTATCATCGCAAGGGAGATTACCTGTTTCCGAACCTGGTGATCGAGACGGAGAACGCGCCGCAGATCGGGAAGTACGGGATGCTGCGC
>CADASI010000011.1 GCA_902790525.1 uncultured Eubacteriales bacterium
GAAGGAAGATGCCTTCCTCCAGCGGGTGATCGACACCGTTCGGGAAGCGGCGCGGGAATTGCTCCCGCTGGGGCTGTTGTCGGGCATCGTGCAGGCCGCGCAGCAGACCTCCGCTATGGATCATCAGGTGGAGGATTCCGCCGACGATGCCCTTGAATTTGCCGACAGTTTTTGAAGGCAAAAGAGAAGTCTCACACTGCCGGGGCTGTGGAAAAAGCCAGCAATCGGACAGGGTTTATCTGTCAGGATGTGATGAAAAACCAGCTTTTCCGGTTTTACTGTCATGATCGACAGTACATGCGGCCACAGCTGCTTATAGCGACAGCATTGTGCGGGAATATGGCGGAACGCTTGCAATTACCACGGCATATCCCGGGCCTACAGTTTGAATCATCGGATCGCAGCAGGGGGCTACCTCTGATTATAAAAGGCAAGATTCGCCTTGTCGCACAAAACATACCGTTTTATGCGTCAGCCTTCGGCGCGGCATCTTGATGGGGATCACCCTCCCCATACCCTCGTCAGCAGGCAGCATTACATGCTGCGGTTCACTGCGTTCACACTACGACGCACGGCGTCGGGAAAGGAAACCATGAGAAGAAAGAATACCAACAAAGCGCCGGTGAAGTCCCGGCATATCGATTTGCGCGTCGATCAGGTGACCTATGACAAGGTTGAACGAGCGGCGCAAGTGGCGAACCTGTCCGTATCAGAGTACATCCGCCAGATGCTGGTCAAGGGAAAGGTGATCGTCAAGGTCGAGCAGATCATGGACCCCGTGGACATCAAGCGCGCCCTCGCAAACCTTGGACACATTGGCAGCAACATCAACCAGATCGCGCGGTATTACAACGGCGGCGGTGCCAGATCCACGGAGATGTTCAACAGGACGATGGACGCGCTCTCCGATCTGTACGACCTCAAGAAGGAAATCCAGCGGCTGGGAGGTGAGCGGTATGGCGGTACTTAAGCATCTGGCCATCAAGAAGCGGGATTATGGCGACATACAGCGTTACCTGTTGTTTAAGTGTGAGGAGGGCACGCACAAGCCCATACGGGATGAAGCCGGGCGCATGATTCCCCGCGATTTCTATATACAGGATGGGCTCAACTGCGACCCGTTGACCTTCGACGCGGAGTGCGCAGAGCTGAACACAGCCTTTCGGAAGAACCAGCGCAAGGGCGAGATCATGGCCCACCACTACATTATCAGCTTTGACCCAAAGGACGCTACGGAAAATGGTCTGACGCCTCAACGGGCCCATGGCATGTCGATGGAGTTCGCCAACCAATTCTTTGCCGGGCACCAGGCGCTGGTGGTCACTCACGCGGACGGCAACAACGGCAGCGGGAACATTCACACGCATATCGTCATAAACAGTCTGCGCAAGGAAAGCGTAGAATGTAAGCCGTTCATGGAAACCCGCCGGGATTGTCTCGCCGGGTTCAAGAACCACCTTACGGACAAGCTGCTGCACAGGATGCTGGAGGAATTGCAGGAGATGTGCGAACGGGAGCATCTCCATACGGTGGATGTCAATCAGCCGTCCGAAAGAAACGTGACCGATCCGGAATATCATGCCCAACGGCGCGGGCAAAGGGAAAAGGATCGCATCAACGCGCGGATCAGGGCGGATGGGTATGAGCCGGTTCATCCCAACTTTGAAACTGTCAAACAGCAGATGCGGGACGCCATCGGCAAGGCTGCAATGGAGGCGAAGGATGAAGCGGAGTTTATGCGCATCCTCACGAAGCAGCACAATATCAACACGCAACTTAAGAGCGGTCGATATAGCTTCACCCATCCTAAACGCGAAAAACCCATCACCGGCAGAAGCCTGGGCAGTGCCTATCAGCGTGAGGTAATACTGGAGAGAATTGCAGCGAACGTCTCCGTCAAACCGGAGCAGCGTCCTGAATTTGCCACCCTCCCGCGCGTCTTCCTGATTCCCTCCAACCTGCGACTGGTGGTCGATTTGCAAACCTGCGTCAAGGCACAGCAGAGCCGGGCCTATGCGCGGAAGGTGGAGCTGTCCAATCTCCAGCGCATGGCGCGGACGGTGGCTTGGATTCAGGAGAACGGCATAGGGACGATGGATAAGCTGGCATCGGCAAAGAAAGAAATCGACAAGCGACATCAGCAGATGTCCTCCCGACTGAAACAATCTGAATCAGATCTCCGATTGCTCAACCGGAAGATCCGACATGTCGGGCGGTATTACAGCAACCACAAGGTGTACGCCCGATATGAGCAGGCTGGGGACAAGACGCGTTTCCGCGCGGAGCGTCGCAGCGAAATTGAAGCCTATGAGGAATCGGCACGGGAGTTGAAAAGGTTGTTCCCGGATGGCAATTATCCGTCGCCCAAAGCGCTGAAATCTGCCAAGGCAGCGCTCATGGAACAAAGAGATAAGCTGAGGACGGAGTTGAAGCCGCTCGCATCCCAAAAACGCAATTTGGACATTGTGTGGAAAAACGTCCGCTCCATTCTCGGCACGGGGCACAGTATCATGGCAGAGCAGCGGAGCGAGCCGCCGCGGAATGGTCCGCGCAGAAGGGAATGGGAATTGTGACGGTATTTGAAGCGGTCAGGGAGAACGTCACAGCCCGAATGGCCGCGGAGGCGCTGGGCTTGCGGGTCAGATGGAACGGCATGGCGTGCTGCCCCTTCCACCCGGACCGGCACCCCAGCATGAAACTGGACGAGCGATACTACTGCTTCGGCTGCCATGCCTCCGGTGACGCGATAGATTTCACATCCAACTATCTGAACGTTGACAAGCGGGACGCGGCTGAGAAACTGACTGAAATGTTTGGACTGTCCTATGAGAAATCCCATCACAGGCATCAACCGAAGGGAACAAATTTCGTCGCAGATACCGCACGCAGATTCAACGACTGGTGTAAATGGGCACTGGATGTGTTGGAACGCTATGAACGATTCAACGCATGCGTAAAGGAAAGACAAGCCCCTGAACCCGGGGATGAAGAATGGCCCGATGCTTTTCTTTGTGCGTTGATGGAGCAGGATACCATCGCCTATCTCCGTGACATCCTTGAAAATGGAACGCTGCAGGCGCGGATTGACCTCTACGACAACGACAGGGAAAGGATCAATGAATATGAGAAACGAATGGAAAGACATCCCGCAGGGGAAGATCATGGCACTGCATCAGTCTCTGACAAAGGAAGTGCCGAAAAGGGATGAACCCGAATACCCTTCATGGTTCAACGGCAAGCAGATCAACGAGGTCATGTTTTGCGCCGCATTCCTGAAACGACATCCCATGCGGTGCGTCAACGGGGTCCTGTATGATGTGAACGGACAGGTAAACCGGGACGCGCTGCGCAATGAGCTCTACGAGGCCGTAAGCCCGTATCTGAACAGCAATGTGGCAAAGTGCATCGACAACCTGTTGGCAACGATCCGGATTTCAACTTTCACGGAAGAATTGCCCATACAGACGGACAGGGTTCATCTGGACAACGGCACTTATTCTATTATGGATCGTCGTTTCACGGAAGAGAAGGCGTTCTGTCTGAACCGTCTGCCGGTAAGTTACAATCCCGAAGCGCCGCCGCCTGCGCGCTGGCTGGCGTTTCTGGAAGAACTGCTCTACCCGGATGACATCCCGACCTTGCAGGAGTTTATGGGCTACTGCCTGATTCCCACAAATAAAGCTCAAAGGATGTTGATGCTTATCGGCAGCGGTGGCGAGGGGAAATCCAGAATCGGACGTGTTCTCAGAGCACTATTGGGCGACAACATGAACACTTGCAGCATCCAGAAATTGGCCTGCAATCGTTTCGCAAGGGCTGACCAAGAGGGGAAACTCGTCATGCTGGATGACGACATGAAGATGGACGCCCTGCCGGACACGGAAACGCTCAAGGCGATCATCACGATGGAGGACAAGATGGACTTGGAGCGCAAGGGTAGGCAGAGCGTTCAAGGATATCTGTACGTGCGATTGATCGGTTTCGGCAATGGCTCCCTGTCAGCGCTGTACGACCGGTCAGACGGCTTCTATCGCCGTCAACTGGTCCTGCAAGTCAGGGACAAACCGGATAACCGCATCGAAGACACCAGCCTCGGCGACAGGCTGCGCGGGGAAGCGGAAGGCATCCTCTTGTGGTGCCTGGAAGGACTGCACCGCCTGATTGACAATGGCTATGTTTTCACCGTCAGCCAGCGCACACGGCGGAACATGGAAGAAATCCGAAAGACGGACAACAACATCCTGGATTTCCTCGAATCCACGGGCTACATACAGTTTGAACCCAACACCAGCGCGACCACCCGCCAGCTCTATCGTACCTATCTGCGCTGGTGTGAGGACAACGCGGACAAGCCTCTGGCGGAGAAGACCTTCGGCAACACCCTGCGGCAATCCGAGCGCAAATGGGGCATCACCTACGACAAGAACCTGGACATCGGCCACGGCAAGCGCGCACGGGGTTATCGCGGCGTCCATACGCTCGTGAATGCTGACCTTTAATAGGCGCGTTAGGCAGGTAGGCGGGTGAAATCATACTTGTTACTTGCAGAAAAGGAGATTTGATTTATGAGGAATAACGGGGTGGCACAATGGCGAACAGGAAGAACACGACGATGCAGGCCGATGAAATGCAGGAGCGGCTGACGCACCTTGAAAACGACATCAACGCCCTCGTCGGAGTTTGCAAACTGCAATCAGATGTGATACAATCGATCATAGGAACGAGGCCATCGCAGCTTGACAACTGTGCAGAGAATTTGGGTGGTTTGCTATCTGAGGAGGATAGCGACATGGCAAAGACCAGAATCAGGCGGCGCGTGACGCTGAACGGCCAGCAGATGTGGATCACCGCAACCAGCGAACAGGAATATGCGGAGAAGCTGCTCATGGCGGCCAACGTCAGCCTGGAGGAAACCAGGGCGGAAGCGCCGAAGCACAATTTCAGGGAATATGCCGGACAGTGGTTCGAGGTGTTCTCGAAGCCCAACGTGGAGACCGTCACGGCGACCACGTACGCCCGGCAGCTCAGGCTCTACCTGTACCCGGCTTTCGGCGAAATGAACCTTGAGGACATAAAGCCCTCCGACGTCCAAGCGCTATTCAACGGCATCCAGGGCGCGCGGGAGACCAAGCTCAAGGTGAAGATGGTGCTGAACATGATCTTCCAGCAGGCGATGGAGGATGAAATCATCGTCAAGAACCCGCTGGCGTCGAAGAGCATCCGCATCAACGGGCGCCCATCAAAGCCTACGGAGCCCTACACGGTGGAGCAGATGCAGACCATCGTCTCCAGGATCGGCCAGGTGGAGCAGCCCGGCGACCGGGCGTTCATTGCGCTGATGGCGCTGCACCCGCTGCGGCTGGAGGAGACGCTGGGGCTGAAGCACGGGGACATCGACAGGCAGCGGAACGTGATCCACATCGAGCGCTCCGTGACCCACCCGACGCGCAACGCTCCGGAGATCAAGGGCACCAAGACCGAAGCCAGCCGCCGGGCCATCGACCTGGCGACGGGCATACTGGCCTGGCTGCCGGAAGGGAAGCCCGACGACTTCATCTTCGGCGGCGAGCGTCCGCTCAGCTACACCCAGGTGCGGCGGATGTGCTGGCGCATCCAGAAGGATATCGCCTTCGAGGAGGCGATACAGCCGCGCCGGTTCCGCACGACGGTGCTGACGGACATCTACGACGCCACCAAGGACATCAAGAAGGCCCAGGCCGCGGCGGGCCACACCACGGCGGCCATGACGTTGAAGCATTACGTCAAGGGCAGACAACAAAAACTTAACACTGCAAATCCGATTTCGGCGCTCTACGGACTGCCGGAAAGCGCGGGAATGTGACACCTGACGTGACATGCAAAAAACAAATGTATATTATAGTAGGAAAAATACAAAAAAGTGCATGGAATTGACGCTCTGTGTGACACTTCCCCGATTTCACGGTGCGAGGTCATGAAAAATGCAGGATTAAAAATTAAATCCTGCATTTTTGGGCCAAAAGCATAAGAAAACCAGTCATTTCTGACTGGTTTAATGGAGCTGATGGCCGGATTCGAACCGGCGACCTCATCCTTACCAAGGATGCGCTCTACCTACTGAGACTACCCGCCGGGTGAAAAAGCAATGCCTTTTGCGTGAAAACGACAAACTTAACATTGATGCGCGCCGTCAGGCGATGCCGGTCATTCTGTCCAGCAGGGCAGCCTCGGACAGCTCGGGGTTGACGGTCCCGGGGGCTTCGACGGCGATGGACGCGGCGGCGAGCCCGGCCCGGGCGCTGTCGCGCGCGCTCATGCCCCTGAGGTCGGCCCAGGCCAGCGCGGCGGTAAAGGCATCCCCCGCGCCGGTGGCGTTGCGCATGCGCGCGGGCGCGCCGGGGATGAAGTCCGCCCGGTCGGCCTCGGCGCAGCACACGCCGCGCTCGCCCAGTGTGATGAACGCCCGCTGCACGCCCAGCCGGACCAGCCTGCACGCGGCGTCCTCCACGGAGGCGTTGTCGCTCACGGGCAGGCCGGTCAGCACGGCGGCCTCCAGGGCGTTGGGCTTGACGGCCCGCAGCCGCGGCAGTATGGGCAGCAGCCGCCGGGCCTTGGCGGCGGACACGGCGTCGGCGTACAGCGGCGCGCGCACGCGCTCCGCCAGGAAGGCGAGGGTCTCGGGGGGCAGGTTGGCGTCGAGGATCACCGCGTCCATGGCGTTGAGCCATTGAAGCGCCGGCGCGACGGCCTCCGGCGTGAGCCGCTCGCAGATGCGCATGTCGTTGACCGCGAGCTGCATGTCGCCCCCGGCGTCCGCGATGAACAGGTACACGGAGCTCTCGGCCTCCGGGCAGGCGAGCGCGTGATTAAGGTCCACCCCGGCCGCGGCGCAGTCGGCGCGTATGACCTCCGCGAAGGCATCGCCGCCCAGCGCGGTCAGCAGGTGGGTCTCCACCCCCAGCCGCGCCAGGTTGCAGGCGATGTTGCGGCCGACCCCGCCCGCGGACAGGCGCACGCGCCCCGGGTTGGAATCGCCCATGGCCACCAGTCCGGACGGAAAGCCGCCCACGTCGATGTTCGCCGCGCCGACCACCGCGCAGCGCGCTCTGCTCACGCCCATAGCCACGCTCCCCAACAATCGCTTACTTCTTCTTCCGCTGCATCTCGGACACCACGATGGCGCAGGAGGCGTCGCCGGTGATGTTGACGACGGTGCGGCCCATGTCGAATATGCGGTCCACGCCGGCCACCAGCGCGATGCCCTCCACAGGCAGGCCCACGGACTGGAGCACCATGGCCAGCATCACCATGCCCGCGCCGGGCACGCCCGCGGTGCCGATGGAGGCCAGCGTGGCGGTCAGCACGATGGTGAGCATCTGGGACAGCGTCAGGTTGATGCCGAAGCAGGAGGCGATGAACACCGCGCACACGCCCTGGTAGATGGCGGTGCCGTCCATGTTGATGGTGGCGCCCAGCGGCAGCACGAAGGAGGTGACCTCCTTATCGGCGCCCAGTTTCTGCGCGCACTCCATGTTCAGCGGCAGCGTGCCCACGGAGGAGGCGGAGGAGAACGCCAACATGATGGCGGGCATCATGCCCTTGAAGAACTGCACGGGGCTCAGGTGGCCCAGCACCTTGACCGAGGCGGAGTACACCACCACCGCGTGGATCACGTAGCACAGGTACGCCACCAGCAGCACCTTCGCCAGCGAGCCCAGCACGGCGGGGCCGTTCTCGGCCACCACGGGGCACAGCAGGCAGAACACGCCGATAGGGCTGAGCTTGAGGATCATCTCCATGGCCTTCATGCAGATGTCGTTGGCGATGTTCACTGCGGCGAAGTCGGCGTCCTTGCCGTCGTTGATGAGGATCAGCGCGAAGCCCACGAACAGCGAGGCCACGATGACCTGCAGCATGTTGGCCTCCACGAAGGGCTTGATGAAGTTGGAGGGGAAGATGCCCACCAGCGTGTCCATGAAGTTGACCGACGTGGCCGAGGGCTCGTAGGCCAGGTCCGTGGTGGACAGCACCGGGAAGATGCCCTTGAACAGATTCGCGAACAGCAGGCCGATGGCCACCGCGAAGGCCGTGGTGCACATGTAATACACCACCGTGCGGCCGCCGATGGCGCCCACCTTCTTGATGTCGCGCATGGACACCACGCCCGCCATGATGGAGAAGAACACCAGCGGGCACACGATCCACTTGATCAGGTTCAGAAAGATCGTGCCGAAGGGCTTGATGTAGGTCGTAGCGAAGGTCGGGTTGCCGGTAAAGGCCACGCCGGCGATGATGGCCAGCACCAGCGCGATGAAGATCTGCGTGGACAGCGCCAGTTTTTTCTTCTGCATAAATATGCCTCCCTAATGGTTTTTCACAAATCATTATAACACAACGGGCGTTAATTTGTCCATACTGATGGCGGTATGATGGTTTTTTTGTGGACAACCTGCCGGAAAACTGATAAAATGGGAGGCGCGGGAGGTGATGGATATGCTCAAGGCGGTGTTGCTCGGCACGGGCGGCATGATGCCGCTGACGGACCGGGCGCTCTCCAGCGCCATGCTGGAGTTAAACGGCCGGCGGCTGCTGATCGACTGCGGCGAGGGCACCCAGGTGCGCATCCGCGCCTGCGGGATGGGCTTCAAGGCCATCGACGGCGTGCTGATCACCCACTTCCACGGCGACCACGTCAGCGGCCTGCCGGGGCTTCTGATGTCCATGGGCAACCAGGGCCGCGAGGCGCCGCTGCTGATCGCCGGCCCGCCGGGCCTGGCGCGCGTGGTGAACAGCCTGCGGGTCATCGCGCCGGAGCTGCCGTTTGAAATCATTTTCAATGAGATCGACCCCGCTTCTCCCCTGCCCTTCGCCTGCGCGGGGCTTTCGATCGCGCCCTTCGCCCTCAGACACGGCATGCCCTGCCTGGGCTACCGCGCGACGCTGAACCGCCCGGGAAAATTCCTGCCGGAGCGGGCGCGCGCAAACGGCGTGCCCCTCAAGCTGTGGAGCGTGCTGCAAAAGCAGCCCTCCGCCGAGTGGGAGGGCGTGACCTATACCCGGGAGATGGTGCTGACCCCGCCCCGCCGGGGCATCACCGTGACCTACGCCACCGACACCCGGCCCACCGACTCCCTGCTGGAGGCCGCGCGGGGCTGCGACCTGCTCATCGCCGAGGGTATGTTCGGCGACCCGGACAAGCTGGAGCGGGCCCGGGAGTCCGGCCACATGCTGATGACCGAGGCCGCCCAAATCGCCCGCGACGCCGGGGCCGAGCGGCTGTGGTTCACCCACTACTCCCCCGCCATGCCCGACCCCGGGCTCTGGCTCGACGCCGCCCGCGCGATATTCCCCGCCGCCGAGCTGGGCGAGGACGGCAAGGGGATCGACCTGGCATATGAAAAGGAAGGTCCGTGACGGACCTTCCTTTTATACTGGTTTACCGCGCGCTGAACTGGAACTCATACGCGGTGCCGCCGTCCTCGATCGTCATGGCGGACTTTCCGATGTCGTACTTGCCCACGTAGCACATATCCTGCTTCCCGGTCTTGGGGTCTTTGTAGGTCAGCACGATCAGCTTTTCATTGGGCCGGTGACGCACCTCGGCGATGCGCTCCGCCGTCTCGGGGGCCACGTTCTTCGCGCTCACGCCGCCGAAGCTGTTGGCCAGCGCCATGTTCACCCTGACGCGGGACAACAGCGCGTAGCCCTTCTTGCCCTTGAGCTTTTTGAGCTCCCGGTGGGCGGTCAGCGGGCTGTCCAGCTTCACGCCGCGGATGTCGTCCGTGAAGGACAGCGTCGCGTCGATGTCCAGCGCCTCGCACACCACGCGCAGCTTGCCGGTCACATGCTCGGCCTTGGACGCGCGCAGCAGCGCCAGCGCGACGATCAGGCCGATCAGCAGCGCGATCAGCCCGAGGCCGAAGGGCCAGTACCTCTCGACAAACCCGCGGATGTGGGGCCGGACCACCACGCGCGCCTCGGTGCAATCCGCGTCGGAGAGCGCGTAGCGCGGCGTCGCCACGACCCGCACCGTGCAGTCCCCCTTCTGGGACGCAGTGAAGCGGTACTCCGTGCCGGTGAGGGTCTGCTGAATGACCGTCCCGCCGCCCGTGACCGTCAGCTCGTAGTGGTCAACCTCCCCGCCGTCGTGCCGCCAGGACAGCCGCGCCTCGGCGCCCTTGAGGCAGTACACGTCGTCCTCGAGGGTGGCGTCCGCCACGTCGATGTTTAGGCCCGTGACGGGCTCCGCCTTGGGATAGAGCCGGAAGGACAGCGCCTGAGTCTCCGGCTCCGCGCCCATCAGCGCGCCGTTTATCGGCATGGCCGTCACGCACAGCGCGTATTCGGCGTCGTCCTTGAAGGTGGCGATGTCCACGCCCTCGCCGGGCGTGAGCGTCATGATATCTACACCGTTCTCCTGAAGCGTCGCCTGGACGGAATCCGCCTCGCCGTCGACCTCCCAGGAGAAGGTGACCTGATCCGCGCGGCGGTCCACGTAGAGCGCGTCGCCGGTATCCGGCATCAGGGGGGCCACCGATAGCGCGATGTTCCCCAGCTCCCCCACCTCCGGGGCGAGCCGGAAGGTCGATGTCTCCACGCAGGGCTCGGCGTCGTTGACCGTTCCGTACAGCGGCATGGCGCTGACCCGGACCGCGTATTCCGCGTCGCTCTTGAGGCCGGCACACTCGATGCGGTCGCCGAACTCAAGGTCGCGGACGTGTTCGCCGTCCTCCAGCAGCTCCGCCTCGAGGGAGTCCACCTCCCCGGCGTTCCAGGCCACGGTGATGTACCTGACGTACGACGGCACCAGGGCCTGCCCGGCCCGCTTGATGGTCGGGGAGACCTTGAGCCCCACGGATTCGAGGGGCACCACGGTGGGCACCGGCGTGGGCGAGGGCGTCGGCGTCGGCGAGGGGGTCGGCGTCGGTATGACCCCGGAGGGATCGACGGGCGCCGGCGTCGGGGTGGGCTCGGGCGTCGGCACCGGTGTGCCGTCCACGACGGGCGCGGGCTCTAGCGTGGGCGTGGGGCGCTCGATCACCTCGAGGGCCTCCTCGTCCGCCGTGTGCTGGAGGTAGGGATTCTTCACCTCGACCCGCGCGGTCCAGGTGCCCACGGACTTGGGGATGAAGCGTATGACATAGCGCTCGCCCTGCCGCTTCATGGCGTAGTCCCACGCCTTGCCGCTGGGGGCGGTGAGGGCGATGGCCGCGGCGGACTGGCTGTAGATGTCGCTGTCGGTGAGGTCGTGAAACGCCTCTCCGTCGAAGGTCCGGAACCAGGCCGATATCTCGGTTTCCTCCCCCACGAACACGGGCCCGGGGACGTCCACCGCCATGCGCAGGTTGTGGTTGAAGCGCGTGATGGCGTTGATGGACACGGCGGAATCATTGCCGGAGGCGTTCTGCCGGCCGGCGACCGCCACGCCCCACTCCCCCGCCTCGGGCGACGGTACGGTGAGCATGATGTAGCTTCGGTCCTCGGTGACGGCGATGCCGTCCGCCTCCTGCGCCGCGCCGCCCTCCCAGAGGGTCCAGGTCTGCCCGCCCGGGGAGATCAGCGCCACGCTCTGGAGCCTGGCCTTGTCCTCCGGCATGAAGGTGATGTTCACCGTGGCGTCGGTGATGCCCGTATAGGGCACGGTGAAGGTCCCCTGCACGGGGGTGTTTCCCACGATGGTCTGTATGGTCTGCGACGCGCTCTCGGCGCGGATCAGCAACTGCAACAGCTTGCTCTCCACGTCCGCCTGGGTCGCCACCAGCACGTTGTTGTAGCTGCCGTCCTCGCCGGGTTCGCCGCCCCCGGCGTCGGCCAGGCGATTGATGAACGCCATGAAGGGGTCGTCGGCGGTGACGTCCGCCTGGGTGGTCAGCGCGATGACATGGAAGTCCGCCCCCGCCCCGTGAATGGCCTCCACCAGCGCGACGGACTCGTCGTTGGCTTTTATGTTCTCCGGGCGGCTGAAGGGGTCGGACTTGTTGGACAGGTCGTTGACGCCGTCGGACAGCAGTATCACGCTGGTCTGCCCCTCGAAGCCCGTCATCATCGAAAGCGCCGTTTGCAGCGCCGTGCGGATGTCGGTGTAGGCGTCCCGGCGGTTCTTGTTGGCCTCGGCGTTCAGGTTGTCGCCGATCTCCGCGTCCAGGTTCGGATCGTGGACGTCCATGGGACCGTAGCTGACGCAGTTCTTCGGCCCGCAGAACACGATCACGCCGAGCTGCCCGTCCTTGCCGGAGGACAGCACGTTCTGATACACCAGCCGCGCCGCGTCGAAGCGAAGCCCCTTGGGGTCGGTGGCCTCGCCGAGGGAGTGCCGCCCCGTGGTGCTCCGGCTGTTGTCGATGACCAGTATGTAGTTGTGCTGCGCCATCGCCTCCTCCGCCAGGCCCGCGGCGGGCAGGGCGGAGATGAGCAGCAGCGCGGCGAGTAGTACGGGAATCAGTCTTATGACGAATCCTTTCCTCACAGACAGCATGGCGCGTGACCATCTCTTTTCATCGAAATCTATCCGGCAACGATCGTTCGATCGTAATATACCCTCGACAATATTATAACGGATTCGTCAAGCGCTTTGCAATCCCCAATTTGAACAATATAAGAACAAACCGCGGCGGGAATGTCTAATTGTGACATTCCCGCCGCGTCAATATGTATAATTCAGGCCTCCTTGTACCCGCACACCATGAACATCGGGGTGGAGGCGAAGTTCACCTTCTCCTGATCGGTCCAGGTGCGCTCCCACACGCGCACGTCGGCATCGGCGTCGAGGCTTAGACGGTTGAGCACCTGAACGTCCCACGCCGGGCGCTCGATGCGCGTCAGCGGCATGTGGCGGGCGATCTCCTCCATGCGGTCGAAGTCCTCGCCCACGTTGAAGTCCCCCATCGCCCCGTCCCGGCTGTTGGAGCGGTCCCGGGTGTAGGCTGCGCGGGCGTCGTCGTCGATCAGATAGCGGTACCAGTTGGCGTCGAAGTTGATGATCACCCCGCCGGGCTTCAATACCCGCGCCCACTCGGCGTAGCCGCGCTCGGGCTCGGGCAGGTTCCAGGTGACGTTGCGGGATACCACCACGTCGAACAGGCCGTCCTCAAAGGTCAGCGCCTGGGCGTTCATCTCGATAAATTCGATGTCCTTCCCCAGCGCCCCGGCGTTCTCCCGCGCCGCCTCGAGCATCGAGGGGGTCAGGTCGATGGCCGTCACGCGGTAGCCCGCCTCCGCCAGCAGTATGGCGAAGAAGCCGGGGCCGGTGCCCACCTCCAGCACGGAGATCTCCCCGGGTCGCTTATGCGGGAACCGCCGCGCGATGCAGTCGGTCAGCGTCTCCTGCCAGCGGTCGTGCTGTTCGGTGGCCAGCTCCTCCCGGTTCACCTCGGAATAGCCCGGCGCGCGCCGGGTCCAGTAGCGCCTGTTTTCCTGAATCAGTCGATCGTTCATGTCATTTCTCCGCGGTTATACAGAATATGGGCGTGGGGTTGTAGAAGCGGTCGATCTCCCGGTAGATGCGCCGATAGACCGCCCGGTCCACGTCGATGGCGCGAAAGCCCGCCCGGTCCAGCAATTCCACGTCCCAGCCGGGGCGCGGGCGCTGGAAGGCGCGCATCTCGTCGGAGATGTGGGCGTAGGCGGCGTTCTGGTCCGCGGACAGCTCCCGGTGGGCGTGGTTCTCCGGCAGCGGCGCGTCGGTGTGGTCGAAGTAGTAGTCCGCGTCGAAGTTCACCAGCACCCCGCCCGGCCTGAGCAGCCCGTGCCACTTCCGGTAGGCCGCCGGCAGGTTGGGCAGGAAGGTGGTCAGGTTGCGGGTGACGATGGCGTCAAAGCTCTCCGGCGCGAACGTCGGGGCCTCCGCGTCCATCACCTTGAAGCTGGGGTACAGCTCCAGCGCCACGCTGGTGCGCCGCGCGCCGTTGATCATCTCCGCCGTCAGGTCGATGCCCGTCACCCAGTGGCCCTCCGCCGCCAGTATGAAGGCGAAAAAACCCGTGCCGGTGCCGATGTCCAGTATGTTCAGCTTGCGCCCCTGCGGCAGGCGGCGGCGCAGCTCGTCGAGCCAGCGCTGCCGCTTGTCGCTTTTGAGCTCGTCCAGTCGCAGCTTCTCGAACTGCTTGACGCGCCCGGTCCAGTAGTCGGTGATTTCCCGTTTGATCGCTTCCATTATTTATCCTTCAATGTCCAGATCGGCGGTCACCTGGTAGTAGTCGCAGGCGTGCGCCGTGTAGTTCTTTACGTTCGCCTTGGAGATCATGTTCATCTGCAAAAACGAGCAGAACACGTAGGCGTTGTCGTCCAGTATCGCCTGCTGAAGCTCCACAGCCAGCTCGCCGCGCTTCGCGGGGTCGAACTCGGTGGCCATCTGATTCATCAGGTCGTTGACGTGTTCGTTCTCATAGGCGCCGAAGTTGTAGCTCATGCCCGGCAGGCAGGAGGTGGTGAAGAAGTACTGCGGGTCGCCGGAGGGCGCGGTCACCAGCGCCGAGGCGTAGATGTCAAACGACGTCATGTCCGCAAGGAACTCGCGGCGGGAGGCGGTGCAGTTGATGTCCACGTCGATGCCGACCTGCTTGAGCGTCGCCTGCACGGATTCGGCCAGCAGCGGCAGCTCCTGGCGGCTGGGGTACGTCAGCCAGCGGATCACCAGCTTCGTGCCGTCCTTCTCGCGGATGCCGTCGCCGTCGGAATCGACCCATCCGGCCGCCTCCAGCAGGGCCTTCGCGCCCTCGGGGTCGTAGCCCTCGGTGGTCACGTGCTCGCCGCCGAAGGTGGAAAAGCCGTCCGGGAACGCGCCGTGGCCGGGCACGCCGTGGCCGTCCAGCAGCACCGCCACGAAGCCCTCCTTGTCGATGCCCATGGCGATGGCCTTGCGCACGGCGGGGTCCTGTATGACGGGGCTTGTCATGTTCATCGAGGCGAAGAACGCGCGGGAGGTCTGGATCGCGGAGAACTGGAAGCCCGGGTTCTCGAACAGCGGGTAGCTCTCGTAGGCCATGCCGTAGGCGGCGTCGATCTCGCCCGCCTGCAGCGCCATCGCCAGCGTGTTGCCGTCGGAGATGGTGCGGATGGTGAGCTGGTCGAGCTTCGGCTCGCCGTTCCAGTAGTATTCGTTGGGCACGAGGGTCAGGTGGTCGTCGGTCACCATGTCCACGACCTTGTAGGGGCCGGTGCCCACGGCGATGCCCGCGTCGAAGTCCGAGGCGTCCACGTCAATGATGCAGCCGTAGGGGTCGCCCAGGTAGTTCATCAGCGCCGGCAGCGGCTCCTTGGTGGTGACGGTCAGCACTTGGCCGTCGGCCTCAATGGTGTCGATCATGGTGTCCGAGGGCGCGCGGTCGTGGACCTCCAGCAGGTGCTCCAGGCACTGCTTGACCGCCGCGCCGTCCATGTCGCGGCCGGAGGAGAACTTCACGCCGTCCCTGAGCGTGATCTTCCAGGTCAGGTTGCCGTCGTTTTCCCAGGAGGTCGCCAGCCAGGGCTCCAGCTCCATGGTGTCGGTGTAGTGCACCAGCGTCTCGCCGATGCCGTAGCGGATGCAGGCCCAGCCGTTGTAGGTGCGGTGGGGATCGGTGGTCTCCTCCCAGTTCTCCGAGTTGAACGTGGTGTCGCCGATGACCATGGTCTTGCCCTCGGCAAGGGCCACGGCGCAGAGCATGAGGACGAGAATGATGGACAGGATCTTCTTCATGGGAATGCCTCCTTTACAGTATGCTTTCGATCAACCTCTTCGTATAGTCGTTTTTCGGATTCCGTATGACCTCGTCAGGCACGCCTTCCTCGACGATTTTGCCCTTATACATCACCATCACCCGGTCGCAGAACTGCTGCACGAGGGCGATGTCGTGGCAGATGAACAGTATCGACAAGTGCATCGCCTCCCGCAGCCGCCCCAACAGGGCGATGACCTCCTTCTGGATGGTCACGTCCAGCGCGGAGGTGGCCTCGTCGCAGATCAGCAGCCGGGGCTCTATGGCAATGGCCCGGGCGATGGCCGCGCGCTGGCACTGGCCGCCGGACACCTGGTGGGGATAGCGGTCGGCGAACTCGGCGGGCAGGCCGCACTGCGTAAGCAGCGCCGCCACCCGCTTCTTCACCTCCGCGCGGCAGGCACCGAAGTTGCGCAGGCTCTCGCCGATGCCGTCGCCCAGCGTGTGGCGGGGGTCGAAGGACTCCGTGGGCGTCTGGAACACCATCTGCATCTGGCGGTAGGCTTCCCTGAGCGCGCTGCCGCTGAGGCGCGTGATGTCCCGCCCGTCCAGCAGGACCCTGCCCTCGCTCATGTCCGTAAGCCGCGTGATCAGGTTCGCCACAGTCGACTTGCCGCTGCCACTTTCCCCGATCAGCCCCAGGCACTCGCCGGGCATCAGCTCAAAGCCGATGTGGTCCACCGCCGTGAAGTCCGGCCGGCCGTTGCTCTTGAACACCTTCGTGAGGTTCTCGACCTTCAATATCGGTTGCATCGGCATCGGCATCACCTCTTCAATCTCGGCACCGCCGCCATCAGCGTCTTGGTGTACGCCTCCCGAGGATCGTCCAGCACCTGCCGGGTCTCGCCGTACTCCACCATCCGTCCGTCCTTCATCACCATCACGTTGTCCGCCATGGCGCCGATGACGCCGATGTTGTGGGTGACGATCACGATGGACGTGCCGAACGCCTCCCGCACCAGCAGCATCTCCTCGACCACCTGCTTCTGGACGCTGACGTCCAGCGCGGAGGTGGGCTCGTCCGCGAACAGTATCGACGGGTTCATCAGCATCGCCGCGGCGATGCCCACCCGCTGCTGCATGCCGCCGGACAGCTCGAAGGGGTAGCTGTTCAGTATGCGCATGCCGTCCTCGAAGCCGATCTTCTGAAGCAATTCGCACGCCCGGTGGGTGAAATCCGCCTTCGTGACGCGCTCGTGCTCGGTCATGCTCTCGTAGAGCTGGGCCCCGACGGTGCGTATCGGGCAGAAGGACGCCCCCGCCGACTGGAAGATCATCCCCAGCTCCGGGCCGTTGAGCCTGCGCATCTCCGCGGGCGACAGGTCGGGCAGGTCCTTCCCCTTGTAGAAGATGTCGCCCCGGGTCACCTGCCCGGAGGGCCCCAGCAGTCCCATGGCCGCCTTGATCACGGTGGACTTGCCGCTGCCGCTCTCCCCCACGATGCCGAGGATCTCCCCCGGCCGGAGGTCGAAGCTCACGCCCGTGATGACCGTCTTGCCGTTGTAGGCGATGTCCACGCGGTCGTATCTGAGTATCTCCGCCATGCTATCGCCCCCTCGTCCTGGGGTCGGCCCAGTCGCGCACGGTGTCGCCCAGCAGGTTGAAGATCATCACCGATATGAATATCGCCAGGCCCGGCGCCAGCGTGATCCACGGCACGGTGGTGAACAGCGCCCGGTTCTCGCTCATCATGCTGCCCCACTCGGCGATCGGTGGCTTCGCGCCCAGGCCGAGGAACGATAGCCCGGCCAGCTCCATCATCATGGTGCCGATGTCCAGCATCGAGGTCACCAGTATGGGCCCTATGATGTTCGGCAGCACGTGCTTTGCGAGGATCTTCACCGTACCGGACCCGGACAGCCGCGCCGCCCGCAGGTAGGGCGTCTCCTTCTGCGCCAGCGTCTGGCTTCGGGCGATGCGGGCGTACTTCGGCCAGCTAATGGCCGCCAGCGCGAATATGGCGTTGTGCAGGCCCCCGCCCAGCACGCCGGCCACCGCCAGCGCGAACACCAGCCCGGGGAAGGCCAGGAACATGTCGGAGACGCGCATGAGCACGGTGTCGATCACCTTGCCGTGCCAGCCGCAGAACACGCCGATCACCGTGCCGATGACGGTGATGATGGCCACCAGCAGAAGCGTCGAGAATATGGAGGTGCGGCTGCCGACGATCACGCGGGAGAGCATGTCCCGCCCGTAGCGGTCCGTGCCGAAGATGTGCTGTTGAGACGGCGCGGCCTTGGCGTTGCCGAGGTCCTGTAAATACGGGTCAAACGGCGTCAGATGGTCCGACAGCAGCGAGGCGATCACCAGGAGCGCGGCCAGTATGCCGAACACGATAAGCCGCGTCCTCACGCTGTTTTTGATGATTCTGGGTTTGCGAACGCTGGGCGTCATTCGGCGGACACCCCCAATCGTATGCGCGGGTCGAGCGCGTGGTACAGAAGGTCGGTGACCAGGTTGACCAGCACGTAGATGATGGCCATCCACACCACGTAGGCCTGGATCAGCGGGTAGTCGCGCATGGTGATGGCGTCCACGGCCAGCTTGCCCACGCCGTCCCACATGAATATGGACTCGATGATCGCCGTGCCGCCCAGCAGGCTGCCGATGGACAGCGCCAGCAGCGTCACGATGGTCAGCATGGACGCCTTCAGGACGCTTCGCCACAGTATCACGCGCCCCCGCACGCCGCGGGCCTTCGCGCCGGTCACGTAGTCCTTGTTCAGCTCCTCCAGCACCGTCGCCCGCACCTGACGCATGTACTTGGCGGACATCGAAATCGCCAGCGTCAGCGTGGGCATCATGGCGCTCTTGAGGGTCGTGCCGCTGGAGATGACCGGCAGCCAGTTGAGCTTGATGGCCAGAAGCTGCATCAGCAGAAGCGCCACGAAGAAGTTCGGCAGCGAGTTGCCGATGAAGCTTAAAAACCGCATGCAGTAGTCGACGATCCTATCGTGCCTGACCGCCGCAAGCACCCCCAGCGGTATGGAGATCACCACCGTCAGCAGTATCGAAAGCCCCGTCAGCATCAGCGTGGCGGGCAGCTTGGAGATGAAGGTGTTGAACACGTCCCGCCCGGAAACGTAGCTTACCCCCATGTCGCCCCGCAGCATGCCGGACAGCCAGGCGACGTACTGGGTCACGAAGGGCTTGTCCAGCCCCAGCTCGGCGCGCTTAATGTCGATGACCTCCTGCGACACCGCGCCCTTGTTGCCGTACATCTCGGTGATGGCGTCGCCGCCCGCCAGGCGCATCATGGCAAAGGACAAAAAGGTGATGCCGATCACGATCGGGACCAGCTGGATCAGCCTGCGCAGGGCGTATTTTCCCATGTGACCGCACCCCTCTCTCCCCGGATTGGGAAGGGGCTGTGCTGTTCACCACGCAGCACAGCCCCCTCTGTAAGGAAATCGTCTCATTGACCGCAACACCATTATAAGTCCCCCCGCCCGCCCCCGCAAGCCTCCGGGGGGGATATTTCCGCCTTTGTTTTACAATATCTTAACATTTCGGTTTTGCTTGTCAGGATTAGTGGGATGGGATATAATAGAGATGTGGTTTTCGGGTTAACGGAGAGGGATTAGGGACTAGGGATTAGGGATTAGAAATAGTGGCTGCCGCGCCTTTTTTAATCCAAAGAATCCAATAGAAATGGCGGTAGCGGCATTTCCTAGTCCCTAATCCCTAATCCCTAATCCCTCCAATTGAGATTTGCTTCGCAAATTTCAATTTATCGCCAGACTAAACCGTTACGCAAAAAACGTAGACCAATCCGGGAGGTCCTATGCCACTTCTCTCCAACATCCACACGCATACCACCTTCAGCGACGGGCGCGACGCGCCGGAGGCCATGGTGCGGGCCGCGCTGCGGCTGGGCTTTCACACGCTGGGCTTTTCGGAGCACGGCCACGCGGACTACGACGACTGCTCCATGCCCGTCGAGGCCGAGCCGCGCTACCGGGCGGAGATATCGCGCCTTCGGGCGCGGTACGCCGGGCAGATAGACGTGCTTATGGGCTACGAGCACGACTGGCTCTCCCCGCCGCCCGGGGACGCCTACGACTACGTGATCGAGTCCGTGCACTACGTCCGCGCCGTGGGTGGGCTCGTCTGCGTGGACAACACCCGCGCGATCCTGGAGGACGCCGTGCGGACCCGCTATGCCGGCGACGTCTACGCCCTGTGCCGGGACTACTTCCGCACGGTGTGCGATTCCTGCGCCAGCCCCGCGGCGATCCTCGGGCACATGGAGCTCATCATGAAGTTCAACGAGCGGCGCGACCTGTTCGACGACGCCGATCCGCGCTACCTGAGCTATGCGCTGGAGGCCGCCGACTGCGCCGCCGCCAGCGGCAAGCTGATCGAGGTCAACACCGGGGCCATCGCCCGGGGCTACCGCACCGCCCCCTACCCCGGCAGGGCCATACTGACCCGCCTGGCCGCGCTGCGCGCGCCGGTGATCATCACCAGCGACTGCCACAATGCCGATTATCTCAACTGCCACTTTGAGCAGACCGCCGCGCTGCTTCGATCCTGCGGCTTCAAAACCGCCCTGCAATACCGGGGCGGCGCGATTGAGGAATACGCCCTTGAGGAGATGATGCCATGAACCGCACCGCGCTTTTCGCCGGGTCCTTCGATCCCTACACCAACGGCCACCATTCCATCGTGCGCAAGGCCGCCGGGCTGTTTGACCGCGTGGTGGTGCTGGTCGGCGTGAACGTCAACAAGCGCCGCTGCTTCGACGCCGAGGCCATGCGGGACGCCATCGCCCGCGCCGTCGCCGACGACGGCCTCGACAACGTGACCGTGGTCTGCCACGACGGCGTGGTCGCCGACTACTGCGCCGCGCACGGCATCCGCTGGTACGTGCGGGGCATACGCAACCACCTCGACTATAACTACGAGGAGAACATCGCCCAGGTCAACCGGCTCATCAATCCCGACCTCGAGACCCTCTACCTCCGTGCCGACGACGCCGTGCTGTCCTCCTCCATGATCCGCGAGCTGATCGCCTTCCATAAGGACGTTTCGGATTATGTGCCCGACGCCGTGCGGAGGTTGGTGGAATGAACAATAAAACGGACCCGCTGTCCCGTATCGGGGGCAGCGGGTCCGTTTTATCATGCCGAATCAGACGAACTCGAGGATCACCATCTCGGCGGCGTCGCCGCGGCGGGGGCCCTTCTTGACGATGCGGGTATAGCCGCCGCCCTGGCCCTTTTCAGCCGCGCGCTTCTTATACTTGGGCGCGATTTCGCGGAAGAGCTTCTCCACGACCTGATGCTTGACATCCTTCTGGCGCTTCTTGAACTCTTCCTTAGTCTCCTCGCCCTTCACGTTCTGAACGGCGGGGATGTCGTACAGGTAGCGCATGATCTGACGACGGGCGGCCAGGCGCTCGGGGCTGTCGTTCACGACGGTCAGCTCCTCGACCTGCTTTTTGTCGTTCATGTGCTTCTTGGTGACTTCGACGGTATTATCACACTGACGCATGGCGATGGTCACGAGGTGCTCAGCCAGAGACTGCACTTCCTTGCCGCGCGCGAGAGTGGTCTCGATCCTGCCGTACCAGATCAGATTGGTGACCTGATTGCGGAGCATCGCCATTCTCTGGTCGGTCGGCCGACCCAGCTTGCGATTGGCCATTTCTGGTTCCTCCCTTAATGCTTGATGTCCAAGTCAGTTATTCCTCGCTGGTCTTGAGGGACAGGCCCAGGCCGATGAGCTTCTGCTCAACTTCCTCCAGCGACTTTTTGCCGAGGTTGCGGACCTTCATCATGTCCTCCTGATTGCGCTGCACCAGCTCCGCGACGGTGTTGATGCCGGCGCGCTTCAGGCAGTTGAACGCGCGGACGGACAGATCCAGCTCTTCGATGGTCATCTCGAGCACCTTGGACTTGTCGTCGACCTCGGGCTCGTTGTAATCCACCCGAACCACGTTCACGGTCAGATCGATGAACAGGCGCATGTTGTTGGACAGGATCTGCGCCGCGGAAGCCAGGGCCTCCTTGGGCAGTATCGAGCCGTTGGTCCAAACCTCGATGGTCAGCTTGTCAAAGTCAGTCACCTGACCGACGCGCGTATCCTCGACGGAATAGCTGACCTTGCGGATGGGGGTAAAGATGGAGTCGACCGGGATCACGCCGATGGGCATGCCGGCGACCTTATTGCGTTCGACTGCGAGCTGCTTGTTGCGCTCGGCGGAGACATAGCCGCGGCCCTTCTCCAGGGTGATCTGCATTTGCAGATGCCCGCCCTCGGACAGGGTGGCCAGATGCAGTTCGGGGTTGACGATTTCCACCTCGTCGTCCGCCTTGATGTCGCCCGCGGTGATCTCGCAGGGACCCACTGCATCGATCGAAACGATCTTCGGCTGCTCCGTATACAGCTTCGCAGAGAGTAGTTTGATGTTCAGGATCAGCTCCGCGACATCTTCCTTCATGCCGGGAACAGTCGAAAACTCATGCTGAACGCCCTCGATACGGACGCTGGTTGCCGCAACGCCAGGCAGCGAATTGAGCAGAACGCGCCGAAGCGAATTGCCGAGAGTCTGGCCGAAGCCGCGCTCCAGGGGGTTGACGACAAACTTTCCATACCGGCTGTTCTCGCCGATTTCCACACGTTCGATTTTGGGTTTTTCGATCTGATCGATCATTCAGCGTTTCCTCCTCTCCTATCACAATCCCTCGGGATTGCGGTGCTTGCCGGGGTCTTGATCGGGCGGTTTGGTAGCGTACCCGCCAAACCCTCAGGCATAACCTGCATAATCAGGAAATACACCAATTAGCGGGAGTAAAGCTCGACGATCAGGTTCTCGGCGACCTCAAAATCGATGTCCTCGCGGGACGGCAGCGCGGCGATCTTGCCCTCGAAGCTGTCGGCGGCCTTCTCGATCCAGGCGGGCACGGTCTTCTTGCCGTACTCCTCCATCAGGGCCTTGAACTTCGGGGACTGCTGGGACTTCTGGCACACGGCGACGACGTCGCCCACCTTCACCAGCGCGGAGGGGATGTTCACCCTGCGGCCGTTGACGGTGAAGTGGCCGTGGTTGACCAGCTGGCGCGCCTCTCGGCGGGTGGCGGCGAAGCCCATGCGGAACACCACGTTGTCCAGGCGGCGCTCCAGGTACTGGAGCATGATCTCGCCGGTGATGCCGCGCTTGCGCTCGGCCATCTCATAGTAATGATAGAACTGCTTCTCCAGAACGCCGTAGATGAACTTGACCTTCTGCTTTTCCATCAACTGCTTGCCGTATTCAGACTGCTTGCGGCGCATCTGCGGCTTGGGGTTGCGGTTGGTCTCCTTGGAGTAACCAAGCACCGCAGGAGACAAGCCCAGTGCCTTGCACCTTTTCAATACGGGCTGTGTATTCTTAGCCATGTCGGTTTCTCCTCTCTATTAAACTCTTCTGCGCTTGGGCGGACGGCATCCGTTGTGCGGGATGGGGGTCACGTCCTTGATCATGTTCACCTCGAGGCCGGCGGCCTGGAGGGAACGGATGGCGGCTTCACGCCCGGAGCCGGGGCCCTTGACGTACACCTCGACGGTCTTCAGGCCATACTCCATGGCGGCCTTCGCGGCGGTCTCGGCGGCGGACTGGGCGGCGAACGGCGTGGACTTCTTGCTGCCGCGGAAGCCGAGTCCGCCGGCGGAGGCCCAGGACAGCGCGTTGCCGTTGATGTCCGTGATCGTCACGATGGTGTTATTGAAAGAAGAGCGAATATGGGCCGCGCCGCGCTCCACGAGCTTCTTCTCGCGGCGCTTGCGGGTAACCCTTTTCAGCTTCGGCTTTGCCATAGCGTTAATTCCTCCCTGATACTCAACTCAGATGATGATTACTTCTTCTTCTTACCGGCAGCCTGCTTCTTCGGGCCCTTGCGGGTACGGGCATTCTGCTTGGTATTCTGGCCGCGCACAGGCAGGCCGCGACGATGCCTCAGGCCGCGGTAGCAGCCGATCTCCATCAGTCGCTTGATGTTCATGGAAACCTCGCGGCGCAGGTCGCCCTCCACCTTCAGGTGATGGTCGATGTAGTCGCGCAGCTTACCGATATCTTCCTCAGTGAGATCCTTGACGCGGGTGTCCGGATTGATGCCGGTCGCCTCAATGATGTCGTCCGCGATGTTGCGGCCAATGCCGTAGATGTACGTCAGGGCGATCTCAATGCGCTTCTCCCTGGGAAGGTCGACACCAGCAATTCGTGCCATGTGTTGTTTGCACCTCCAACATGCTTCTATGCTATGCACTGTAACTCGGCGATATCGCCCGTACATAGTTTGGGCAACATCAGCGCCTTCCGCACAGGCTTCGGCGCCGGAGACCGGGGCGGTCCCCGCCTGGGTTTGACGCCTGGCGTAGCGTCAAACGAGCTTTGTGTGACAGTCGCCGGAAAACAAAGACAGACCGCCCCGGCAGGTTTGACCCTGCCTGGACGTGTTGCCTCAGTCAGCCGCACCGGCTTCCTGCCAGACTAAAATATTATACCACATCGCCAATGTCGATGCTTACATATTTTGGTCTGATTGTGTTAAATTTTGTGTCATCGTTGTTAATTTTCATATCACTTCGACACCGCGAACGTCACGCTGGCCTTCTTCTTGCCGCGCTTGGTGGTGCAGGTGATGGTGACCTTGCCGGCCTTCTTGAACTTGACCACGCCGTTTTTGACCGTGGCGACCTTCTTGTTGGAAGACTTCCATTTAAAGCCGCCGGGGTTCGCGCCCTCGTTGACAGTGGGGGTCAGGGTCACGCTCTCCCCCTTCTTCACGGCGGTGTTGACCTCGGAAATCGCCACCGCGGTGGGCAGCGTCGGGTCGGTGACGGTCAGTGTCACCTTCCGGGTCTTCTTGCCCACCTTGTAGGTGATCTTCACCTTGCCGCTCTTCTTGAACGTCACCACGCCGCCCTTGCTGACCTTCGCCACCTTCTTGTTGGACGACTTGAACTTCTTGCCCGTCGCGCCGCCCAGATCCAGTTGGGTCTTGGAGCCCGGCGCGGCGATCACGGTCGCCCGGGTGTTCTTGGCGGTGGAGCCCGCCGCGACGGTCACCTGCGCCGCGACAGCGCCGGGCACCTCCGCAAAACCCGCGGGCACGGCGGGGTTGGTGGAACCGCCGGAGGTTTTGACCTTCGTCTTGTTGTCGTGGATAAACTCCTCGGGGGAATTCGCCCGACGAATGCCATACCACGTTGTTTTCTTGTCCTTGCTCTTATATTTCCAGCTCTTCCAGCGCGCGACAAACTGGGACTGGTTGGACAGATCCAAAACGCTCAGACTGTTGGCATTGCAGCACAGCTTTTTCAGATTGGGACAGTTATCGGCAAACACCAGCGACGTCAACTTGTTGCTCTGGCACTCCAATCTTTCCAGCTTGGGGCAGCCCGCGATGGCCAGCGATGTGAGTTGGTCGTTCCAGCAATCCACCTCGACCAGATTGGGGCAGTTGCTGAAATCCAGCGCCGCGATCGGGAGCCACTTGCAATTCAGGCTCGCCAGGTTGGGCATGCCGCTGACGTCCAGCGCGGTCAGGCCGACAAAAGTCTTCCCGACGACGTTGTTTTCCACAATAGACAGCTTTTGCAGGCTCGTGAAGTATTTGATTCCCGTCAGATTGACGGCGCCTTTATTGTCGATTGACATCGTGACGGTCGCCGCGATTTCGCCGTCCGACAGCGCGCCGTCATGAGCGCCGCTCCTTCCGTCGATATTCTCGGAGATGTATTGCCGGAAAGCCGCGTCCGGGAAGTGCGCCTCGTCGATGGGAATGAGGTTCTCGCCCTCCATTAGCTTCGCGGATGCGTCGTTTTCCTCGACGACGACCTGCTGCGCGGGTTCCTCCGCCTGCGCCGCGGGTTCCTCCGACACAGCTTCTTTCTCCATCAGGACCTCCTCGACGCCCTCGGCCTCGAGTTCAACGTCCTCCGCGAGCTCCACGTCCGCGGCCTCCGCCACGGCGGCCTCCACGGCCTCCGACGCCACGGCCTCGACGACCTCTTCAACGGGTTCCTCCGGGATTTCCTCAACGGCTTCCCCGACGGGCGCTTCAACGGCTTCCTCGACGATCTCCCCGACGACGGCGGGGACCTCCGCGTCGGACTCCTCCTCCATCAGCGCCGTGCCGGTCAGCAGCATTGACGCGATCAGCACAAGGGACAGCAGCTTTTTAAGATTCATGGTTCTTCCTCCTGTCTTGACAGAAATGTCATCTTGTTATCACATTTTACCTGACGCGCGGCGGTTTGTCAATATACAAGACGTCGGGACTGGCCATTATAAACCCAAAAACCGCCCTCCTTGCGGAGAGCGGCCTCGCTTGGGTCAATCAGCCCTGCTTCTGCTTGTGCTTGGGATTCTCGCAAATGACCATTACGCGGCCCTTGCGCTTGATGATCTTGCACTTCTCGCAGATCGGCTTGACGGAAGGTCTCACTTTCATGATTCTACCTCCTTAATCAAATTGTATCCAATCAGCTCTTGGAGCGCCATGTGATGCGACCGCGGGTCAGATCATAGGGCGAGAGCTCAATCGTAACCTTGTCGCCGGGATAGATGCGGATGTAGTTCATGCGCATCTTGCCGGAGACGTGCGCGAGTATCTTGTGCCCGTTGGGCAACTGGACCTCAAACATGGCGTTGGGAAAGGATTCAGTGACAACGCCTTCAACTTCGATAACATCAGACTTGGACAAGCTTTTCCTCCTCCTCACGCAACCATGCGCGCAGCTCATGATCCTCGACCTTTTCCCCGTTGGAGAGCCGGTCTACAAGCGCCTGCACCACGCTTCCGGTGGGCTTCAAGTGCTTGCGGCGCTTTTTCTTCAGACGATCCATACCCCGCAGACCGCCGTTGGCGATCATCACGAAATCGTCATCCACTTCCTCAACGACCAGGAACAGTCGGCCCTGGTCGCGCCCAGCCTTTGATTGGACGATACTTCCGATCCCGACCGGCAGCCTGTTCATCGCAATACCTCCGACACCTTCATGCCGGGATAGGACAATATCTCAGGCTCGCCGTCCGTGATGAGCAGTGTGTGCTCGTAGTGGGAGCACAGGCTGCCGTCCCGGGTGACGACCGTCCAGCCGTCGTCCTCCTGGTACACCTTCCATGTGCCCATGGAGATCATGGGCTCCACGGCGATGGTCATGCCCGCCTCCAGCTTGACGCCGCGGCCGGGCCTGCCGTAGTTGGGTACATTGGGGTCCTCGTGCATCTCGGTGCCGATGCCGTGACCGCAGAGGTCCCGGATGACGCCGTAGCCGAAGGATTCGGCGTAGGTCTGTATGGCGTGCCCGATGTCGCCCAGGTGGTTGCCCGCGACGGCCTGCTGCGCGCCCAGCCAGAAGCACCTTTCCGTGACGTCCACCAACTGCTGCGCCTTCTGGTCGCCGCCGCCCACCAGCACGGAAAACGCGCTGTCGGACTGCCAGCCGTCCAGTATGCAGCCGCAATCGACGGACAAAAGCTGTCCCCTGCGAAGGGGTTTCTTGTTCGAGAAGCCGTGAACGACCTGATCGTCGACTGAAGCACAGATCGAATAGGGAAAGCCCTCATAACCCTTGAAGGAGGGCACCGCGCCCGCCTGCCGGATCAGCCTTTCGGCCATCTGGTCCAGGTGCAGCGTGGTGACGCCGGGCTCGATCTCCTTACGCAGCGCCTCGAGCACATTGTGCAACAGCTCGCCCGCCCTGCGCATCTTCTCTATCTGTGATTCGTTCTTGATGGTGATCATGCAGTCACTCCAGCGTTGCGAGGATGCCCTTGAAGACCTCCTCCGGTCGGCTGTCGCCGTCTACGGTCCGCAACCGGTTGACCTCGACGCGGCGCAGCTTGCCCAGCCCGGAATAGTAGCCGATCAGCGGCTCGGTCTGCTCGTGGTAGGCGCGCAGACGGGTCGAGATCGTCTCGGGCTTGTCGTCGTTGCGTTGGGAGAGCGCTCCGCCGCACAGCGGGCAGGCGTGCTCGTCCTTCAACTGGGAGATGTGGAAGGTGCCCTGGCACTTCCCGCACACCCGGCGCCCGGTGAGGCGGCTCAAGAGCCGCTCATCGGGAACCTCGATGTCCACAACGATGTCCGGCGCGTCGATCTCATCCAGAGCGATGGCCTGTTCCACCGTGCGGGGGAAGCCGTCCAGCAGGTAGCCGTTGGCGCAGTCGGGCATCGAGAGGCGCTCGCGCACCATGTCGATGACCACGCTGTCGGGAACCAGCTCGCCGGCATCCAGATACTTCTTGGCTTCGAGACCCACGGGGGTCGCGTTTTTGATGGCGGAGCGGAACATATCCCCGGTGGAGATGTGCGGCACCTTGAGGTGCGCGCTCACGCCTGCGGCCTGTGTGCCCTTACCCGCGCCGGGAGGGCCTAAGAAGAGCAATTTCATTTGGAAACCTCCAAAAGGTCACTGCAGGAAGCCCTTGTAATGGCGCATCAGCATCTGGCTTTCCAGCTCGCGCATGGTCTCCATGGCCACGGAAACCGCGATCAGCAGGGAGGAGGCCGCGAAGGGCAGGCTCACACCGGCGATGGCGTAGATGATCATCGGGATCACAGCCAGCACCGCCAGGTAGATGGCGCCGAACATGGTGATACGGTGGGTGATCTTCTTGATAAAATCACTGGTGGGTTTACCCTGGCGAATGCCGGGGATCATGCCGCCGTTCGCCTGGATGTTCTTGGAGATCTCGACCGGGTTGAAGCTGATCTCGGAGTAGAAGAAGGTGAATCCGAAGATCATCAGCGCGAAGATCAGCTGGTAGAGCAGGCTGGTCGAATTGACGTGGGCCGTCCACCACTGATTGGCCGCGCTGTTGGGGAAGAACGCCAGTATGGTCGCCGGGAACTGCATGATCGCGTTGGCGAAGATCAGCGGCAGCACGCCGGAGGCGTTAAGCTTCAGCGGGATGTGGGTGGACTGGCCGCCGTACATCTTGCGGCCCACCATGCGCTTGGCGTACTGGATCGGGATGCGGCGCTCGCCCAGATCGACGAACACGATGCCGACGATCAGCACGATGAACACCACGAGGCCCGCGATCATGGCCGGGATCTTGACCATGGTGGGGTTGGTGAAGAGGTTGTAGATGTTGGTGATCACCGCGTGGGCCAGGTTCGAGATGATACCGGCCATGATCAGCAGCGAAATGCCGTTGCCGATGCCGTTTTCGGTGATGCGCTCGCCCATCCACATGGCGATGGCGGTGCCGGCCGCCAGGCACAGGCCGATGGTCAGGTAGCTCACGAAGCCGCCGGTGGCGCTGGTGCGCAGGCCGATGGTCAGGGCGATGGCCTGAATGAAGCCCAGGCCGACGGTGACGTAGCGGGTGATCTGGGCGATCTTCTTGCGGCCCTCCTCGCCCTCCTTCTGCATCTCCTCGAGCTTCGGGATCGCCACGCACAGAAGCTGCATGATAATGCTGGCGTTGATGTACGGGGTGATGCCCATGGCCATGATGTTGAAGTTGGACAGGTTGGAGCCGGTCATCGAGTTGATGAAGCCCAGCAGGCTGTAGTTCTCGACCGCCTGGCTGACGAACGTGGTGTCGACGCCGGGGGTGGGAATGAAGCACAGCACGCGGTACAGAAGCAGCATACCCAGGGTATACAGTATCTTTTTACGCAGCTCAAGGATCTTCCATGCGTTCTTCAACGTCTCCCGCATATCAGAACACCTCGACTTTCCCGCCTGCCGCCTCGATCTTCTCCTTGGCCGTGGCCGTGAACTTGTTGGCCTGCACGGTCAGCTTCCTGGTGATCTCGCCGTTGCCCAGGATCTTCACGCCGTCCTGAACGTTCTTCAGGATGCCGGCCTGTATGAGCTCCACCGGGGTCACGACGGTGCCGTCTTCAAAGATGTTCAGGCGCTCGACGTTCACGGTAGCGTACTCAACGCGCCACTTGTTGGTGAAGCCGCGCTTGGGCAGCCGCATGGTCAGGGGCATCTGGCCGCCCTCGAACCCGGGCCGCTTGCCGCCGCCGGAGCGGGCCTTCGCGCCCTTGTGGCCCTTGCCGGAGGTCTTGCCCAAACCGGAACCAATGCCTCGACCCAGACGCTTGCGGGCGGTGGTCGCCCCCTCAGTGGGTTTCAAATCATGAAGTTTCATGTTCGGATGACCTCCTTACTCTGCAATTTCTTCGACCTTGACCATGTGCTTGACCTTGAAGATCATGCCGCGGATAGCGGGATTGTCTTCCTTCACGACGGTGTGGCCGACGTGGTGCAGGCCCAGCGCCTTGATGGTGGCGATCTGGTCCTTCAGGCACGCGATGGTGGACTTGGTCTGAGTAATCTTAAGCTTCATATTCGTGTACCTCCCTTAACCGAGCAGCTCTTCGACGGACTTGCCGCGAAGCTGCGCGACCTGTTCGGCGGACCTGAGCTGGGCCAGGCCGGCCAGGGTGGCACGAACCATGTTGATCTTGTTGTTGGAGCCGATGGACTTGGTCACGATGTCCTTGATGCCGCAGGCCTCCAGGACCGCGCGCACCGGGCCGCCGGCGATAACGCCGGTACCTTCGGGCGCGGGCAGCATCTTCACCTTGCCGGTGCCAAACACGCCAACAACCTCATGGGGAATGGTGGTGCCATTCAGCGGAACGGTGATCATGGTCTTCTTGGCGGCTTCCAGCCCCTTGCGGATGGCCTCGGGAATTTCAACGGCCTTGCCCATGCCACAGCCTACGCGGCCCTTCTCGTCGCCCACGACCATCAGCGCGCTAAACCGCATGTTGCGGCCGCCCTTGACGGTCTTGGATACGCGGTTGACCGCGACCAATTTTTCATTAAACTCGCTTACTTGCTCATTGCGCTGCATCAGTCATTTCCTCCTCTTAGAAGTCGAGACCGCCCTCGCGAGCGCCAGCGGCAAGCTCGGCTACGCGACCGGTGTAGATATAGCCACCGCGATCAAAGACGACTTCCTTGATGCCGGCCTTGATGGCGCGCTCGGCGACGACCTTGCCCACGAGCTTGGCCTCGCCCTTCTTGTCGAACTCGCCCAGCTGAGAAGCGATTTCCTTCTCGACGGTGGAAGCGGCCGCCAGCGTGTTGCCGGCCACGTCGTCGATGATCTGGGCGTAGATGTGCTTATTGGAACGGAATACGCACAGCCGGGGCCGTTCGGGCGTCCCGCTGATCTTTTTGCGCACGCGCTCGTGACGGATCTTACGAACCTCGTTGCGATCACGCTTATTAAACATTTGCGGTTACCTCCCTTATTTCTTACCGGCCTTGCCTTCCTTGCGGCGGACGACCTCGTTCTCATAGCGGATGCCCTTGCCATGATAGGGTTCGGGCTTGCGGATGGCGCGGATATCCGCGGCGATGGCGCCAACCTGTTGCTTGTCGATGCCCTTGACGGTGATCTTGACGTTGGCCTTGTCCACCTCGAACTCGATGCCCTTGGGGGCGTCGACGATCACGGGATGGGAGTAGCCGATGGCGATGTTGAGCTGGTTCTTGTTCCACTCAGCCACGCGCCAGCCGACGCCCTCGATGGCCAGGGTCTTCTCAAATCCCTTGGTGACACCAACAACCATGTTATTGATGAGGGAGCGATACAAACCATGCATCGAGCGGTGGGGCTTGCTGTCGGAAGGACGGGACACGATCACTTCGGCGCCGACCTGTTCGACTTTGATATCCTTGTTAACCTTCTGACTCAGTTCACCCTTGGGGCCCTTGACGCTCACGGTGTTGTCTTCCGCGATGGTCACGGTGACGCCGGCGGGAACCGGAATCGGAAGTCTACCGATTCGACTCATTCTAGTGCACCTCCAACTCTCTTACCAGATATAGGCCAGGACTTCGCCGCCGATGCCCTGCTGGCGGGCCACCTTGTCGGTCATCACGCCCTTGGACGTGGACACGATGGCGATGCCCAGGCCGCCCAGGACCTTCGGGATCTCATCGGACTTGGCATAGACGCGCAGACCCGGCTTGGAAATGCGCTTTAAGCCCTTGATGACGGATTCCTTGCCGGAAACGTACTTCAGGGTCACCTTGATCTCGCCCTGGAGGCCGTCATCGATATAATCAACGGATTTGATATAGCCCTCGTCCAGCAGGATCTTCGCAATCGCCTTCTTCATGTTGGAAGCAGGGATCGTGACGGCGTCATGTCTGGCAATCAGGCCATTGCGGATCCTGGTGAGCATATCCGCGATGGGGTCATTAATAACAGCCATTTTGTTACCTCCTTAGAATTGCCAGGTTACCAGCTGGCCTTGCGAACGCCCGGGATCTGGCCGGCATAGGCCAGTTCGCGGAAGCAGATGCGGCACACGCCATACTTGCGAAGCACGGAGTGGGGCCGGCCGCAGATGCGGCAGCGGCTGTAGGCACGGGTAGAGAACTTCGCGGGCCTCGCCTGCTTAACCTTCATACTTGTCTTAGCCACGTTGAATTTCCTCCTTATCAAGCCTGCGCAAACGGCATGCCCAGAAGCCTCAACAGCTCCCTGGCTTCCTCATCGGTCTTGGCGGTGGTGACGAAGATCATCTCCATGCCGCGGATCTTTTCGACCTTGTCGTAGTCGATCTCGGGGAAGATCAGCTGCTCGCGCACGCCCAGGGCGTAGTTGCCGCGGCCGTCGAAGGCCTTGGTGGACACGCCGCGGAAGTCGCGCACGCGGGGCAGTACGATGCTCACGAGCTTGTCGGTAAATTCATACATGCGGTCGCCGCGCAGGGTGACCTTGGCGCCGACGTTCATACCGGCGCGCAGCTTGAAGTTTGCGATGGACTTCTTGGCCTTGGTCACCAGCGGCTTCTGGCCGGCGATGATCGCCAGCTCGCCCACGGCCTGCTCCAGCGCCTTGGCGTTGTCCTTGCAATCGCCCAGGCCCATGTTGATCACGATCTTCTCGAGCCGGGGGATCTCCATGACGTTCTTGTACTCGAAGCGCTGCTTCAGGGCCGGAACCACCTCAGCGCGGTACTTATCCTTTAATCTGGCCATTGCGCCAATCCTCCTTATCAGTTGTCAAACACCGCTTTGCACTTCTTGCACACGCGGCGCTTGCGGCGGGAGGTCTTGCCTTCGCCTTCGATAAACACATGGCCGACACGGGTGGGCTTGCCGCACTTGGGGCAGATCACCATCACGTTGGAGGCGTCGATGGGCGCTTCCTTTTCGACGATACCGCCGGGCATGCCCTGTCCGCGGGGCTTCTGGTGCTTCTTGACCATGTTGATGCCTTCGACGATGATCCTGCCGGTCTCGGGGAAGACCTTCTGAACCTTGCCGGTGTTATCCTTTTTGTTCTTGTCGGTGCCTGCGATCACCTTTACGGTATCGCCGACCTTAACTTTCAGCTTAGCCATGGTGCACCTCCATTAAAGCACTTCGGGAGCCAGCGAAACGATCTTCATATAATCCTTTTCGCGGAGCTCGCGAGCCACGGGCCCAAAGATGCGGGTGCCCCTGGGCTGCTTCTGTTCGTTGATGATGACGGCGGCGTTGTCGTCGAAGCGGATGTAGGTGCCGTCGGGACGGCGATACTGCTTCTTGGTGCGAACGATGACGGCCTTGACGACCTCGCCCTTCTTCACCGCGCCGCCGGGAGTGGCGGACTTCACGGAAGCGACGATCACGTCGCCCACGCTGCCGGTGCGGCGGAAAGAGCCGCCCAGCACGCGGAAGCACATGATTTCCTTCGCGCCGGAGTTATCGGCAACCTTCAAACGGGTTTGAGGCTGAATCATATTATCTCTTCCTCCTTATGCGGGTCAGTGATTTCGCCGAATTCGATTCGGCAAAATCAGTTTCGCTCACGCGAAACCGAAAATCCGCTGGATTTTCGCTCTTTACTTCGCCTTTTCGATGATCTCGACCAGGCGCCAGCGCTTGTCCTTGGACAGCGGACGGGTCTCCATGACGCGGACGGTATCGCCGATGCCGCATTCATTGTTCTCGTCGTGCGCCTTGATCCTGTTGGTACGGTTCATGATCTTGCCATACAGCGGATGACGGACACGGGTGCGAATCTCAACAACGATGGTCTTGTCCATCTTGTCGGAAACAACCACTCCGGTGCGCGTCTTGCGCATGCCTCTTACTTCAGCCATTGTCAGTTGCCTCCTTACGCATTCTTGCCGGCCAGCTCACGCTGACGGATGACGGTCTTCACCCGCGCGATGCTCTTTTTGCACTCGCGAATGGCCGCGGTGTTCTCCAGCTGGCCGGTGGCCTTCTGGAACCGCAGGTTGAAAAGCTCGCTCTTTCGGTCGTTCAGATCGGTGTTGAGCTCGGCCAGGGTCTTGGCCTGCAGCGCCTTCATTTCGTCCTTGGTCTTCATTGCTCGTCACCACCCTCCGCTTTGATTTCTTCGCGCTTGATGAACTTGGTCGTGATGGGCAGCTTGTGGCTGGCCAGGCGCAGGGCCTCGCGGGCCACCTCTTCGGGCACGCCGGCCATCTCAAACAACACGCGGCCGGGCTTCACGACGGACACCCAGTACTCCGGGGCGCCCTTGCCGGAACCCATTCGGGTCTCGGCCGGCTTGGCGGTGATGGGCTTGTCCGGGAAGATCTTGATCCAGACCTGGCCGCCACGCTTGGTGCGGCGGGTCATGGCCTGACGGGCAGCCTCGATCTGATTGGAGGTCACCCAGCCGGGCTGAGTGGCGACGATACCGTAATCACCGTAGGCAAGGAAGTTGCCGCGCTGGGCCTTGCCCTTCATGCGGCCGCGCATCTGCTTGCGGTGCTTGACTCTCTTGGGCATCAGCATGGTTTATTTGCCTCCTTCCTTGCGCTCGGGGCGATCGTTGCGATCCCTGCGCTCACCGCGGGGTCCGCGATCGTTGCGGCGACGGTCGCCGCGCCCGGCGAACGGGCTCTTCATGTCGGTGTAGCCCACCAGAACCTTCTTGCCGTTCTGCGGGAGCACCTGGCCCTTGTAAATCCAAACCTTCACGCCCACGCGGCCGTAGGTGGTCTTCGCCTCGGCAAAGCCGAAGTCGATGTTGGCGCGCAGGGTCTGAAGCGGGATGCTTCCCTCGTGGTAACCCTCGGAGCGGGCGATGTCCGCGCCGCCCAGGCGACCGGAGCAGGTGGTCTTGACGCCCTTCGCGCCGGCCTTCATGGCGCGGGCGATGGACTGCTTCATCGCGCGGCGGAAGGAGATGCGCTTCTCGAGCTGCTGGGCGATGTTCTCGGCGACCAGGGTCGCGTCGGTGTCGGGGTTCTTGATCTCCATGATGTCCAGGGCGACCTGGCGGCCGGTGAACTGCTCGAGCTCCTTCTTGAGGCTCTCGACGCCCGCGCCGCCCTTGCCGATCACGATGCCGGGCTTGGCGGTGTAGACGGAGACGTGCACCTTCGCGCCGGAGCGCTGGATGTCGATGCGGGAGATGCCCGCGGTGTACAGCTTTTCCTTGAGAAGATTGCGCAGCTTGTAATCTTCAATCAGGTTGTTGGAAAAATCCTTTTTCCCGGCGTACCACTTGGTGCTCCAGTCCAGGATAACACCTACGCGCGCGCCATGGGGATTAACTTTCTGTCCCATTTTATTTCCTCCCTCACTTCTGGTCGAGCACGATCGTGATGTGGCTGGTGTGCTTCTTGATCATGTCGGCACGACCGTGGGAACGCGCCCAGTAACGCTTCAGGGTCGGTCCCTGGTTCGCGTACACTTCCGCGACATACAGGGAGGAGCGATCCATTTCCTTGTACTCGGCGTTCGCAATCGCGCTGTTGAGCAGCTTCTCAACCACGGGCGCGGCGCTCTTGGGCGTATACATGAGGATTGCCAGCGCATCGTCAACCTGCTTGCCGCGGATCAGATCGACAACGATCTTCGCCTTGCGGGGCGCAACGCGGACGTACTTGGCGGTGGCGTGCGGGCGCTTGTCGGCGTTGGCCTGACGCGCGGCAGCCTTCTCTTTAATACGAGTTGCCATATCTATCTCTCTCCTTACTTGCGGGATGACGCTTTTTCGCCGGCGTGGCCGCGGAAGGTGCGGGTGGGGGCGAATTCGCCGAACTTATGTCCAACCATATCCTCGGTGACGTACACCGGAACATGCTTGCGGCCGTCATGGACGGCAACCGTGTGACCGATGAAATCCGGGAAGATGGTGGAAGCGCGGGACCAGGTCTTGAGGACCTTCTTGTCGCCGGACGCATTCATCTCCTGCACGCGCTTCAACAGCACGGGCTGAATGAAGGGACCCTTCTTAACAGATCTGCTCATTTGGTTTGCCTCCTTTCAGGCTTACTTCTTCTTGTTGGGACGGCTGACGATCATCTTGTCAGAGTACTTGCGATGCTTGCGGGTCTTGACGCCCTGGGTCTTCTTGCCCCAGGGAGACATCGGCGCGGGCATGCCCACCGGGGAACGGCCTTCGCCGCCGCCGTGGGGGTGGTCGCAGGGGTTCATCACGACGCCGCGGACGGTGGGACGGATGCCCATGTGGCGCTTCCGGCCGGCCTTGCCGATGCGGACGTTGCTGTGATCGGTGTTGCCGACCTGGCCGATGGTGGCGCGGGCCTTCATGGACACCTTGCGCACCTCGCCGGAGGGCAGGCGGATCTGGGCGTAGTCGCCCTCCTTCGCCATGACCTGGGCGGCGGTGCCGGCGGAGCGGACCATCTGGCCGCCGCGGCCGATCTTGATCTCGATGTTGTGGATCAGCGTGCCCGCGATGGGCAGGCAGTTGCCGGGCTTGATGTCGGCGGTGGGGCCGGACATCACGGTATCGCCCACCTTCAGGCCCAGGGGGGCCAGGATGTAGCTCTTATCGCCGTTGGCGTAGCTCAAAAGGGCGATGAAGCAGGTGCGGTTGGGATCGTACTCGATCGCCTTGACGATGGCGGGGATGCCGTCGTTCTTCACGCGCTTGAAGTCGATGATGCGGTACTTGCGACGCGCGCCGCCGCCCTGGTGGCGGACGGTGATCTTGCCCTGGTTGTTGCGGCCGGCCCTGTGGCGCATGTCCGTGGTCAGGGACCGCTCGGGCGTCTTCTTGGTAACTTCTTCGTAAGTCAGCACCGACATGAAGCGCCGCGCGGGCGAGGTCGGCTTGTAGACCCGAATTGCCATAGTCTATAACTCCCTTTCTTTTATTGGCTCTTTTTCGGCGAGCCTGCCATTGTGGAGGATCAGGTGATCCTCAAAGGGAAGATTCCCTTATTCATGAAATCGTGGCGGAGGATCTTATTCCTCTTCGCTCTCCATGCCCTCGAAGAACGGAATCGGCTTGGAGTCCTTCTTCAGGGTGATGATGGCCTTCTTGACCTCGGGGGTCCGGCCGGAGAAGCGGCCCTGGCGCTTGATCTTGCCGATGGTGCGCATGGTGTTGACGGAGTCGACCTTGACGCCCTCGAACACGGTTTCCAGCGCCTGCTTGATCTCGGTCTTGTTGGCGTTAATGGCGACCTCGAAGGTGTACTTCTTGTTGGCCATTTCCGCGTAGGACTTTTCGGTCAGGACCGGCTTTTTGATGATGTCATATGCGCTCTTCATTCCGCGTAAACCTCCTCAACCAGCTTCACGGCGTCCTGGGAAATGATGAACTTGTCGCAGTTCAGGATGTCGACCACGTTCAGGCTGCCCACGAAGGTGGTCTTGACGCCCTGGATGTTGTTGGCCGCGCGCACCACCATGGGCTCGGCGTCCTTGGTCACGATCAGGGCCTTCTTGTCGGCGCCCAGGGCCTTGAGCATCTTGACGACGTTCTTGGTCTTGGCCTCGGCCTCGGTCAGGGTGATGTTGTCCACCACGATGATCTCCTGATCCTGGACCTTGGAGGACAGCGCGCTCTTCATCGCCAGGCGGCGAACCTTGCGGGGCACGCTGATGCGGTAGGAACGGGGCTTGGGTGCGAACACCACGCCGCCGTGGGTGAACTGGGGCGCCCTGCGGCCATGATGGCGCGCGTTGCCGGTGCCCTTCTGGCGGTAGATCTTGCGGCCGCCGCCCCGAACCTCGGTGCGGGTGAGGGCCGACTGGGTGCCCTGGCGCTGCGCGTTCAGATAGGCGCGCACCACAGCGTGCATCGCGCTGACATGGATTTCAGAGCCGAAGACCTCGTCGGAGAGAGCGATCTCGCCGACCGGGCTGCCCTGCATGTTGAATACCTTTACGTTTGCCATGATTGCGTCCTCCTATTAAGCCTTGACCGCGTCGCGAACCATCACGAGGCTGCCGTTGGCGCCCGGGATCGCGCCCTTGATCATGAGCAGGTTGCGCTCGGCGTCCACCTTGACGACCTCGAGGTTCTGAACCGTCACGCGGTCGCCGCCGTACTGACCGGCCATATGCTTGTTCTTGAACACGCGGGAGGGATCGGAGTTGGCGCTCAGGGAGCCCACGCCGCGATGGTACTTGGAGCCGTGGCCCATGGGGCCGGTGTGCTGGTTCCAGCGCTGGATGGCGCCGGTGTAGCCGTGGCCCTTGCTGGTGCCGACGACGTCGATCTTGTCGCCCTCTGCGAACACGTCGCAGGTGATGGTGTCGCCCACGGAGTAGCCGGAGATGTCCTCAAACCGGAACTCCCTCAGGTGCCGGGCGGGCTTGACGCCGGCCTTGGCGAAGTGACCTTGCTCGGGCTTGTTGAGCAGTTTCTTGGCCCGCTGGGCTTGTTGAGCAGTTTCTTGGCCCGCTGCTCGCTGAGCTCGTCGAAACCGACCTGTACCGCTTCGTAGCCGTCGGTCTTCTGGGTCTTCACCTGGGTGACGGTGCAGGGGCCAGCGACCACGACGGTGACCGGCACCAGGCGACCGTCAGACACGAAGATCTGGGTCATGCCGATCTTTTTGCCGAGAATTGCCTTTTTCATTGTTACACCTCTTTCGGTTATTGAACAAACCGTTCTTCACAGTTTGCTGTGATAAGCCGCAAAGCCGTCGGGCTTCATTCGGACGATCATCCCGCCGCTACGCAGGAGGCTTCGGGAGAGCGCGTCCGTCCGCCTTCATTCCTTACAGCTTGATCTCGATTTCAACGCCAGCCGGCAGGTCGAGCTTGGTCAGAGCGTCCACCGTCTGGGGGGTCGGCCGCTGGATGTCGATCAAGCGCTTGTGGGTGCGCATCTCGAACTGCTCGCGGGAGTCCTTGTGCTTGTGGGGGGAGCGCAGGATGGTCACGATCTCCTTCTCGGTGGGCAGCGGGATGGGGCCCGAAACCCGGGAGCCGGTGCGCTTCGCGACTTCAACGATGCGCTGGGCGCTCTGGTCGATGATCGAATGCTCATAGGCCTTGAGCTTGATGCGGATCTTCTGGTTTGCCATGGTCTTTCCTCCTGTTTGAACTCATGCACACGCTGCCGGGCGTGTCCTATTGTTTTTTCATTCGACGGGCATGAGCTCCGTCGTCCGATTGTGGGACTTCGTCCCCGGACATAGTCCCCGGAAATTACCGGCATTGTATGAGGCATACGCGCCGCAACCTTCCGGTTCATCCCATTTGCCGTCCGTCGAGCACCTCCGTGCGCACCGCCTCCGGCAAAGGCGCATGCGAACCGCTCACACAGACCTTATCTATTATAGCCCATCAATGTGCATTAATCAAATTAAGAATTTGGTACTTGGCGGGAATTTGACGGGTTTAACCAACTTTTAACCCGTTGGGAGGGATTAGGGATTAGGGATTAGGGATTAGGGATTAGAAATGGCGGCTGCCGCGTTTGACCGCAACCTCCATTGGGGCATATATCATCCGCGGACGCCATAAATGACGTCCCTACAACGGGCTCCGGCCATTCCTGTTCCCTTTTCCCTGTTCCCTCTCCTAATCCCTAATCCCTAATCCCTAATCCCTCTTCGTCACCCCATTCACCCTCTCCGTCATCACCAGCAGCATCACGGCGAAAAAAGCCAGGTACCCGGGAAACAGCCTTATGGTCGCCGCCCCGGCGATCACGCCGAACAGCGGCGGCATGAAGGTGGAGCCGGTATACGCCGCGGCCATCTGTATGCCAATGATGGCCTGGGAGTTCTGCGCGCCGAAGTTATCGGGCGTGGCGTGTATGATGGACGGGTACACCGGCGCGCACCCCAGCCCGAACACGATCAGCCCCGCCAGCGCGGGCAGCGTGCTCTCGACCGGCAGCACCACCAGCGCCATGCCCGCCAGCATCACGCTCACGCCGACGCGAATCATCCGACGGTCCCCCATTCGATCGGCCACGAAGCCGTTCAGGAATCGTCCGAAGGTAATGCCCAGGTAGAACAGCGACGCAAACCGCGCCGCCGTGCCCGCGTCCACGCCCCGGGCCTCCACCAGATAGCTGCTGGCCCACAGCCCGGCGGTGGTCTCCGCGGCGCAGTAGCTCAGGAAGGCCAGCAGTATCGCCGGCACCCCGGGGATGCGCAGCGCCCCGGCCAGCCCCAGCGGCCGTGGGGCATCCGCGGCCTTCGCCCCGGGCTCCCCGTCGTCCCGCTTCTTCCACATGGGCAGCGACATAAACAGCACCGCCGTCAGCGCCACCTGCAAAAGCGACACCGTGCGGTAGCCGCCCTGCCAGTTGTCGCCCCGCGCCAGCCACGCCGCCATGATGTACGGGCTGATCGACGCCCCCACGCCCCAGAAGCAGTGCAGCCAGCTCATGTGCCGGGAGGAGTAGTGCAGCGCCACGTAGTTGTTGAGCGCGGCGTCCACCGCCCCCGCGCCCAGGCCGTAGGGGATGCCCCACAGGCACAGCGCCGTGACCGAATTGGATATGGAAAACCCAAACAGCGCCGCCGCCGTCATGGCCACGCTCAGCGCGGTCACCAGGCCCGTACCCAGCCTGCGGGTCAGCCGGTCGGACAGCAGGCTGGACACGATGGTCCCCCCGGCGATGATCATGGAGATCATGCCCGCCTGGGACAGCGGCGCGCCGAATTGCAGCCGCATCACCGGCCAGGCGGCGCCCAGCAGCGAGTCCGGCAGCCCCAGGCTGATGAAGGCGATGTAGATGATGGCAAGCAGCAGTGAAAACATGATGTCCTCCTCCGGGCCGTTGACAGCCCCGCGCGATGATGCTATTATATAGACAATAACTCGCGCATACTATCAATATCAAGCCCGTTTTTATAAGGATATGGACGAATATGAATGAAATCAGGACGATCATCGACGACGTGACCCTGGAGGAGACCGCCAAATCGGTGGAGGCCGCCTTCCCCTACCGCGCCGACCGGGACATACTGGACCCCATGGCCGGGGGCTTCTTCCCCTGGCACTGGCACGGGGACGTGGAGCTGTTCACCGTGGAGTCCGGGGCGCTTCGGTACAGCCTGCCCGGTATGAACCGGGACTTTCGCGCCGGGGACGTGGGCTTCGTCAACGCCAACGTGCTGCACATGACCCGCTGCCTGGGCGGGCAGCGCTGCGTGCTGCAGGAGCACATCTTCCTGCCCCGGCTGGTGGGCGGGACCTCCGGCAGCGCCATCGACTTAAAGTACGTGCAGCCGCTTCTGGCGAACCGCCGGGCGGAGCTGCTGGCCGTGCCCGCCGATCAACCGGAGGCGGCGGAGATGCGCGCGCTGATGCAGTCGGCCATCGACGCCTTCGAAACGCGCGCGCCGGGCTACGAGATCACCGTGCGCAACGCCATGAGCGCCCTGTGGCTCAAGCTGCTGGCCCTGGCCCCGGAGGGCGGCGCCGGGCGGGGCAGCGCCGACGAGCTCCGGCTCAAGGCCATGCTGCGCTTCATCGACGAAAACCTCGCCGAGCCCCTGACGCTTGCGGACATCGCCGCCTCGGCCGGCGTCGGCCCCCGGGAGGCCTCCCGCTGCTTCCGCCGGCAGTTGAACCTCTCCCCCTTCGAATACCTGATCGGCTGCCGCGTGGACCGCGCCGCGGAGCGCCTGCGCGCTGCCGACGACAGCGTCACCGACATCGCCCTGGGCTGCGGCTTCGCCTCCGTGAGCTACTTCGGCAAGCTGTTCCGCCAGCGCCTGGGCATGACCCCCTCCGAATACCGCCGCGCCCGGACGCAATGACGGACATAAGAACGGGAGGCATGGACGAACGTCCATGCCTCCCGGTGCGTCATGCGACCCTCATCGCATGCCCTTGTCGTAGGGGATGCCCTCCGCCTTGGGCGCGGCGGAATTCTTGGAGAATATCGCCAGCACCACCAGGGAGATGACGTAGGGCAGCATGTTGTAGACCGTCGAGGGCAGGTTCAGGTTCTTTAAGAACGCAAAGCCCGTGTACACGTTGGACAGCGAGCGGAACAGTCCGAACAGCAGCGCGGCCAGCGCGATCTGCTGGGGCTTCCACGCGCCGAAGATCATGACGGCCAGGGCCAGGAAGCCGAAGCCCGCCACGCCGTTTTCAAACTTCCAGGCGCTGACGCCGGCGGTGATGTACACCAGGCCGCCCAGCCCGCCCAGCAGGCCGGAGATCAGCACGCCCGCGTAGCGCATGCGGTACACGTTGATACCCACCGAATCCGCCGCCTGCGGGTGCTCGCCGCAGGCCATCAGCCGAAGGCCGAACTTTGTCTTGTACAATATAATATAGGAAGCGATGAGCAGGACCACCGCCAGCACCATGAACCAGCTGAACTCGGTGCCGGGCACCATCACGAACGCCTTCTTGGCCTCCACGTACATGATCTCGGAGGACACGTTCGCGGAATCCGCCGCGGTGTTGATGGCCTTCACGATGACCGTGGCCGCCGACACGCCCAGCAGGTTCATGGCCGTGCCCACCAGGGTCTGGTCCGCCTTGAAGTTGATGGCCGCCACCGCCAGCAGGAGCGAATAGAGGATACCGGCGATCATCGCGGCGATCGCGGTGACGCAGAACACCGCCGCCGGCGCGGTCCCCGCGGGCAGGTAGCGCATCACCAGCGCGCCGCCCAGGGCGCCGAACACCATGATGCCCTCCAGCCCGATGTTGACGACGCCGGAGTGCTCCGAGAAGCATCCGCCCAGCGCCACCAGCATCAGCACCGAGGTAAAGATCAGCGTGTATTGCAGTAACAGGATCATGCGTCATGCCCTCCCTTCCGGCTCTGCCTGGCGTCCAGCCGCCTGTTCATGAACTGCTTCATGAACAGCACGAAGCTGCACATGTAGATGATGACCGACGAAATCAGGTCGGAGATCTGGGCGCAGTACATGTTCATGTTCACGTTCGCGCCGCCGCGGGTGATGTGCTGGATGAAGTAGGACGAGAATATCGCGCCGATGGGGTTCAGGCCTCCCAGAAAGGCCGCCGCGATGCCGTTGAAGCCCATGGCGGGCACGCTGGCCTGGGTGACGGCCCACTGCTCGAAGTCGGACAGGTACAGCATCGCCGCGCCCATGCCCGCCAGGCCGCCTGCGATGGCCATGGTGAGTATGATGTTGTAGCGATCCCGCATGCCGCAGTACTTGGCAGCGTTCTTGTTGAGGCCCGTGGCCCGCAGCTCGAAGCCCAGCCGCGTCTTGCTCAGCAGCACCCAGATCAGCACGCACATCACGATGGCCAGCGGTATGGCGAGGGTGACGTTCTTCTGATTGAACACGTTGTTCAAACCCAGCGTGGGCAGCAGCGAGCCGACGCTCTGGCTGGCCACGGTGTAGGTGTCCTTGCCGGTGGGGTTCTTGACCTTTGTCAGCAGGGTGTTCACCAGGTAAAGCGATATCCAGTTCAGCATGATGCAGGAGATGACCTCGTTCACGTTCCGATACGCCTTGAGGCACCCGGAAATCGCGCCCAGCAGCGCGCCCGCCAGCATGGCGGCGATCAGGCACAGGTACCAGGGCAGGTGCAGCGCCAGCGCGCAGAACAGGCTGGCCCCGGCCCCGGCCACGTACTGGCCCGCCGCGCCGATGTTGAACAGGCCCACCTTGTAGGCGAACAGCACCGACAGCGAGCACATCAAAAGCGGCGCGGTGGTCACCAGCGTGACGCCGAAGTTCTTGAGCTGCTTCTCGGGCTTGGAGTAGGCCCAGAAGTTCTTGATGACGTCCAGTATGGCCTCGGTGGCCCCGGCGGGATTGATGATCAAAAGGGCGATGTAGCCCACCAGCAGTCCCAGCAGTATGCAGATCAGGCTGGCCAGCAGCGTCTGCACCGCGCTCTTGCGCAGCAGGGATTCCTTTTTAGCGGTCTGCATAGCTGGGCACCTCCTCGCGCTTTGCGCCGGCCATGTACAGGCCGATCTCCTTCGGGTTGGTCTTCTTCGGGTCCAGCTCGCCCACGAGCTCGCCCTCGTACATCACGAGTATGCGGTCGGAAACGTCCAGCACCTCGTCCATCTCCAGCGACACCAGCAGCACGGCCTTGCCCTTGTTGCGCTGCTCGACGATCTGCTTGTGGATGTATTCGATGGCGCCCACGTCCAGGCCGCGGGTGGGCTGCACGGCGATCAGCAGCGAGGGCGCCCTGTCGATCTCGCGGGCGATGATGGCCTTCTGCTGGTTGCCGCCGGACATGCTCCGGGCGGTGGTGATGGCCCCCTGGCCGGAGCGGATGTCGTACTGCTCGATCAGCCGGTCGGCGTAGCCGCGGATGTTCTTGCGCCGCAAAAAGCCCATGTTGTTGAACTCCGGCTCAAAGTAGCGCTGCAGCACGATGTTGTCCTCCAGCGAGTAGTCCAGCACCAGGCCGTGCTTGTGCCGGTCCTCGGGGATGTGGCTCATGCCCAGCACCGAGCGCTCGCGGATGGAGGTCTTCGACATGTCCTTGCCCTCCAGGGTGATCGAGCCCGAGGACAGCGGCGACAGGCCCGACAGGCCGTAGACGAACTCCGTCTGGCCGTTGCCGTCGATGCCGGCGATGCACACGATCTCGCCCTCCCGCACCTGCAGCGACACGTGCTTCACCGCGTCGCCGGTGTGGGACAGCGAGGGCACGGACATGTCCCGGATGTCCAGGATGACCTTGCCGGGGGTCTTCTCGGGCTTTTCGACGTGGAAGTTGACGTTGCGGCCCACCATCATGGCGGAGAGCTCCTCCATGGTGACGTCTTTGGTGTTGACGGTGCCGATGTACTTGCCCTTGCGCAGCACGGAGCAGCGGTCCGCCACGGCCATGATCTCGGCCAGCTTGTGGCTGATGAACAGTATCGACTTGCCCTCGGCCGCCAGGTTCTTCATGATCTGCATCAGCTCGTCGATCTCCTGGGGGGTCAAAACGGCGGTGGGCTCGTCGAATATCAGTATCTCGTTGTCGCGGTAGAGCATCTTCAGTATCTCGGTGCGCTGCTGCATGCCCACGGTGATGTCCTGGATCTTCGCGTCCGGGTCCACCTGGAGGCCGTAGCGGTTGGACAGCTCGATCACGCGCTGGCGCGCCTCGGCCTTCTTCAGGAAGCCGAACTTGTCCGTGGGCTCCACGCCGAGGATGATGTTGTCCAGCACCGTGAAGCACTCGACCAGCTTGAAGTGCTGGTGCACCATGCCGATGCCCAGGGCGTTGGCGTCGTTGGGGTCGTTGATCTTGACCTCCTTGCCGTCCTTCTTGATGACGCCCTCCTCCGCCTGATACAGGCCGAACAGCACGCTCATCAGCGTCGATTTTCCCGCGCCGTTCTCGCCCAGCAGCGCATGGATCTCGCCCTTGCGCAGCTGGATGGTCACGTCGTCATTGGCGATGATGCCCGGGAAACGCTTCGTGATGTGCAGCATTTCAATGGCGTATTGATTCTCCAATCTCGATCCCTCCCATATCGGAGTCTCGCGCCAACCGTTCAGTCCGGCGGGCGATCAGGGGATCGCCCCTACGGGTGGTACGAATCCATGCGCAGGGGCGATGCCCTCATCGCCCGGACCCGTCATCGTAGGGGCGATGCCCCCATCGCCCGCCCGGAACAAAGGCCGGACTGAACGGTTGCGCTTCACATTCACAAAAGCCCCCGCTTCCAGAACCGGAACAGGGGGCTTTTGTCAAAGCTCCGGAGGAGGGGAAGCTCCCCCGGAGGATGTCGGATTACTTCACGGTGCCCAGATCGTTGACGGTGATCGCGGTCGCCGGCATGGCGTCGATGGCGTCGGAGACGGTGATCTCGCCGTTGAACATCTTGGCCACCAGGTCGTTGTAGTCGGCCTCGGTGAAGCCGTCGCCCCACTGGGTGGAGGGCGCGAGCTGCACGTAGTTGGCCGCCGGATCGGTGCCCACCAGGCCCAGCGCCTCGACCTTGCCGCCGTAGTTGGCGAAGTTGCCCGCCACGGTCTCGGTCAGCAGGGTGTCCACGGTGGCGCCCAGGCCCTTCATGGCGGAGGTCACGGTCAGCCCCTCGCCGTAGGTGCCGTCGATGATGCCCTTCTGGTCAACGTCCACGCCGATGACCTTGCCGCCGACCTTGGCCGCCGCCTCAGCCGCGGAGGAGTAGATGCCGCCGCCGCAGGCGAACACGATCTGCACGCCCAGGGTCTGATACCAGTTGTCCATGTAGGCGGTGATGTCGGCGTCGCCATAGAACTGGTTGCCGTACACGTACTCCAGCGCCACCTGATCGGCGATGCCCAGCTCCTCAGCCGCGGCGTTCGCGCCCTGCACGAAGCCGAAGCCGTAGCGCACCACGGCGGGCACGGCCATGCCGCCCAAGTAGCCCAGGTGGGTGTAGCCCAGCTTCACGGCGGCGTAGCCGGCCATGTAGCCGCACAGCTCTTCCTTGTAGACCGCGCAGTACACGTTCTGAGCGACCTCAGCGCCGCCCAGATCGCCCTCGGACACGTCCAGCGCGATGAAGGTGATGTCGGGATACTCCTCCTGCACCTCGGCGATGGTCTCGCCGAAGGCGTAGCCGGGCATCACGACGACGTTGTAATCCTCGTCGTCGGCCTTCTCGACCATGGCGACGCGCTCAGCGGTGGAGTCGCCGTTGGGCTTGTAGTAGGTGAAGTCGATGCCGTTGGCCTCGCAGAAGGTCTTGCAGGCCTCGTAGGTGGTCTGGTTGAAGGACTGGTCGTTGATGTCGCCGTAGTCGGTGATCATCGCCACGCGATAGTCGCCCTCGGCAAACGCCGCCACGGACAGCAGCATCAGCATCGCCAGCACAACAGAGAGAATCTTCTTCATAAATCAGTTCCTCCTTATTTTTGCACACAAGTGCTTTTCAGATGTATTATAACAGAATTTGAACCGTTTGAAAAGGGTTTATTAAAAAAAGGATGCCTATAAAGGCAAGAGTTATAGTTTATATCTATTGCCAAATACTCAATTCATGTATTGGACAATAACACAGCTTTTTGATAGAATAATCCCATCAACCGGAAAGGGGAATGAACATGTCTGACATTCGCAATACCGCCAACTGGGCTTTTGAAACCAAGCAGCTCCACATCGGCCAGGAGGCCGCCGACCCCGCCACCGACGCCCGCGCGGTGCCGATCTACGCCTCCACCTCCTTCGTGTTCCACGACAGCCAGCACGCCGCGGACCGCTTCGGCCTGCGGGACGCCGGAAACATCTACGGCCGCCTGACCAACCCCACCAACGACATCTTTGAACGGCGCGTCGCGGCGCTTGAAAACGGCGTGGCGGCGCTGGCGGTGGCCTCGGGCGCGGCGGCCATCAGCTACACCTTCCAGGCGCTGGCCCGCGCCGGGGAGCACATCGTGGCCAGCAAGACCATCTACGGCGGCACCTACAACCTGTTGGCCCACACGCTGCCGCTGACCTCCGGCATCACCACCACCTTCGTGGACCCGGACGCCGAGGGCGCCTTCGAGGCCGCCATCACCGAAAAGACCAAGGCCATATTCATCGAGACGCTGGGCAACCCCAACTCGAATCTGATCGACATCGAGGCCGTCGCGAAGGTCGCCCACCGGCACAACCTGCCGCTGGTGGTGGATTCCACCTTCGCCACGCCGTACCTGGTGCGCCCGTTGGAGTGGGGCGCGGACATCGTGGTGCACAGCGCCACCAAGTTCATCGGCGGCCACGGCACGGCCATCGGCGGCGTGATCGTGGACGGCGGCAGATTCGACTGGAAGGCCTCGGGCCGGTACCCCTGGATCGCCGAGCCGAACCCCAGCTACCACGGCATCTCCTTCGCCGACGCCGTGGGCCCGGCGGCCTTCGTCACCTACATCCGCGCCATACTGTTAAGGGACACCGGCGCGACGCTCTCGCCCTTCCACGCCTTCATCTTCCTGCAGGGACTGGAAACGCTGTCCCTGCGCGTCGAGCGCCACACCGAAAACGCGCTGAAGCTCGTGAAGTACCTGTCGAACCATCCCCAGGTGGAGGCGGTGCACCACCCGTCCGTGCCCTCGGAGCCCAGCCACGGCCTCTACGCCAAGTACCTGCCCAGGGGCGGCGGCAGCATATTCACCTTTGAGGTCAAGGGCGACGCAGCCACGGCGAAGAAGTTCATCGACCACCTACCCATATTCTCGCTGCTGGCCAACGTGGCGGACGTCAAGAGCCTGGTGATCCACCCCGCCAGCACCACCCACAGCCAGCTCACCGAGGCGGAGCTGTTGCAGCAGGGCATCAAGCCCAACACCATCCGGCTGTCCGTCGGCATCGAGAACATCGACGACCTGCTCGCCGCGCTGGACACCGCCTTCGCCGCCGTCAAATAGCGTTTTCATCCCCGGAAGGCTTGACAACGCCCCCGCAATGGTTAAAATAGGCCATGGAACCCCATTAAAACCGTGTGGAGCATGGCCATGAATCCCATCATACACATCATCCGATGGGCGCAGGTGCGCGCGAACGCGCCGCGCATCGCCGCAAACCCCAACCCCTACGGGGTGTGCATACGCGCCGACCTGCCCTATCGGGACGACGGCAACCCCGACCACACCCTCGACGTGTACTCCCCCGCCCCCGACGCCCCGCGCCTGCCGGTGATCGTGGAGCTGCACGGCGGGGGCTACCTCTCCTGCTCCAAGGAGATCAACGCCCAGCACGGCCAGTACCTCGCCAGCAGGGGCTTTCACGTGGTCAACATGAACTACACCCTCTGCCCGGAGGGGGACCTGATCCACGCCACCGGCAAGTCGGCGGACTTCTTCCGCGTGCGCAAGCCCGCCGTGACCGTCAAAAGCTACGCCGCCTCCTGCCCCCAGGGCAGCTTCGCCTGGCGGCACCTGCCCCGGAACCTGCCCGCCACGCTGGGCTTTTTGATCCTCCACAAATTCACACTCGACCGGGAATACGCGCGCCATTCCGCCTATGACTACTTCATGGACGCCGGCTACCCCCGCGTGTGGTTCTGCGCCACCCCCACGGACAAGCTCCTGTACAGCCAGATCCGCCGCATGCACGAATATATGGTGGCCCACAACATCCCCCACGAGTACCGGGAGTACACCAGCCATGCGCGCAGGCTCGAGCACGTGTTCAACATCCTCCGCCCCGACTACCCCGAGAGCCGCGCCGCCAACGACGACATGCTGTCGTTCTTCAAAAATACAGCCGGATGATCGATCCTGATCATCCGGCTGCGGCTATTCCTGTTTCCTGTTTCCTGTTCCCTGTTCCCTATTTCTTCATTTCCTTCGACCACGAATCCTTCAGCGGCACGGTCCGGTTGAACACGGGCCGCTCCGGAGTCGAATCTTTATCCTTGCAGAAATAGCCCATGCGCAGGAACTGGAAGGTCGCGCCCACGTCGTGCGCCGCGATCCAGCTTTCGCAGAAGCCCTGCCTGACCACGAGGCTGTTGGGGTTGATGCGGTCCATGAAGTCCGCCGGCGCGGCGTCGACCTCGTTGCCGTCCTCGTCGACGGTCACCGCGTTCGCCTCGGGCTCGTCCTCGGCCAGTATGGGCTCATACAGCCGGAACTCGGCGGGCACGCCGTCCACGGCGCTGACCCAGTGCAGTGTGCCCTTGACCTTGCGGTTCGCGCCCTCGGAGCCGGAGCGGGAGTCCATGTCCACGGTGCAGTGCAGCTCGACGATGTTCCCGTCCGTGTCCTTCACGAAGTCCTCGCACTTGACGATGTACGCGCCCTTGAGCCGCACCTCCTTGCCGGGGGCCATGCGGAAGAACTTCTTCACCGGCTCCTCCATGAAGTCCTCGGCCTCGATGTACAGCTCCCGGCCGAATTTGACCTCGCGGGCGCCGAACTCGGGGTGATCGGGGTGGTTTTCGATGGTCAGCACGTCGATCTTGTCCTCGGGCCAGTTGGTCAGCACCACCTTCACGGGGTTGATCACGGCCATGGCGCGGGGGGCGGTGTCGGCCAGCGCCTCGCGGACGCAGTGGTCCAGCAGGTTGCCCTCCACGGTGGAATCCGCCTTGGCCACGCCCACGCGGCCCATGAAGTCGTGTATGGCGGCGGCGGGGTAGCCCCTGCGACGCATGCCCACCAGCGTGGGCATCCGGGGATCGTCCCAGCCGGACACCACGCCCTCCTCCACCATGCGGCGCAGGTGGCGCTTGGACATCACCGTGCGCTCGATGTTCAGCCGGGCGAACTCGATCTGCCGCGGCGGCTGGTCGGTGACGCCGGCGTGGGCCACGAACCAGTCGTACAGCGGGCGGTGGATCTCATACTCCAGCGAGCACAGCGAGTGGGTGATGCCCTCGATGGCGTCCTGCACGGGATGCTGGAAGTCGTACATCGGGTAGATGCACCACTTGTCGCCGGTGCGATGGTGGCTGTGGCGGTTGATGCGGTACATGGCGGGGTCGCGCAGCAGCACGTTGGGGTTGGCCATGTCGATCTTGGCGCGCAGCACCCGGGTGCCCTCCTCGAATTCGCCGTTCTTCATGCGCTCGAACAGGTCCAGGTTCTCCTCCACGCTGCGGTCCCGGTAGGGGCTGTTGACGCCGGGCTTCGTCAGCGTGCCGCGGTTTAAACGCATCTGCTCGGGGGTCTGGTCGTCCACGTAGGCCACGCCGCGGCGGATCATGTCCTTCGCGATCTCATACAGCCGGTCGAAGAAATCGGAGGCAAAGTACAGCTTGTCCCACTTGTAGCCCAGCCACTCGATGTCGGCCTGTATGCCCTCCACGAAGGCCGTCTCCTCCTTGGTGGGGTTGGTGTCGTCAAAGCGCAGGTTGCACTTGCCGCCGAACTTTTCCGCGATGCCAAAGTCCACGCACAGCGCCTTGCAGTGGCCGATGTGCAGGTAGCCGTTGGGCTCCGGCGGGAAGCGGGTGTGCACATGGTCGAAGCGGCCGCTGGCCAGGTCCTGTTCAACAAATTCCTCGATAAAGTTTGCCGGGCGTCTCTCGATGCCGTTTTCCATGGTGTTATCCTCCCCCGCCGGCCGATGGACCGGCTGAAATATAGGCTTGACTGACTCATTATACCACGTTTTTTGAACCGTGAACAGCTTTTTATGGTAAAGGATGGCGCCTGATCCCGATCATTTCATCCTCCGCTCACAGAAAAGCACCCCCTTGCGGGAGTGCTTTTCTGTGAGCGGAGGCGGTGGGATTCGAACCCACGAGGGCTTTCACCCTACCTGATTTCGAGTCAGGGCCGTTATGACCACTTCGATACACCTCCACGGCTTTTTCATTATAATGGGAACGGCGCGAAAAGTCAAGCCCGGGCAAGGAAGTTAACAGGGCTCACGCATGAATGACAGACACTGTTCCCGATACCGCGAACCCAACAGGGACGCCTCATGGGGCGTCCGCGGACGCGCCGTAGCGCGTCCCTACGAACGAATGTCACCTTTTTGAAATGATCCCTTCATTCATGCGTGAGCCGTGAGCGAACCCAACGTAGGGACGCCCCATGGGGCGTCCACGGACGCGCCGTAGCGCGTCCCTACGAACGAATGTCACCTTTTTGAAATGATCTCTTCATTCATGCATGAGCCGTGAGGAAGTTAACCTGTAATAAGGCGGGATGCCCCGCCTTATTTCGCGTCGCCCTTCAAAAGCGCGTCGATGGCCGCAATGATCTCCGGGCTCTGATATTCCCTGCCCTCCGGCCCGGACAGTATCGTGAAGGCGAAATTATCGGCCAGGATCTCCTCGGGATCGATGACGTTATCGGTGTTTTTGCCGAACACGTCCCAGAAGTTCGCCGCGTCGTCGGAGGTGTACATCGTGCCGAGGTCGTCGACGGGCACCAGCCCGGTCACCCCGAGCTCAAAGAAGCTGTCCCCGGGCTGCTCGAAGGGCCTGCCGGTGGTGAAGATCACGACGCAATCCTTTTTCTCGCCGCCGATGTCGAAGACCGCATGGGAATTGTGGTGCTCCACGTCCGGATTGCTGATGATCCGCTCCCGGATCTCCGGCGGGAAGTCATAGTCCTCCCCGACCACCGTGAAGCCCAGTATGGCGTACATCTTCGCGCGGAAATCGGGATGGTTGCGGGTCAGGCAGTGGAAGAGCTCGTGGGCCAGGATCTCGTCAAAAAACGCCTGCTCGTCCGGATCGTCGCTGAGGGCGTACTCCATGAGTAT
>CADASI010000012.1 GCA_902790525.1 uncultured Eubacteriales bacterium
CCCTTGTGCCGATTATACCGTGAAGCCTTACCTATGTGCTGACACAAACCCTTACCGATGTCCTGAAACTTTCCATTACCGATGTGCTGAAACTGGACAGGCTTTTCCTGTTACCTTAATGCAGGTATTATAAACGAGAAATGTTAAACATATATTAATTAACAGAGGATGAGGGACTTCAGTGCCGCCACGCTGTCGCAACGGTTGGGGATGTCGAGGCCGTCGAGCTCATCTACATGGCGGTAGCCCCAGGAGACCCAGGCGCAGTCGATCCCAGCGTTTTGCGCGGTGCGGATGTCGGCGTCGCCGTCGCCCACGTAGAGCGTGTTTTCGGGGCGGACGTTCAGCCGTTCCATGATGCGCCGCGCGCCGTCCGGGGCGGGCTTTCTGGGGATGCCGTCGCGCTCGCCCAGGACCGCGTCGAGCAGGCCGTCGAAGTGGGCGTCGCAGAGCAGTCGGACCGCGTTGTCCACCTTGTTGGAGTTCACCGCGCACCGCACGCCGCGGTCCTTCAATTCGCGAAGCAGAAACAGTATGCCGGGGTAGGGCACGGTTTTGTCGTTCACATGCTCCGTGTAGACGGCCTTGAAGCGCGCAAGCACCGCGGCGGCGACGGCCTCGTCCGTGCCCTCCGGCACCGCGCGGTGAATCAGCCGCGACACGCCGTTGCCGATGAAGGCGCGGATCTCCTCTGTGGTGCGCGGGGAAAAGCCGTACTCCGCAAGCGCCGCGTTGGCCGCGTCGGCCAGGTCGTCCAGGGTGTTCAACAGCGTGCCGTCCAGGTCGAATATCACAAGTGCGTATTTCATGGGCGCTCCTCCGTTCCGTTGACGTTTGTATCATCATAACAGAACAGCTTGAATGAACCGCAACCAACGGGTTACAATTTCGTTATGCAGGTGAAATCGGCGTGGAGATTGGCGGGGACGGATTGAAATTAAATGTGACATATGATAAAATACACACTGATAAAGTGTAATAATCGGCGCCGCGTCGGCGTAAGCATTAGAGTGTGTTTCTAAATGCCGGGAGATGCAGTTTCGAGTGGATTTGGCTGCATTTCAAGGCGGTTTTCCGCAGCCTTAGTGGACCCTAAGGCAAGGGAAATCAACACAGAAATGCAGCCAAATTCGCCGAAAATGCGCTTCAGGCATTTTAGGAACACACTCTAACGACGCGGCGGGACGGAGCGATGGCATGGCGGCATATTCTGGCCTGGCGGGCCTCTACGACAGGCTGATGGACGACGTGGACTACCCGGCCTGGGCTGAATACTATTTGAAGCTGCTGGAGACGGCGGGGGTCGCGCCGACGCGGCTTTGCGACTGCGCCTGCGGCACGGGGGCGATGTCGGTCGAGTTCGCCCTGCGGGGCATCCAGGTGACCGGCATAGACATTTCCCGGGAAATGCTGGAACAGGCCCAGGCGCGGGCGCGTCAAAGCGGAGTCAGGGTGATGTTCGCGGAGCAGGACATGTGTAACCTGGCGCTGCCCCGGCGCGTGGACGCGCTGGTGTGCGCCTGCGACGGCGTGAACTACCTGTTGGACGACGCGCGGCTGAACCGCTTCTTCGCCCGGGCACACGATGCCATACGCCCCGGCGGGGCGCTGGCGTTCGACATCTCCTCCGCCCACAAGCTGGAGCATGTGCTCGGAAACGGCTTCTTCGGCGAGGAACGGGACGACGTGGCCTACCTGTGGTCGAACCGCTTCGATCCGGCGGCGCGCACCGTGACCATGGATTTGACGTTCTTCGTCCGACAGCAGGGCGAGCTCTACCGGCGATTTGCGGAGGTGCACGTCCAGAAGGCCCACGAGGCGGGGCACATCGCGGCGCTGCTCGAACAAAACGGCTTTTCCGACGTGCGCGTCTATGGCGACAGGACGTTCGACGCCCCGGGGCCGGAGGAGGCGCGCATACACTTCATCGCCACGCGCAGACAGGATTAAGGAGAAAAAACCATGGATTTGAGAAGCCGGGACGGCATACTGAATATCTCACTGATGGGCGGACAGGCCCGGGCGATACTGATCGAATCCACCGCCATGGTGCAGGAGGCCAAGCGCATCCACGGGCTGTCAAAGATCGCCACGGCCGCGCTGGGCCGCACGCTGACGGCCACGGCCATGATGGGCTCCATGCTCAAGGGCACGGACGAGAGCGTCACCGCCTCCATCAAGGGCGGCGGACCCATCGGCACGGTGCTGGCGGTGGCCAACGACCGATGCGAGGTCAAGGGCTACGTGGGCAACCCCGCCGTGGACCTGCCGCGCACCGGCAAAAAGCTGCCCGTGGGCGCGGCGGTGGGCCGGGACGGACGGCTGACGGTCATCAAGGACATGCACCTGAAGGAGCCCTACGTGGGGCAGGTGAACCTGGTGTCCGGCGAGATCGCCGAGGACTTCGCCATGTACTTCACCGCCTCGGAGCAGACGCCCTCGCTGGTGTCGCTGGGCGTGCTGGTGTCGGACGAAAGGGTGGAGTCCGCGGGCGGGCTGATCGTGCAGGTCATGCCCGGGGCCACGGAGGCCGCCATCAAGTCCATCGAGCTGAGCGCCGGCATGTTCATGGACATATCGGGTACAATGAAGGAATACCACCTGGAGGGCGCGGTGAACCAGCTGCTCATGCACCTGGAGCCGGAGATCCTGGAGCGCCGGGACACCCGCTACGCCTGCGATTGCAGCCGCGAACGGGTGGAGCGGGCGCTGATCACGCTGGGCCGGGATGAGCTTCATGACATGATCGAAAAGCAGCACGGCGCCCAGGTGGACTGCCATTTCTGCAACAAGCGCTATCAATTCAGCGAATCGGAGCTCGCGGCGCTGCTGCGCGCGGCGACTAAGCGGGAGGATCAATGAGCAAGTATCCGAAAGTGGTATCTTTTGACCGCTCCGCGGCCTACCTTCACCATCGGGCGATGATGAACCGCCGGGACAACCACACCGTGGACGCCCTGGAGCTGATGCGCCGCGCGGTGGAGGCCTCCCCGGAAAACAGCGAATACCGGCTGGACCTGGCGGAGCTCTACTGCGAGATGGGCTGCCACGAGCAGTCGGCGAGGCTCTTGCTGGACATGCTCTCGGAGGGCAACGCCCCCAGCGAGTGCTACTACGGCCTGGCGATGAACCAGCTGGGGATGAGCGACATCACCGGCGCGAAGCAGTCGCTGGAGTTGTACCGCAAAAAGACCCCGCAGGGGGCGCACGCCGAGGAGGTGGATGCCCTGGCGATGGAGCTGGACATGTACGCCGAGGGCAACCGTCCCGCCAGCCGCCGCCTGTACCGCGCCATGCGCGTGGCGGACCGGGCCTGCGAGGCCATGAAGGCCGACGATCCCGCGAAGGCGTGCCGGCTGTTTGAGTCGTCGCTACGGATGGCCAGCGAGCAGTACGAGATGCGCGCGCTGTACGCCATGGCGCTTTTGATGTCCGGGCGGGACAAAGAGGCGCGCGCCCAGGCGGACCGGGCCTGCGCGGGCTATCCGCCGTCGGTGCGGGCGCTGTGCGTGTGCGCCCAGGTGTACAACATGCTGGGGGACAGGGCGCGCGCCGTCGCGCTGATGGAAGCCGCTGAGAAGGAGCTGCCCCAGGGTCCGGAGCTTCGGCTGATGATCTACTCCGCCGGGGAGATGGGCATGAGCGCCAAGGCCGCGGAATACGCCCGGCTGGCGCTGCAGGAGACCCCCTTCGACAGGGAGCTTCTGCACATCCGCGCCGTGGCGATGAAGCAGAGCGGCGCGCCGGACGCCGAGGCGGGGCGCTGCTGGGAGCGCATACTGCGGCTCGACCCCGAGGACAGCGTGGCGCAGTTTCACTCGGAGGCCGCCGCCCACAACGCGCTGGGGGCGTGTCGGCTGGATTTCAGCTACCAGGTGCCCGACGGGGAGTACATGCGCCGCATGAAGGCCCTGACGGACGCGCTGTCCAGGGAGGACCTCGACGGCCTCCAGCGGCGCTGGCGGGAGGATCCGGAGTTCCGCAGGCTTCTGTGCTGGGCGGCGCATGCGGAGGACGTGAAGCTGGGCCGCGCCGCGGTGACGGTGCTGTCCGCCATCGACGCTGACGACGCCCGCAGCGTGCTGCGCGAGCTGATGGTGCGGCCCGGCGCGCCGCGGGAGCTCAAGCTGCACGCGCTGATGGTCGAGCGGCTCCGTGGGCGTCCCTTACAGGAGCTGCTGCCCGCCATGGCGGAGAACGTGGGCACGGCGCTGGTGGACATCGACGCGCTGATGTCCGGCCTGCCCGTGGGCGAGCGCCAGCTCGTGCGCTTCGCCGACGAGGTGCTGGACTACGACTACGACATCCGCGCGCTGCCCGCCCTGGCCCTGATGTGGTCGGGCTACCGGGCGATGCGTGGGCTCAGGGGCGACCCGCTCAAGCGCATCGAGGCCTCCGCCGGGGCGCTGGCGTACAACTACATGCTGTTAAACGGCATGACGCCTAAGATCGGCAGGCTGGCGCGGCAGTTCGGCTGCGACGCGCGGCAGCTCGTATTCTGCGCGCGCCGCATGGCCGCCTGCCTCGAGAGGACCAACAGGGGATGATTACCGATGAAGATATACGATTTTGACGCCAAATTTTTCGATTATGCGCGCACCTGGATGGCGCTGCACCCCGGCCTCAGGGAGGACGAGGTGGAGCAGAAGTACAACGAGATGATGCTGAGCTGGCTCAACGCCCCGGCCCAGTGGCTGAACGGCGTAAAGCCCGGGGAGTACTTCAACCGCTACACCGAGCCCAAAGACCTCATCAAGCTGCTTGAGGAATATATGAAGCGGGACATTGGCCTGCCCGAGCCGCTTTACAGCCGCATCGTGGCGATGGGGGACGTGTGCGTGCCGTACCTGGTCACGATCGTGCAGAACGCGCACAACTCCGACAAGCTGCGCGGCACGGCGCTGGCGATGCTGGGCGACATGGAAGACGCCCTGCCCCGGGCGCTGTGCATCGACCTTATCTGCCAAAGCGAGAGTGAGCAGGACCTGGGCGACCTGGCCGCCGACGCCCTCAAGGAGACCGACGACTCCGTCGTGGAAGAGCTGATGGACCGCTACGACGGCGCCACCGGGTACGGCAAGATGACGATACTGGACGTCTGCTCCAAGTTCCCCGTCAACGAGCGCGCCTACGAGGCGATGGTCAAAAGCCTGATGACCGAGCACGCGATGCGCGGCTACTACGCCGGGCTGCTGGCCGACTACGGCGACGCCCGCGCCCTCGAGCCGCTGATGAAGGCGCAGCAGCTTACGGACCTGAACTATCTGGACTACATCGAGGTGCGCAACGCCATTGAAGCCCTGGGCGGCGATCCCGGCGAGGAGCGCGTATTCAACGGCGACCCGGCGTATGAGGCGCTGCGCAACATGTAGAAGCGATATCTCCATAGCGGAAGGGAGGAACGACGATGTATTGCTCACGATGCGGAAAAAAGGTATTGGATAACATGCTGTATTGCCCCTTCTGCGGCGCGGAGATCATCATACCGGAGCAGGACGGCGACGGCGTTGCCGAGCCGGTCCCGCCGAAGGACGCGCAGCCGTCGCCGGTGTTCTCCTTCGACATCCCGGAGGAGGAACCGGAGGCGGTACCCGAGCCCGCGTTTGCCGAGCCCGAGCCTGAACCGGAGCCCGAGCCTGAGCCCGAACCGGAGCCCGAGCCTGAACCGGAGCCCGAACCGGAGCCCGAGCCTGAACCGGAGCCCGAACCAGAACCCGAACCGGAGCCTGAACCCGAGCAGGAGCCCGAGCCGGTGGAGGCGCTGTTTACCGAGCCGAAGCCGCTGGACCGCCGCGCGGCCAACGCGGGCAACGTGGTGCCCGGCCACAGGTCAAAGGAAACGCTGGTGCCGAACAAGAAGGTCTCCATGTTCCTGGACGACAGGGACTTTGAGGACGACTTCGACGACGTGTTCGACGACGACGATGAGAACGACGCTGATGACTTCGACGACTTCGAGGAGGAGCTTCGGCGCGCCGCCCGCAAGCCTTTGCGCCCGGGCAGCCAAAAGCCGCGCCGCCGGGACATCGACGACGAAGACGAGGATGAGGACGAGGACGACGGGGACGACGACGATGCGCGCGGGAGCTTCGTGTCCCGGCACATCCGGGGCATCGTGGGCATACTGCTGTTTCTGGTGCTGCTGGCGATGCTGGCGTTCTACGCGCTGTCCGACGCCGGCCAGCTCTCGTTGGCGAAGATCAACGCCACACTGCCCCTGCGGGCGGACATCTACAGCCGCATGGCCTATGAGCTCTATCAATCCGGGGAGTACGCCCAGTCCGGCGTGTACTACGAGCGTGCCCTGGCCAGGGCCCCGTCCAACTTCGACTACGCCTCCTCGGCGGCCATGGCGTACCTGTCGGCGGGCAACAACGACCGGGCCGCGGAGATGCTGAGGAAGTGCATCCAGCTAAAGCCAGACGAGGTCGCGCCCTACGTGTACCTGCTCAACCTCTATCCCAACGCCAGCTCCCGGCCCTGGGACGTGGCCCAGCTTCTGAAGCAGGGCTTCGAGAAGACCGGGGACGCGCGGCTGGAGGCCGCCAACGATGCGCCCCAGGGCTGACGCGCCGCAGTTCGTGCTCGCGCCCATGGACGGCATGACCCGGGCGTCCTTCCGCACGGTCTGCTTCGGCTACGGCGCGGACGGCGCGACCACGGAGATGATACAGTCCCTGGCCTACGGCCGGGCGAAGCGGCGGCTCAGCGCGACCTTCCTGGAGACGCTGGTCCGCTTTCCCGAGGAGGGCGACCTGGCCGCCCAGCTCATCGGCGGCAATCCGGCCATGATGGCGGCCTCGGCCCGGAAGTTGTGCGACCTCGGTCGGTTCGACGCCATCGAGATCAACATGGGCTGCCCCGCCCGCAAGGTGGTGGGCAGCGGCAACGGCGCGGCGCTGCTCAGGGAACCCGAAAGGGCGGTGGAGATCATGCGGGCGGTTCGGGACAGCTCCCGGCTGCCCGTTCGTCTGAAGCTGCGGCTGGGCTGGGACGAGGGCAGCATCACCGCCCCGGAGCTGGTCCGCGCCGCCGAAGAAATGGGGTTTGAGCGCGTCACCGTGCACGGGCGCACCCGCGTGCAGCGTTACGCGGGGTCGGTGGACATAGACGCCATACGCGCTATCGCGGAATCGGTACAAATACCCATATACGCCAACGGCGGCGTGACCTGCGCCCGGGACGCGCTGACGTTCCTCGAACAAACCCGCTCTGGCGGCGTGTCCGTCGGGCGGGCGGCGCTCAAGCAGCCGTGGATCTTCGAGGATATCAAGCTGCTGAGGGCAGGGGAGACGCCCCGGGAACACGACGCCGTGGAACGCGTGGACGTGCTCTTGCGCCTCGCGCGCCTTTCCTGCCTGCACCGGCCGGAGCGCGTCGCGGTGTGCGAGATGCGCAAGTTCGCCGCGTGGCTGCTGCCCGGGCTCACCGGCGCGGCGGATACAATGGCGCGCCTCAACCATGTATTCGCACTGGAGGATTTCAACCAGCTGATGGAGGGCTACCTCGACGGCCTGCTGCGCGCCGGCGACACGCGGGTTCACCCGGAGCTCAACCCGCGCACGGACCTCGATACGCTGACAAAGCCCCTTCCGGAGACATGACGTCTCCGGAAGGGGCTTTACAGTGCGGCTGGCGGGACTTGAACCCGCAAGACTTGCGCCGACGGATTTTAAGTCCGTTGTGTCTGCCATTCCACCACAGCCGCATGCAGGTATTATAGCATATAATCGCGCCGATGACAACGTGCGCGGGTCATTTCATGCCCAAAACTTTACAAATAAGGCCGGATCGTCACGATAGAACCGTTTTATAACCACAATTTCACGGTTTGGTACGATTTGCGGCCCCCTTAGCGGTTGCAGTATCATTGAATAAAATGTATAATAATAACGATATTCTACGATTTACGGAGGTTTATGTAAATTGGCCACGCAATATCCTTCGAGTCGATCCTCAAGACCCGCGGGCGGCTATGACCGTCCCGTTTCATCCACCCAGCCGGGCATTTCCCGCTCCGGCAGGTCCTACGGCGGCGGCTATTCCGGCCGACCCTCCGGCGGAACGCGCAGGCCGTCCTCCGGCCAGCACCCCGCAGGGCAGCGTCCGTCGGGCCAGCGTCCGTCGGGCCAGCGGCCTTCGGGCCAGCGTCCCTCCGGGCAGCGTCCGCCCCAGCGCGCGGGCAACCGTCGCCCGCCGCAGCGCCGCAGGAAGCCGCAGGGCAGGTTCTACGCCTTCATCGCCGTGATCGCGGTGGTGCTGGTGGCGGTGATACTGCTCGTCACGCGGCCCGGCAGGCAGCCCGATCTGCCGGTCAACAATCCCGTGACGCCCACCCCGACCCCCGTGGCGGCACAGAGCGGCGGTTTTGCCGACGAGCCGGACGCCACGCAGGCGCCCCAGACCCAGTACAGCAACATCTCCGAGATGCTCGCGGACACCGGCAACCAGGTGGAGGGCCTCTCCGCCGACAAGATGGTGAAGGTCGAGGGCCTGAGCATCAAGGAGGGCCTGCCCTCCGAGTGGATGAACGTGCTTCTGCTGGGCACCGACGAGCGCATACTCTCCGAGTCCGGCCGCACCGACGCCATGATGATCTGCTCCATCAACACCAACACCGGCGAGGTGAAGCTGACCTCCATCATGCGCGACCTGGGCGTGACCTTCAACGACATCGGCGAGTTCAACGGCACCTACGGTATCAACGCCGCCAACTTCTTCGGCGGCCCCAAGATGGCCATGAAGACCGTCAACGAGCTGTTTGACATGAACATCCAGAACTACGTGATGGTCAACTTCTTCGGCTTCGGCAAGATCGCCCAGCGCCTCGGCGGCGTGGAGGTGGACATCACCGAGGACGAGATGAAGATCATCAACAAGGACATCGTGGCGCAGTTCAAGATGGCCTACAGGGAGGGCATCACCGACTTCGACCCCGAACAGGTCAAGCTGGAGACCTATGGGCCCAACACCCACCTGAACGGCAACCAGACCCTGGCCTACGCGCGCATCCGCCACCTGGACGGCGGCGACTACATGCGCACCACCCGCCAGCAGATCGTGCTGAGCAAGCTGCTGGAGAAGGCCAAGAAGCTGTCGCTTATCGACCTGGCCACGCTGGGCGCGGAGATGCTGCCCATGGTCAGGACCAACATGGACCTCGACTTCATCCTCAAGATTGCCGGAACCGTCATGAACAACGGCATCTCCAACCTCGAGACCTTCCGCCTGCCCGTCAACGGCACCTATAAGGAGGAAGTCCGCAAGGAGAAGAGCCTGCTGTGGGACTGCGATTACGCCACCAACGCCGTGAAGCTGTACGATTTCATCTACGAATGACAGTACCGACCCCGCCCGACGGCGGTATACACGAAAAGGGGAATAATGAATGAACTACGCAGAGCTGTTTGTGTTCATGCTCTACCTGGTCGCGATGATCGGCATCGGCCTGTACTTCTTCATGCGGTCCAAGGGGGCCAATGAGAAGGACTACTTCCTGGGGGGCCGCCAGATGGGCGCGTGGGTTTCCGCGCTGTCCGCGGGCGCCTCGGACATGTCGGCCTGGGTGCTGATGGGCCTGCCGGCGTCCATCTACGCGGCGGGCCTGGGCAAGGCGTGGATCGCCATCGGCCTGATGATCGGCTACGCGCTGAGCTGGATCTTCGAGGCCCCGCGGCTTCGCCGGTTCTCCATCGAGGCCAACGACTCCATCACCATACCGCAGTACCTGACCAACCGCTTCCTGTCCAAGAGCCGGGCGCTGCAGATCGTCTGCGCGGTGATCTTCATCGTGGCCTACACCATCTACGCGGCGTCCTCCATCAAGGCCTGCGGCACGCTGTTCAACACCGTGCTGGGTATGAATGCCACGGTGGCCATGTACCTGGCGGCGGCCATCATCATCGGCTACACCTTCCTGGGCGGCTTCTCCGCGGTGTGCTGGACCGACTTCTTCCAGGGCCTTTTGATGCTGGCGGCGCTGATGATCGCCCCGATCTTCGCCTGGAGCCTGATCAAGTCCGGCCAGGTGCAGGCCAGCACCGCCTTCCCGGAGCACTTCTGGAGCTTCGCCGCCGACTGGCGCGACATACTCTCCGGCCTGGGCTGGGGCCTCGGCTACTTCGGCATGCCCCACATCATCATACGCTTCATGTCGGTGCGGTCCGATAAGGAGCTGCGCAAGTCCAGCGTCATCGGCATCTCCTGGACGCTGATCATACTGGTCATGTCCGTGCTGTCCGCCTGCGTGGGCCGCATGTTCTTAGGCGAGATCAGCGACAGCGCCACCGTGTTCATCCAGCTGACCCGCCACATCTTCCCGCCGCTGGTGTCCGGCATACTGCTCTCGGCCATACTGGCCGCCTCCATGAGCACCGCCGACTCCCAGCTGCTGGCGGCGTCCTCGGCCTTCGCCTCCGACGTGTACAAGCCCGTGTTCCGCCCCAAGGCCACCGATAAGGAGATGCTGTGGGCCGGCCGCGCGGTGGTCATCGGCATCGCTGTGATCGCGCTGGTCATCGCTTCCAATCCCAACAGCGGCACCATCATGGGCCTGGTGGAGAACGCCTGGGGCGTGTTCGGCGCGGCCTTCGGTCCGGCGATACTTTTGAGCCTCTTCTGGCGCGACCTGACCTTCCCCGGCGCGACGGCGGGCATCATCGTCGGCGCGGCGGCGGACATCATGTGGCTGACCTTCCTGAGCTCCACCGGCATCTATGAGATCATCCCCGGCTTCGTGCTGGGCATGATCGCCGCCGTGGCCTTCTCCAAGCTGTCCGGCAAGCCCGACAAGGACGTGCAGGCGCTGTTCGACCGCGCAAGCCGCGGGTAATTAAGGAACCTTCACGCGACCGCGGGCTGACGGCCTCCGTCCGCATAAAACGCCACGATTCGAGCAAACTACGCACACAACGAGAAGTGATGCAAGCAGTTTGAGCAATCGGAGGCGTTTTTTATGCGAGCAACGGGCATTGTCAGGCGGATAGACGAGCTGGGACGGGTGGTCATTCCCAAGGAAATACGGCGCACCCTGCGCATACGCGAGGGGGACCCGCTGGAGATATTTACCGACCACGACGGCGAGGTGGTGTTGAAGAAGTACTCGCCCATCGGGGAGATCGCGGCGATCGCCAAGGATTACACCGATTCGCTGTACCGCACGCTGGGGCACGTGGCCCTGATCAGCGACCGGGACGCCATCGTGTCCAGCTCCGGCGCGGGCAAGCGGGACTACGCGGAGAAGGGCTTGAGTCCCGAGGCGGACCAGGCGCTGTCCGGGCGGCAGCAGATGATACTGAACCTCTCCTCGGGGGCGCGGCTTCTGCCCATCACCGCCGACGACCGGGTGGAGAACTACTCCGCCCAGGTGATCACCCCCATACTGGCCGACGGGGAGATCATCGGCGGGCTGTTTTTGCTGAGCAAGGAGTCCGGGCAGCAGATGACCACCATCGACCAGAAGGTGGCCGAGACCACCGCGAACATCATCGGCAGGCAGATGGAGCAATAGGATTAACATTCATGTGCTATAATCCCTCCCGGGGGGCGCGGGCTCCCGGGGGGATGATTGTATGGGCACGATAACGGTTGTGGGCGCGGGCTGGACGAAGGGCCAACTGACGCTGGAGGCCGCGGAGGCGCTGACTACGGGCGTGCGGGTGATGCTGCACACCGAGCGATGCGGGTGCGCGGAATGGCTGCGGGCGCAGGGCGTTCCCTACGAGTCGCTGGACACGCTGTACGAGACCTGCGACGACTTCGACGAACACGCGGAGGCCGCCGCGCGGGCCGTGCGGGAAGCCGCAGAGGACGGCGACGTGGCCTACGTGGTAGCCGACGTGCGGGACCGCAGCGCGGTGAAGCTGGCCGCGCGGGGCGACGTGCGGGTCATCGCCGGGCCGCCCGCCGAGGGCGCGCTGCTGGCGCTGGCGACCGGGGAGGCGCGCTGCGTGGAGGCGTCGGACTGGGAGTCGTTCCACCTGACGGCCCGGGAGAACTGCTTCGTGCGGGAGATCGACGGACGTGCGCTGGCCTGCGAGGTGAAGCTCAGGCTCATGGAGGTCTACCCGGAGGAGAGCGAGATCTGGCTTCTGCGGGGCGAGGGCGCGCCGGAAAAGCTGCCGCTGTACGCGCTGGACCGCGCCGAGGGGCTCGACCACCGCGCCTGCGCACTGGTTCCCGCCCAGCGCGACCCCATGAAGCTGGAGCGCTACGACTACGAGCACCTGATCGAGCTCATACGCTTCCTGGTGAGCCCGCAGGGCTGCCCCTGGGACCGCGTGCAGACCCACGAATCCCTCCGGCCATACATGCTGGAGGAAGCCTACGAGGTCATCGACGCCATCGACGAGGGCAGTCCCGAGCACCTCTACGACGAGCTGGGCGACATGCTGTTGCAGATCGCGCTGCACGCCGAGATCGGGCGCAAGCACGGGGAGTTCGATTCGGGGGACATCACCACTGCCATCTGCGAGAAGATGATCCACCGCCACACCCACGTCTTCGGCCGGGACCGCGCCGACGACGCCGGGGAGGTGCTGGGCCTGTGGACGAAGAACAAGATGGCGGAGCGCGGGCAGTCCACCCGGACGGCGGCCATGCGGGACGTGAACCGCACGCTGCCCGCTACGCTCAGGGCCCAGAAGGTGCTCAAGCGGGCCTCGGAGGCCGGCGTCTGTCGCAGGGATGCCGACGAGGCGCTGGCGGACTGCGCCGCGCGGCTGCCCACCGCCGGGGCGGACGAGGCATCCTTCGGCGCGGCGCTGATGGCGCTTTGCGACCTGGCGCGGCAGCGGGGCATCGACCCGGAGCTCGCGCTGAACGCCGCGACGGACCGTTTCATCTCAAAATTCGAGCATTTGGAGGGCGAAATGCGCTCGGATGGCCTCGATTTTGAACGGATATCGCCTGAAACGTTGAGAGAATATTGGAATTTGGTAAAATTGTGATTTTCCGAAAAAATATGCAGGAATCACAAGGGTGAGGATTGAATATAGAATATGTTGCGCTCACTGAGAACAGCTTGATTTTCATACAAATGTGCTCAATGCGCTGATAATATCTGGAGGTGTATATACCATGAATAAGTCCACCCTGATTGCGAAGATTGCCGAGAAGTCCGAACTGAACAAGAAGCAGGCCGAGGCCGCGCTGAACGCCTTCGTCGAGTCCGTCACCGAGGCCCTCAAGGCCGGTGAGAAGGTCCAGCTGATGGGCTTCGGCACCTTTGAGATCAAGGAGCGCGCCGCCCGCGTCGGCCGCAACCCCGCCACCGGTGAACCCACCAACATCGCCGCGAAGAAGGTTCCCGCCTTCAAGGCCGGCAAGGGCTTCAAGGACGAGTTTTAATTGACCTTGAGAACGCAAGGACAGGGCGGCTTCCGTGTGAGGCGGCCCTGTCGTTTGTTATATTGAAAACCATAACGGAGGTTAGAACCATGAGCAGAAAGGCCATCGAGGCCCGCAAGCCGGTGGAGCGCGTGGCGGCCACGTCCATACGGCTGGACAAGTTTTTGAAGATCTCCCGCATCATCAAGCGCCGCAGCGTGGCCAACGACGCCTGCGCCACCGGGCACGTCACCGTCAACGGCCGGGAGGCCAAGCCCGGCACCGACGTGAAGGTGGGCGACGTGCTCGGCATACGCTTCGGCGAAAGGTATTCGGAATACGAGATACTCTCCATCGCGGAACACGCGGCCAAGCAGGACGCCGCGGACATGTACCGCGCCCTCGGATGAGCGCCTGGGCGGTGATCGTGGCCGCGGGGCGCGGGGCGCGGTCCGGTCTTGAGCAAAACAAGGTGTTCTTTGAAATCGACGGGCGCAGCGTGCTGTCTAAGTGCCTGGACGCCTTCGAGGCCTCCGGGCTGGTGGCGGGCATCGTGCTGGTGATCTCCGAGGGGGACCGCGCCGCATATGATGCCCTGGCCGAAAGGGAGGGCCCGCACCCGCTGGTGAAGCGCGTCGTGTACGGCGGCGCGACCCGGCGGGACTCCGTGCGCAACGGCCTTATGGCGCTGCCGGAGGATGCCGACGTGGTGGCGGTGCACGACGCCGCCCGGCCCTTCGTGACGCGCTCGGTGATCGACGCCACGCTTCGGTCCGCGCGAGCGCATGGCAGCGGGGTGATCTCCACCCCGGTGGTGGATACCGTCAAGCAGCTCATGCCCGACGGCAGCGTGACCACCCCCGACCGTGCGTCGCTTAGGGCGGTGCAGACCCCGCAGAGCTTCGACGTGAAAAAGCTGCGCGCGGCGCATGAGCGCGCCTTTGAGGAAGGGCTGGCCGTCACCGACGACGCCATGCTGTTTGAGCACTACTACGGCGACCTGAAGCTGGTGACGGCGGAGGGCGCGGAAAGGAACCGAAAGTTGACCACGAGGGAAGATTTCGACGCGCTGAACCGGCAGGCCGCACCCGCGATGCGGGTGGGGCAGGGCTACGACGCCCACCGCCTGAAAGAAGGGCGTAAACTGATACTCTGCGGCGTGGAGGTGCCCCACGACAGGGGCCTGGACGGCCACTCCGACGCCGACGTGGCCGTGCACGCGCTGATGGACGCGCTGCTCGGCGCGCTGGCGCTGGGGGACATCGGGAAGCACTTCCCGGACAGCGACCCGGCTTACAAGGGCATATCGTCCATGCGGCTTCTGGAACATGTGATGGGGCTCGTGCGTCAAAAGGGCTGGCGCGTCGTCAACGCCGACGTGACCATCGTCGCGCAAAAGCCGAAGCTCTCGGCCTATATTCCCAGGATGCGGGAGAACCTCGCCAAAGCCATGGGCGTGGGGACGGATTGCGTGAACGTCAAGGCCACCACCACCGAGCGCATGGGCTTCGAGGGGGAGATGATCGGCATCTCCGCCCAGGCGGTGTGTTTGGTCAGGCAGTAGTGACGACTTTATATACATATACCTCAATTTACCTCTTGCAATATGCGCCGCGGCGTGCTATAATAGTCAAAGAAGGTCAAAAGAAGGTGAAATTATGGCTCAGCTTTCGGACAGCATAGAGCAGTTTATAAAGGAACTGATGAGCGACGACGCCCACATTGAGCTTCGCCGCAACGAGCTGGCGCAGCACTTCGGGTGCGCGCCCTCGCAGATCAACTACGTGCTGGCCACGCGGTTTTCGGTGGATCACGGCTACATCATCGAATCCCGGCGCGGCGGCGGCGGGTATGTGCGCATCGTGCGGATGCAGAACCGGGGGGAGAAGAACTTCCTGGAGACGCTGCTGGAAAGGGTGGGCACGTCCATCGACGAGGACACCGCCAACGCCATCATCTCCAACCTCTACGAGCGCAAGATGGTGACCCGCAACGAGGCGCTGCTGCTCAAAGCCGGTGTGGCCCGCAACGCGCTGGCGCTGCCGGTAACCGCCAAGGACGTGCTGAGGGCGGCGGTGTTCCGCAACATGCTGATACAGGTATTCAGAAACATCGAGGAGGGGAAGCGCGATGATGTGTGAAGAGTGCGGCATCCGGTCCGCGAATTTCCACCTGGTGACGATCATCAACGGAGAAAGGGTGGAGCGCAACCTCTGCCCGACCTGCATGGCGAAGCACCAGAAGCAACTGCCCGGCATCGACTTTTCCAACCTGGCAGGCATACTGAACAGCATCCTCTCCGGCAACCGGGACGAGGAGGAGCAGGCGAAGCTTGACGCCGAGTACGAGATGTGCACCTGCGAGCAGTGCGGCATGACCTATGCGGAGTTCCGCAAGGGCGGCATGCTGGGCTGCGCCAACTGCTACAAGGCGTTCAAGACGCCGCTGACGGCGCTTTTGCAGCGGGTGCACGGCAACACCCAGCACGCGGGGCGCGTGCCCGGCGGCGCGCACAGCGGGACCTCCATACGCATGAACATCGACCGGCTCAGGCAGAAGCTGCAAAAGGCCGTGGCCGACGAGGAGTACGAGCAGGCTGCGAAGCTGCGCGACGCCATACGGGCGCTGTCGATCCAGCTCGAGCGCCGGGAGGGCGACATCAAGGTGCAGCCCCAGGCGCGGCTCAAGACCGAACGCGGGGAGGGAAACGGCGATGTATGAGTACGTCATGGCGCCTGAGCAGGACGTGGTGATCTCAAGCCGCGTGCGCCTTTCCCGAAACTACGAGGATTTGCCCTTCTCCCCGAAGCTCACGCAGGAGTACGCCGACGAGGTCATCGAGCGCACCACCGAGGCGGTGTTCAACACCGAAAACGGCGCGGCGTTCACCTTCCTGCGCATGGCCGATCTGGAGGAGGACGCCCGCTCCCGGCTGGTGGAGCACCACCTGATCAGCTACGACCTGCTCAAGTTCGTCAACCGGTCCGCGGCGATGATCTCGTCGGCGGGCACGGTGACGGTGATGTTGAACGAGGAGGACCACATACGCTTCCAGGGCCTGCTGCCGGGGCTCCAGCTCGAGCGCTCGGCGGAGATGGCCCTCAAGCTGGACGAGGCCGTGGGGGAGAAGTACCCCTTCGCCTTCGACCACCAGTGGGGTTTTTTGGCCGCCAGTCCCGCCAATACCGGCACCGGCATGCGGGCCAGCGTGATACTGCACCTGCCCGCGCTGGCCGCCTCCGGACAGATGGGCGCGGTGATGCAGACCATCGCCAAGCTGGGGCTCACGGTGCGCGGCCTGTACGGCGACGGCAGCGAGGCCCGGGGCAATCTGTATCAGCTCTCCAACCAGGCCACGCTGGGCCGCAGCGAGGAGGACGTGATCCGCGCGCTGTCCGCCGCCACCGGCCAGGTGGTCGAGCACGAGCGCAACATGCGCGAGCAGGCGGAGAAGAAGGACATGCTGCAGCTTCAGGACGACCTCATGCGCAGCTGGGGCGAATTGATGTACGCCCGGTTGATGAACGTGGGGGAGTTCATGAAGCGCTATTCGGACATACGCTATGCCGCCAGCATGGGCTACCTGCACGCGCCGCTGCCGGCGCTGGACGCCCTGATGATGGACGTGCAGCCCGGGTCCATCGGCGTGCGCGCGGGCAAGCTCATGAGCCCCAGGGAATCCGAGATCCTGCGCGCGAAGACGCTCAGGGAGGAGCTCAAGAAGCTGGTGGCAGAATAAGGATATTTGGAGGAAATCAATGGCCTATTTCGCTAAATTCACCGAACGCGGACAGCGCGCGCTGCTGGCGGCCCAGAAGGAGGCGGCCCAGCTCGGGCGCGCCTACGTGGGCACGGAACACCTGCTGCTGGGCGTGCTGACCGAGCCCGGCGGCGCGGCGGGCGTCTTGAAAGGCGTCACGCTGGACGCCGCCCGCGCGGAGATCGTGCAGATCCTCGGCCGGGGCGAGGACAGCGTGCAGGGCAGGCAGATGGTCTACACCCCCCGCACCAAGAAGGTGCTGGAGCAGTCCGTCCGGGAGGCGCGGGAGCTCAAACAGAACTACGTCTCCACCGAGCATATACTGCTCGCGCTGATGCGGGAGCGGGAGGGCGTGGCGGCCCACGTGCTCATCAAGATGGGCATGGACCTCTCCAAGGCCCGGGACGAGCTATTGCGCATACTCACCGGCGCGGACGATCCCCAGGTCGCATCGCAGGAGGGCGACGGCGGCGACACCCCGATACTCAACCAGTTTTCGCGCGACCTGACCGCCGCGGCCCGGGCGGGCGAGCTGGACCCGGTGGTGGGCCGCGCCACGGAGATCGAGCGCATCGTGCAGATACTCTCCCGCCGCCGCAAGAACAACCCGGTGCTCATCGGCGAGCCCGGCGTGGGCAAGTCCGCCATCGTGGAGGGGCTCGCGCAGCTGATCGCCGAGGGCGGCATCCCCGAGATACTGCGGGGCAAGCGGGTCGTATCGCTGGACCTCGCCAGCATGCTGGCCGGGGCCAAGTACCGCGGCGAGTTTGAGGAGCGCCTCAAGAACGCCATGGCCGAGATCAAGAAGTGCGGCAACATCATATTGTTCATCGACGAGCTGCACACCATCGTGGGCGCGGGGGCGTCCGAGGGCGCCATCGACGCGGCCAATATCCTGAAGCCCGCGCTGGCGAGGGGCGAGATGCAGTGCATCGGCGCGACCACTTTAAACGAGTACCACAAGCACATCGAGAAGGACGCCACGCTGGAGCGCCGCTTCCAGCCGGTGAACGTGGGCGAGCCCACCCGGGAGGAGTCCATAGACATCCTCAAGGGGCTAAGGGATCGCTACGAGGCGCACCACCGCGTGCGCATCACCGACGAGGCCATCACCGCCGCGGTATACCTGTCGGACCGCTATATCTCCGACCGCTTCCTGCCGGACAAGGCCATCGACCTGATCGACGAGGCCGCCTCCCGCGTGCGCATACAGGCCTTCACCGCGCCGCCGGACATGCGGCAGCAGCAGGCGAAGCTGGAGGCGCTGAACAAGGAGACCGAGGAGGCCGTGGCGCTGGAGGACTTCGAGAAGGCCGCGCACCTCAGGGACCGCAAGAAGGAATTGCAAAACGAGATGTCCGCCCGCCGCAGCGCCTGGGAGCACAGCCGCAACAGCAAGGTGGAGATCGTGGGCGAGGATGAGGTCGCGCAGATCGTGGCCGCCTGGACCGGCGTGCCGGTGTCCAAGCTCACCGAGGACGAGTCGAAGCGGCTGATCAACCTGGAAAACGTGCTGCACGAGCGCGTGGTGGGCCAGCACGAGGCCGTGAAATCCGTGGCGCGGGCCATACGGCGCGCACGGGCGGGCCTCAAGGACCCGCACCGGCCCATCGGCTCCTTCATCTTCCTGGGCCCCACCGGCGTCGGCAAGACCGAGCTGTGCAAGGCGCTGGCCGAGGCGCTGTTCGGGGACGAGGACAGCATGATCCGCGTGGACATGTCCGAGTACATGGAGAAGCACTCTGTGTCCCGCATGATCGGCTCCCCGCCCGGCTACGTGGGCCACGAGGAGGGCGGCCAGCTCACCGAAAAGGTGCGGCGCAAGCCCTACTCCGTGATCCTGCTGGATGAGGTCGAAAAGGCCCATCCCGACGTGTTCAACGTGCTTCTGCAGATCATGGAGGACGGCAGGCTCACCGACGGCCAGGGGCGCGTGGTGGACTTCAAGAACACCGTGATCGTCATGACCTCCAACGCCGGGGCGCACGTCCTCAAGAAGCAGCGCACCGTGGGCTTTGGCGGCGGCGACGACGCCGAGCGCACCTATGAGGCCATGAAGGAGAACATCATGGGCGAGGTGCGCAACATCTTCCGGCCCGAGTTTTTGAACCGCGTGGACGAGATCATCGTGTTCCACGCGCTTGAACAGGCGGAGATCGACCAGATCGCGGGCCTGCTGCTTTCGCAGGTGTGCAGGCGGCTGCAGGAGCGGGGCATCGCGCTGGACGTGGACCCCTCCGCGCTCAAGCTGATCTCAAAGGAGGGCTACGACCTCCAGTACGGCGCGCGCCCCCTGCGCAGGGCCATACAGCGCATGGTGGAGGACGCGCTGTCCGAGGAGATCCTCACCGGCCACATCAAGCTGGGCGACCGCGTGCGGGCCTCGGAGCAGGATGAGAAGCTCGTCTTTCTGCCCGAGCCCGAACCGGAACCGGAGCCAGAGCTGGTGTAACTAATCAAACAAGGATCTATCTTCATATTCGACCTCCGTGGGCGTCTGCGTGGCTTCGGCCGCGCCGGCGCCCGTCAGCATGTTCAGCAGACCTCCGGGGGCGTAGTGCACGGCGGCGGACTGCGGGCCGGTGAGCACCGTGCCCAGCGCGCGGAGCAGCGCGTTTCGGGGCATCAGCACGTAGTCGGCGGGCTGGGAGGTGTCGTGGGCCACGTCGGCAAAGCGGACCTCCCGGCCCGGCTCGCCGGTCAGCACGGCGATCTCCTCCGTCCTGCCGTTGGACTGCCTGACGAGCTGGTATTCCGCCCGGGCGTCCTGGGCGGTGAAGGACAATACCGGCGTCTCGCCCGGGCCGGTCAGCAGCCGCAGGTCGGCCACCATGCGCGGCGCGGTCCAGTTTTCGGAGTAATCCGTGGGCATATCCTCCGCGCGGAACAGCTCCGGCTCGGCGTATTCGGCGGGGGTTTCGCCGGTGGTCAGCAGCACGCGGTGCTCTTGCTCCAGTGCGACCCTGTCCACCAGCGCGGTCTTGACGCTCTTAGGCTTCTTGAAGTCCTTCCCGCTCAGCTCCTCCGACACGGACTTGTAGAATGCCGCGCACAGCTTCGCCGGGTAGCCGCTGCCGCCCTCGGAGGCGGGCATGGCGTGCTTGGCGTCGGGGGCGTCGAAGCCCATCCACACGGCGGTGGCCACCTCGGGGGTGTAGGCGACGGTCCAGATGTCCCGGGTGCCCTTTCCGTCGGACTCGCTGACGGTGCCGGTCTTGCCCGCCACGGGCACGCCGCTGTGCTTGAGCGCCCGGGCGCTGCCGGACTTCGCGGCGGTCTTCAACATGTCGGTGAGCATGTAGGCGGTGGCGTCCCGCACCGCGCGCTCCTGCCGCGCGGGGGCGCGGTACACCACCCGGCCGGTCTTGTCCCGTATTTCGTTGATGAAGTGCGGCGTCACCCGCATGCCGCCGTTGCCCAGCGCGCAGTAGGCCGCGCCCAATGTCTCCGGGGACACGCCGTCGGTCAGCGCCCCGAGGGCCAGCGACAAGTTGACGTCCTTGTCCGACAGCGGCACGCCGAAGCGCTGGGCGTACTGACGCAGGGCCTCGGTGCCGATCAGGTCGGCCAGGTCCACCGTGGCGATGTTCAGCGACCGGGACAGCGCCTCCCGCAGCGTCACCGTGCCGTAGCTGTTTCCGCCGGCATTCTTGGGGGTGTAGTTGCCGTCGAAGGTGCGGGGCGTGTCCTCCACGGTGGAGGAGGGCACGAAGCCGTAGGCGTCGATGGCGGCGGCGTAGGTGGAGATGGGCTTGAAGGCGCTGCCGGGCTGCCGCCTGATCTGCGTGGCATGGTTGAGGCCCAGCGCCACGTCGTACTTCCTGCCGCCCACCACGGCGCGCACCGCGCCGGACTGGTTGTCCAGCGTGATCAGCCCTGCCTGCACCGGGGTGCCGTCCGCGGCGGCGGCGGGGAAGCGGTCGGCGTCCTCAAACAGCGCCTCGGCGGCTAATTGCATGGCGGGGTCGAGGCCCGTGGAGATGCGGTAGCCGCCGGTCAGCACCTCGTCGCCGGACAGTTTAAGCGCCTCGGTGGCCTCGGTGAGCACGGCGTCCATGTACCAGGCGAACTGGCGGCCGTCCCCCTGGCCGTCAGCGAGCTCGACCGCCTCCGCGCGCGCCGCCTCCGCTTCCCGGTGGGTGATGAAGCCCTTCTCCTCCATGGTGTTGAGTATGCCGTTTCGGCGCTGGGCGGACTTCTCCGGGTTCAAGTGGGGCGCGTAGGTCGAAGGGGCCTTGATGATGCCCGCCAGCAGCGCTCCCTGCGCCACGCTCAGCTCGGAGGCGGCCTTGCCGAAGTACACGTTGGCCGCCGCCTCGATGCCGTAGGCCCCGTGGCCGAAGTACACGGTGTTCAGGTACGCCTCGAGGATCTGCTGCTTGCTCATCACCTTTTCAAGCCGCAGGGCCAGCGCGATCTCCTGGGCCTTCCGGGACAGGCTCTTGGCGCTGGAAAGGTGGGTCAGCTTGATGAGCTGCTGGGTGATGGTGGAGCCGCCCTGGGAGAAGCTCATGGTCTTGATGTCGTTCCACAGCGCGCCGAAGAGCCGGTAGACGTCCACGCCCCTGTGCCGGTAGAAGCGCAGGTCCTCCGCGGCGATGAAGGCGTTCTGCACCTTCTCCGGCACCGATTCGAGCGGCACCCAGCGGCGGTTCTCCCGGCCGTGCAGCGTGCCCGCCGCGCGGCCCTGGGCGTCGAACACCTCCGTCGCCCCGGCGGTGTTCAGCTTCGACAGGTCCAGCGCCTGCCAGTGGGGGATGTCCAGCTTCCAGATGAGCCCCCCGAAGGACAGTATGAGGACTGCCAATGCAATCCATAACAGTTTTTTTCGCATGCAATCGCCCCGTCAACAACGTTATCACGCCTATTGTTTCCCATTAGCCCCGAGATTAGACACGGTTTCCAGAAGTTGTGCGTGGACATGCCCGCCGCGTTGCGTTACAATACGCATGACACCTGTTTATAGGGGGTAACTTATGAAGCGATTGTATCCGACGCTGCTCGCCGCGGCGGCGCTGGCGGCGGTATGCGGCGTCATGATGAGCGCGACGCTGGGCGCGGGCGTGGACTTTCGGGGCGTGCTGTCCCGGGGTCTGGTGGCGGCGGCGCTGATCGGCCTGGCGGGCGCGGCGGCGCTTCGCCCCCAGTACCAGCGCTCCGGTGGCGGCGGCGTGAAGGGCGCGGTGCCGCAGGATCAAAAGCGGACGTGCACCTTCCAAAACGTGGCCGCCAACGAGCAGGCGTTGAACAGCCTGATGGAATTAAAGGACTATCTTAAACAGCCTGAGAAGTACGTCAAGTACGGCGCGCGCATGCCCCGGGGCGTTTTGCTGTACGGCCCGCCGGGCACCGGCAAGACGCTGCTGGCCCGGGCGCTGGCGGGGGAGGCCGGGGTGCCGTTCTTCGCGCTGTCCGGGTCGGACTTCGTGGAGAAGTTCGTGGGCGTGGGCGCGAGCCGGGTGCGGGAGCTGTTCAAGAAGGCCCGCAAGGCCGGGCGATGCGTGATATTCATCGACGAGATCGACGCCATGGGCAAGAAGCGGGACGAGGCCTCCTCCGACGAGCGCGACCAGACCCTGAACGCGCTTCTGAGCGAGATGTCCGGCTTCTACACCGGCGACGGCGTGGTGGTCATCGCCGCCACCAACCGCATCGAGATGCTGGACCCGGCGCTGCTGCGGCCCGGGCGCTTTGACCGGCAGATCGAGGTCGGGCTGCCGGGATGGTCCGAGCGGCTGAGCATCCTCAAACTGCACGGCAAAAACAAGCCCCTTTCAGAGGGCGTCAGCCTCGAGCGCATGGCGGCGCAGACGGTGGGCTTCTCCGGCGCGTCGCTGGAGAACCTGCTCAACGAGGCCGCCATACTGGCCGCGGCGCGGGACGACGGCGCCATCGAAAAGGAGGACATCGACCGGGCGTTTCGCAAGACCGTGGCCGGGGAGGACCGGCCCAGCGTCGCGAGCGCGCGGGAGCGAAACGTCGTCGCCGTGCACGAGGCGGGGCACGCCCTCGTCAACCGGCTGCTTCTGCCGGAGAACCGGCTGGCGCGGGTGAGCATACTGCCCTCGGGCCACGGCGCGGCGGGCTACAACCTCACCATCCCCGCCGAGCGGGTCATGGTGGGCAAGAGGGAGCTGGAGAGCCAGATCTGCGTGCTGTTGGCGGGCCGCGCGGCGGAGCAGGTCGTGTTCGGCGAGGCGGCGCTGACCGCCGGGGCCGCCAACGACATCGCCCGCGCCACCGAGCTTGCCGCCGCCATGGTGCTGGAGCTCGGGCTTAACGGGGAGCCCGCGGTGTCCGTGCGGGTGCTCCAGCGCCAGTGCGGGGGCGCGGGGGACGCGGCCGACGGCTGCAGGGCGCTGCTCAGGCGGCTGTACGACGAGACGGGCGAGCTGATCAAGCAGAACATCCGCGCGCTGGACCGCCTGGCCGAGCGGCTTCTGGAAGCCGAGGCGCTGGACGGCGAGGAAGCGGAGGCCGTGCTCGACGCGGCGCTGTCGAACGATAGACGCGAATCGGCATGATTCGATAGAGGATACGACAGACGGGACATGGAATCATCCCTCATCAATTTGGGAGGATGGTTCCATGTTTTCATATGAGTTGAAGCGCGGCACGCTGACGGTCTGCCTGACGGGCGAGCTGGACCACAGCATGGCCGCCCGGGTGCGCTCCGAGATCGACCCGCTGATCGACGAGGCCCGCGTGCGGCGGGTGGTGTTCGACGTGGGCCGGCTGGAGTTCATGGATTCCAGCGGCATCGGGCTGATCATCGGGCGCTACAAGCGGCTGTCGCGGCGGGGCGGCAGCGTGGCGGTGGCCGGGCCGGACGCGCGCATCGACAAGCTGTTTCGGATGTGCGGGGTGTATCAGGTGGTGGAGCGGCTGGCATAGCCGGGAAAGGAGCAGGAAATGCGGTTACTCAACGAAATGCGGCTGGATTTTCCGGCGATCCCGGAAAACGAGGCCTTCGCCAGGGTGGTGGTCAGCGGGTTCATGCTGCCACTGAATCCCACGCTGGAGCAGCTGGCGGACGTCAAGACGGCGGTGTCGGAGGCCGTGACGAACGCCATCATCCACGGCTACGCGGGGCGGCGGGGCACGGTGCGGCTGCACGGGGCCTGCACCGAGGACGGCGTACTGTACATCGACGTGATCGACCGGGGGCGGGGCATCGCCGACGTGGAGCGCGCCCGGCAGCCCTTCTACACCACCGACCAGGGCGAGGAGCGCAGCGGCATGGGCTTTACCGTGATGGAGAGCTTCATGGACCGGGTAGAGGTCAAGAGCGCCGTGGGCGAGGGCACCACGGTGCGGCTGGTCAAGCAGGTGGACCTGCGGGAGGAAGCCCTCCCGCGCCACGCCTGAGCGCCGAGGCCTACGAAAGCACGCGCGCGCTGCTCCTGCGCGCCCGCAACGGGGATCGGGAGGCGCGGGAGGCGCTGGTCAGCCAGAACCTGGCGTTGGTGAAGTACATCGTGAAGCGCTTCATGGGCCGCGGCGCGGAGTTCGACGACCTGTACCAGTGGGGCTGCCTGGGGCTGGTGAAGGCCATCGACCGGTTCGACCCCGACTACCCGGTGCAGTTTTCCACCTATGCCGTGCCGGTGATCATGGGGGAGATCCGGCGGTACCTGCGGGACGACGGGCTGGTGCACGTCTCCCGGACCATCCGCGAGCAGGCGCGGCGCATCGAGACCTTCGCCGCGGAGTTTGAAAAGACCGAGGGACGCCGCCCGGACGTCTCGGAGGTCGCCTCGGCGCTCGACCTCGGGCGGGACAGCGTGGTGCTGGCGATGAACAGCAAAAGCCGGGTGCGCTCCCTGAGCGAGCCGGTCAACGGCGATACCGGGCTTCGGCTGATGGACGTGCTGGGCAGCGAGCCCATGCGCCGGGTGGACAACCGTTTAACGCTTGTAAAGCTGATACGGGACCTGCCGCCGAAGGAGCGGACCATCATCGTCAGGCGCTACTTCCAGTGCCACACACAGACCCAGATCGCCAGGGACATGGGGCTTACGCAGGTGCAGGTCTCCCGCATGGAGAGCCGCATCCTCAAGCGCCTGCGCGCGCTGGCGGAGGAGAGCTGAAGTATATTTTGGCTGTCGCCAAAATAGGATGCAGGGGAGGCGATAGCATGCGAAGCGCACTATTCTGCGGCTGCGGCACGGCGCTGGTGACGCCCTTTCACGGGGGACGGGTGGATTTCGACGCGCTGGAGAACCTGATCGACTGGCAGCTGGATTCGGACGTGGACGCGCTGGTGATACTGGGCACCACCGGCGAGCCCGCCACGGTCACCGAGGCCGAGCGCCCGGCCATCATCGAATGCGCGGTGGCGCGGGTCGGCGGGCGGGTGCCGGTGATCGTGGGCACGGGCTCCAACGACACCCGCGCCGCCGTGCGGCACTCCATCGAGGCCCAGACCCTCGGGGCCGACGCGCTGCTGGTGGTGACCCCCTACTACAACAAGGCCAGCCGCAGCGGGCTGATCGGCCACTACGCCGCTATATCGGACCGCGTGGCGCTGCCGGTGATCATGTACAACGTGCCCTCGCGCACGGGCGTGAACCTGGAGCCGGACGTCGTGGCGGAGCTGGCCCGCCACGCGAACCTGTGCGCCGTCAAGGAGGCCAGCGGCAACCTGCGGCAGCTCATGGACCTGTGCGCCGCCTGCGGGGAGGGCATCGCGCTCTACTGCGGCAACGACGACCAGGTGATCCCCGCCATGGCGCTGGGCGCGCGGGGCGTGATCTCGGTGGCCTCGAACGTCATCCCCCGGCAGATGCACGAGATGGCGGTGCACTGGCTGCGCGGCGACGCGGGAGAGGCGCTGGACATGCAGGTGCAGTGGCTGCCGCTGATCAGGGCGCTGTTTTCAGAGGTCAGTCCCATCCCCGTGAAGGCCGCGCTTTCGATGATGGGACTCATCGAAAACACCTTGCGGCTGCCCCTCGCGCCGCTGGACGAGGCGCGGGCGGAGGCGCTGCGGCGGGAGCTGAAGCGGTGTGACATATTATAAAAAAGCGACGGGCTGTCTCAAAATGCATATGGATTCATGAAGCCTGCGTAGGGGCGCCGATGCGGCGCCCGCCCGGGTACGAAATGCAACGTACGTCATGGGCGGGCGGCGCATCGCCGCCCCTACGGCATGCACACATCTGAATGATTATGCGTTTTGAGAAAGCCCCCCGGTATTATTACATCAGGTCGAACATGTTGAGCTGCTCGGAGTTCGAGCTGTTCCAGTGGCGGCTCATGTCCTCGAAGGAGGCGTTCTTCACGCTGCCCATGGGGATCGCGCCCCGGGCGATCAGTGCGCGGCAGGCGGGGCTGCCCTCCCAGGCGTAGACCCAGTCGCAGCAGCGGCTCTGGAGGATGTCGCTCTCGCCGCGCCGGCCGTCGGTGCTGAATACGAAGGCGGCGTCGGCCAGCGAGAACAGCACCTTGTTGCGGGCGACGGCGTGGGGCACGGTGAACACGGTCTCGGGGTGCACCAGCGAAACCGCGGCGGCGCGGTCCGTGGCGATGAGCTCCGCGATGCCGTCGGCGTGGACGTGCTCCGTCATGCCGCCGCCCAGCACGTCCAGAAGCGTGCCGCCGCAGTCGCCCGCCAGCCGCGCGGCCACGCGGGAGACCCCCAGCTCGCCGCCGGTCAGTATGGTGTAGCCGGACTGCGCGGCGTCGCGCACCAGTTTGCCCAGCGCCTCGCGGACGCCATCGTCCGTCTTGACCCCCTGTATGCCCACCACGGCCACCGCGGGTCGGTTCAGAAGCGCCGCGTTGCCGCAGCGGTAGAAGAACGGCGGCGCGGCGGCGTCCAGCTTGCGGCGCAACCGGGCGGGGTAGTCGGCGTCGTAGCAGGTCACCACGTCGATGCCCTGCCGCGCCAAGCCCTCCAGCGCGTAGGACAGCGGCACCGTGCGGTGCAGAAGCGTGTAGGCGCGGTAGCCCTCGTCCTCCGTAAGCCCAAGGTAGATCATCAGGGCGCTGATGTCCGCCGTCAAAAGCGCGCCCAGGCGGCGAAGCTCGCTCTTGCGCACGGCGGCCTCCAGGCGCCTGAACTCCTGCGTGGTGTAGGGGTGGGCGTATTCCTCCCGGTCCGGGGACAGGGCCATCGTCAACAGCATCGCCGCGTATCCGTCGTCGTTGAAATTCATGCCGCACCTCCACACGTTGTTAACGTTATTATATCACAGAAAATCGCTAAAATCTTCATATCAACAAAATTAACCTTCGTTGTGTATAATAGAATAGATATTATGTGACCCGGAGGGAAAAATGGCAAACGAATATACGGCGCGAGACATACAGGTGCTGGAGGGACTGGACGCGGTGCGCATGCGCCCGGGCATGTACATCGGCTCCACGGGGTCCCGCGGCCTGCATCATATGATTTGGGAGATCGTGGACAACGCCATCGACGAGGCCGCCAACGGCTACGCCACGCAGATCAACGTGACCCTCAAGAAGGACGGCTCCTGCGAGGTGGTGGACAACGGGCGCGGCATCCCGGTGGACATCCACCCCAAGCTGGGCGTTTCGGCGGTGGAGGTGGTCTACACGCAGCTCCACGCGGGCGGCAAGTTCAACGACAAGAACTACGCCTACTCCGGCGGCCTGCACGGCGTGGGCGCGTCGGTGGTGAACGCGCTGTCCGAGTGGGTGACGGTGGACGTCTACAAGGATTACAGCCACTACTTCGTGCGGTTTGAGTCCGTCACCGACCGAAAGACCGGAAAGATACTGTCCGGCCACACCGTCGCGCCGCTTGAGAAGGTGGGCAACACCCGAAAGCGCGGCACGCAGGTGTGCTTCATGCCCGACCGGCGGGTGTTCGAGGACGTGCGCTTCAACGGCGAGACCGTCCGCCGCCGCGTGCAGGAGCTGGCGTACCTCAACAAGGGCGTGAAGTTCGTGTTCACCGACGAGCGCGTGAAGGAGCCGGAGAACCGCACACAGGAGTACTGCTACGAGGGCGGGCTTTCCGACTTCGTGCGCTTTCTGAACGAGGACAAGACCGCCATCACCGAGCCCATCGTGTTCGAGGCCACCCGGGAGAGCACGCTGGTGCGGGTGGCGATACAGTATACCGACGCCTACACCGATTCGATCTATTCCTACGTCAACAACGTGCCCACGCCCGAGGGCGGCACCCACGAGATCGGCTTCAAGACCGCCGTCACCAAGGCGTTCAACGACTACGCCCGCCGGGTGGGCATCCTCAAGGAGAAGGACAACAACCTGGCCGGCGACGACTTCCGCGAGGGCATGACCGCCGTGGTGTACGCCGGGGTGAAGAACCCCCAGTTCGAGGGGCAGACCAAGGGCCGCCTGGGCAACACCGAGGTCAGGCCCGTGTACGAGGCGGTGTGCCTGGAGCAGCTCTCCATCTATTTGGATGATCTGAAAAACCAGGACTTCGCCCAGGCCATCGTGCAGAAGGCCGTGAAGGCCGCCAAGGTGCGCGAGGCCGCCCGCAAGGCGCGGGACATCGCCCGGCAGGCGGGCCAGCTCGAGGCCGCGCCGCTGGTGGGCAAGCTGTCGAGCTGCACCGGCCGCAAGGCGGAGGAGAACGAGCTGTTCATCGTGGAGGGCGACTCCGCAGGCGGCTCGGCCAAGCAGGGCCGGGACCGGCGGTTCCAGGCCATACTGCCGCTTCGGGGCAAGCCACTGAACGTCGAAAAGAAGAAGCTGGACCAGGTGCTCCAGAACGAGGAGTTCCGCTCCATCATCACCGCGCTGGGCACCGGCATCGGCGAGGAGTTCAACATCGCCAAGCTCAAGTACAACAAGGTCATCATACTCTCGGATGCGGACCAGGACGGCGCGCACATCCGGGCGATCCTTCTGACCTTCTTCTACCGCCACATGCGCGAGCTCATCACCGACGGGCACGTCTACATCGGCATGCCGCCGCTTTACAAGGTGCAGAAGGGTGAAAAGACGCGCTACTGCTACGACGACAATGCCCTGCCCGCCGCCATCAGGGAGATGGGGAAGGGCTACACCCTCCAGCGCTACAAGGGCCTGGGCGAGATGAACCCGGAGCAGCTCTGGGAGACCACTTTAAACCCCGACGGGCGAAAGCTCATGCGGGTGGGCATCGAGGACCTGACCGAGGTCGAGCGCAAGGTGACCGTGCTGATGGGCGACAAGGTGGAGCCCCGGCGCGAGTACATCAGCAAGTACGCCAACTTCAACAAAGAGGACAATTTCGTGCCGGTGACGGGAGAGTGAGTGAGCCATGAAGAGAAGGAAGAAGGACGATCTGACGCCCCGCCGGCCGGAGGAGATCATCGAGAAGAACATGGAGGACGTGATGCACGACTCCATGATGCCGTACTCGGAGTACGTCATACTGGAGCGCGCGCTGCCCCGCGTGGAGGACGGCCTGAAGCCCGTGCAGCGGCGCATACTCTACACCATGCACGAGCTGGGCAACACCTCCGACAAGCCCCACCGCAAGTGCGCCCGCATCGTGGGCGACTGCCTGGGTAAGTTCCATCCCCACGGGGACACGTCGGTCTACGACGCGCTGGCCCGCATGGCCCAGCCCTTCGTGATGCGCGCCATGCTGGTGGACGGCCACGGCAACTTCGGCTCCATCGACGGCGACAGCCCCGCCGCCATGCGCTACACCGAGGCCCGCATGACCGAGCAGGCCGAGGTGATGCTCAAGGACATCGAGAAGGACACGGTGGGCTTCCACCTGAACTTCGACGACACCATCAAAGAGCCCGACCTGCTGCCCGCGCGCTTCCCGAACCTGCTGGTGAACGGCTCCAGCGGCATCGCCGTGGGCCTGGCCACCAACATACCGCCCCACAACCTGGGCGAGGCCATCGACGCCGTGGTCGCCCAGATCGACGACCCCAAGATCACCACCGCCGGGCTGATGGCCGTCATGCCCGGCCCGGACTTCCCGACCGGCGGCCTGCTGGCGCGGGACGAGGAGCTTACGCAGGCGTATGAGACCGGCCGGGGCAAGCTCAAGCTGCGGGCGAAGGTCCACATCGAGGACGGCGCGGCGGGCCGGAAGCTGATCGTCATCGACGAGGTGCCGTATCAGGTCAACAAGGCCGCAAGAAGGGCGTACTCAGCAACATCTACGACATCCGCGACGAGTCCGACCGCATGGGCATGCGGGCCGTGGTGGAGGTCAGGAAGGACTGCGACCCCGAGAAGGTCTTAAATGCGCTGTACAAGTATTCCGATCTGCAGGTCACCTTCGGCGTGAACATGGTGGCCATTGCCGAGGGCAAGCCCCGGCAGATGGGCATCAAACAGATCATCGGCCACTACATCGACCATCAGAAGAACGTCATCACCCGGCGCACAAAGTACGAGCTTTCGCAGGCCGAGGCCCGCGCCCACATACTGGAGGGGCTCATCATCGCCGTGGATAACCTGGACGAGGTCATCCGACTGATCCGCGGCAGCAAGACCCCGAAGGAGGCCCGGGACAAGCTGATGGCGCGGTTCGAGCTGACGCAGATACAGGCCCAGGCCATACTGGACATGCGCTTGCAGCGGCTGACCAACCTGGAGGTGCTGTCCCTCAAAAAGGAATACGAGGACCTGACGAAGCTGATCGCGAAGCTCAAGGGCATACTGGGCAGCGAGCGCAAGCTGATGGCCGTCATCAAAAAGGAGATACAGGAGATCCGCGACAAGTACGCCGACCCCCGGCGCACGGAGCTGGTGGACTCCTTCGAGGAGATCGCCGTCGAGGAGGAGAAGGCCCCG
>CADASI010000013.1 GCA_902790525.1 uncultured Eubacteriales bacterium
GGCGTTTTTTGTTTTGCAACTCAATTATACCACTTACTGCTGGGATTTGTCTCTCTCTTTTGCGTCCTGATCCCTTCCTCATACGGAAACTCAAGTGGCCGAAGGTCTTGACCACCGGCACGCCGCGCACGTACTCCACGGCCTCGTTGCTCATGCGCTCCAGCGCGTTCTGGTACTGCCGCATGTCCTCCTGCATGGCGGGGCCCGCCATGCGCATCATCACGGCAAAGCTCAGCGCGATGGGGACCAGGCAGGCGATGCCGTAGCGCCAGTCGTACACGAACAGCATGACCACCATGCAGACGGGCATGGTGATCGCGCCCGCCATGTCCGGCAGGTTGTGCGCCAGAAGGGTCTCCGTGGAGCCGGTCACCTCCGTCACGGTCCGGCGCACCTTGCCGGAGCCCATCTCGTCCGCAAAGCCGATGGGCAGGCGGGCGATGTGTCGCATCAGTGCCTTTTTCATGTTGGCGGCGGTTCGAAACGCGCTGCCGTGGGAGCAGACCAGCGCGCCGACGTACACAAGCCACGCCAGCACCGCGAACAGCACGGCCAGCCATCCGTTGCGGACGATGCCTGTCGCCTTCGAGAAATCCGGCCGCACCTCCAAGACCTCCCGGATGATGCGCCACAGGCAGACGAAGGGCAAGAGCGCCAGCACGCTCGACAGCGCGGCCAGTATGAGCGACATGTAGGTCAGCTTTTTGTAGCGGCCCGCGTATTCCATGAGACGTCCGAAGGCCGACGGCGACTTGCCCTGCTTCTTTTCCTTCAATCCAACTCCCTCGCTTTCCTTTAGCTAACAACACGCTGTTAGTGTTAGCTAACCATCATTTATGTATATCGCCTGCCCCACAGTGGGAACAGGCGGTATCATCATATTAAAACCCGAACAGCGCCTTCCATCCCGGCAGGAAAAAGGCCTCCACCGTCTCCAGGCATCGCAACGATTCCTCCGGGGAATAGCGATGGATCACGGGCTCAAACAGCGTGGTCACATAGGCGCTGTACAGCAGATGGAGCTCCGTGGGGCTGATCGCGCGGATCGCCAGTCCCTTTGCCCGCAGGACCGGAAGGTATTCAAGCGTCCGCTCCTGCGCGGTCTGCGTCAGGTCGTGCAGGAAGCGCTCGTATTTCGTGCCCGAAGCGCAGGTCAGCAGCAGATGGTATTCGTCCATGTGCGGATAGACGACCTCGCGCATCATGTCGATCCATGAATCCTGCCACTGGAGGTTGCCTTCCTCCCGCACCGCAGACAGGTATCTGGACAGATGCGTCTCCATCCAGGCATGGAGCCGCTCGACCGCTGGGGCGACCAGCTGATCAAACAGATCCGCCTTGTCGCTGCAATGCCGGTAGAGCCCCGCCGCCGTGAGGCCGCACCGCTGACCGACGCGGCGCATGGAGGCTTTTTCAAAGCCGTACTCCAGAAATTCCTCCCTGGCCGCGGCCATGACCCGGATGTGGCTGGCGGTTTTGTCCCTGGGCATACGCACGCTCCATAGTTTACATTGTTAGCTTACACCGTAAACTATATACCACTTTCCATCCGTTGTCAAGTTAAGCTTTTCATTCTTCGGTTGGGGCTTCCTTCTCAAGCTGATCGGCGCTCTCGTACATGGTGGTCGTCTCGCCGACTTCGCCGGTCAGCGCCTCGCCGTCCAGCGTGACCTGCGCCTCGCAGCTTTCGATGACGGAATTCTCCGCGCGTCCGGCTACCGCGCCGGGGGTTACGGCACCGATAATTTCTGCGTTGACCGCGCAGTTCGATTCCTTGAAAGCCGTCTCCTCTCCGTAGTAGTACAGGCCGGTGCCCACCAGCCCGCCGACGTGGGTCGCGCCGGGCACGTTCATCTTCACGGTCACGACGCAGTTGTCGATGATGCCGGGATACTCGGTGGTGACGATGCCCTCGGTATCGGCCACGATGTTCCCGTTGGAATGCGTCCCGCTGAAGCCGCAAAGGCCGCCGATGGCGTGTCCGCCCTTTTCCGAGATGATCTCCACCTCCGCCGTGCAGTTGGTGACGCTGTCCATCATCTCCAGGCAACCCGCGATGCCGCCCAGTCCCACGGGCTCGTTGCCCTCGGCGATGACAGTGCCCTTCGCGGCGCAGTTGTCCATCGTGCCGCCGAAGCTGCCGCCGATGATCAGGCCGCCGCATTCCGCCACATCCTGCTGGATGATCCGCCCATCGGAGAAGTCGTTGTCGCCCAGCACGTGAATGGTCGTGCCGTCCACGGTGCAGTTCCAGACGGACTGCATGGAACCGCCGCAGATGCCGCCGGTGGCGTTGACGCCGGCGATATGATTCTCACCGGTCAGCGTCACGTCGTGGACATAGCCCATGTTGTAGCCCACCACGCCGCCGACGGCCATGGAATAGATATCCTCGCAGCGGATGTCCACGTTCTCAACGGTCAGGTTCCTCACCTCGCCCAGGTTCATGCCTACCACGCCGACGCCGCAGACGGGATAATCGGAATGGAAGGTGACATTGGAGATCGTGTGCCCCAGGGCAAGGTATAGCACCGGGCCCTCATGGACGTCATAGCCCTACAAGGGCAGTCCGGCGCTGACGTGGTAGGCCAGCTGCGCCATCAGAAAGCTCTTGCCCAGCTTCGGGGCACCGGCCAGGATGTAGGTGCCGGGGTAGAGCAGGCCGTCGATCACGGGCGGCCTGCTGGCATACACGGTGTCGTAGAGCTCCGGCATAGACACCGTTTTGAGATAGTTCGGGTCCATGGTCTTCCATATCTCCCGCTGCATCGCTTCATAATCATACTGATCGCTGTTATCGTGGTTGGTGAGTGACTGCTCTTCGTCTGCTGCAACAGACGGGTTAAGGGTGGTCATTTCTTTTCCCTGTAACATTGCTTTTCTCCATTTATTCTTATTGTTATGTTTCAGCCATTGACCGCGTTGTCCGGCCCCATCTGTATTCCATAGAATTTCTGCTGGAAATACTGGATGGGGCATTTGCCGGCGATGGTGATGTAGCCCATCGCCTTGAGTTCCTTGTTCAGCGTCCGAATGATCAGGTACGCTTTGCTCCTGCTGATGCCCAGGGCCTTTTCAACCTCTGCCGCCGTGATGAACTGTGCCCGCATGATACGCCTCCTCTCCGTGAATCGCTATTCTGTATCAAAAATACGTCTCTATATTTCATCAATTCACAAAATACGCACTCTCGTTGCATATATAATACGCTATAGATATACATTTGTCAAGTGTTTAGAAATGTTTTATATGCACTTGCATTACGTTTCTGAATGTGTTATAATGCGTGTGAGGTGAATCAAATATGGACACTTTTGATTATTCCGCCATCGGGCAGCGCATTAAGGTACTGCGCAAGCGCAAGGGGTTGAGCCAGACGGAACTGGCGAATACCATGGGCAAGTCGCTTCGCACGCTCCAGAAGTATGAAACCGGCGAGATCGAAATATCCATCGCGGTTGTGAACCAACTCGCGGACATCCTCGATACCACGCCGACCTTCCTGTTGGGCTACGAAGCGGATACCGCCCCGATCCGCAGCCTTGCGGACGTGATGGGCTTCCTGTTCAAGCTGGAACAGGTCACCGGCGTGGAGTTCAGCATCGATGTCAAGCGCCCGCCCCGCAGCAAGGAATGGAAGTGCAGCATCACCTTCAACGGTAAGGCCGACACGGATTTCAACACGGATATGTGCCTGTTCCTGGAGGATTGGGAGAACGAACGCGCCGCGCTTCGGAGCTACCAATCCACCGCGAAAGCCTACAAAAAATGGCAGGATCAAACCCTGGCCTACTACTACGCCTCCGCCGTCGAATGCGTAGAGCTGGAGGACATCAGTGAAGAAGAGCGAATTGAGAGGCGAAATGCGTATCTGAACGAGCATCACGATGGAGGTGATACGCCCGATTAGCGAACGGCCCATAGCCGTTCGCGGGTCGGCGGGCAAGGGAGCGCAGCGAGTTGCGCAGCACGCCGACAATCGGACAGGTCTGGCAAGAAAGGAGCAACAATGTCAGTAAGCAAGGATAAAAAGACCGACAAGTGGATGGCGCAGATTCGCGTCAAGGACTGGACGGGCAAGGTCATCCACAAAAAGAAAAGAGGCTTCGACACCAAACGCGAAGCCCAGCAATGGGAACGGGATTTCATCAACCAGGCCAACAGCAGCCTGGGAATGAGTTTCAATGACTTCATCGACATCTACATGAAGGACATGGAGCAGCGGCTCAAGTCCTCCACCGTGGCCAGCAAACACTGGATGATCGACCTCAAGATCACGCCCTTCTTCGGGAAGATGTCTTCGGGAAGATGCCCTTGAACGAGATCAAGGCCACAGACGTGAGAAGATGGCAGAACAACCTGACTGGTTACCGGGACGAAAAAGGCGAGCCCTATTCGCCCACCTATCTCAAGGTCATCAACAACCAGTTGGTCGCCATCTTCAACTATGCGGTGAAGTACTACGGGTTGAAGGAAAACCCCTGCTACAAGGCGGGCGGCATGGGCAAGAAGAAGGCCGACGCGATGTTGTTCTGGACGAAGGACGAGTTTAATGCCTTCATCGATGCCGTCATGGACAAGCCCGCGTCCTACGCCATCTTCATGACGCTGTACTACACCGGCATGCGGGAAGGCGAACTGCTGGCGTTGACGCCCGCCGACATCGACTTCGAGAAGTCTACGGTTACAATCAACAAGAGCTACCAGCGGATCGGCTGCCAGGACATCGTCTCCACACCCAAGACGCCTAAGAGCAACCGCATGATCACGATCCCGCAGGGCTTGAAGGATTGCCTCAAGGACTATATCGCACAGTGCTATGGCTTGACGCCCGCCGACAGGCTGTTCCCCTACACGAAGTCCTACCTGACCCACGAAATGGAGCGCGGCTGCAAGCGCTCCGGTGTGAAAAAGATTCGTATCCACGACATCCGACACTCCCATGCAAGCCTGCTGGTGGAGATGGGCTTCTCCCCGCTGCTGATCGCGGAGCGCCTGGGCCACGAGCGCGTACAAACCACAATGGAAACCTACAGCCATCTCTACCCCAACAAGCAGACCGAAGAACCAACCGGCTGGACGGCGTGATGGGCTGAAACCCATCTGCTACAAAAAGCCGTTGGCTACAAAAAAGCGCCTATATTGTAGCCATTTTGTAGCCACAGAAAAGGCAAAGCCTCGAAAAGTACCGCAATTACGGCACTTTTCGAGGCTGAAAGAACTGAATTACTTATTCCCACTCAATAGTCCCCGGCGGTTTGCCGGTGATGTCGTAGACGACGCGATTGACGCCGCGGACCTCATTGATGATGCGGCTGGTACACTTTTTGAGGACGGGGTAGGGGATCTCAGCGGCCTCGACGGTCATGGCGTCGACGGTCATGGCGTCATCGGAGATGACGGCGCGCAGGGCGACGCACCAGCCATAGGTGCGGTCATCGCCCATACAGCCCACGGTACGGACGCCGGTGAGCACGGCGAAGGACTGCCAGATCTGATCGGAAAGGCCGGCGTTTTTGAGCTCCTCCAGGTAGATGGCGTCGCAGGCGCGCAGCAGGTCGAGCTTTTCGCGGGTGATCTCGCCGATCACGCGCACGGCCAGGCCGGGGCCGGGGAAGGGCTGTCGCCACACCATCTCGCGGGGGATGCCCAGCCGCTCGCCCACGGCGCGGACCTCGTCCTTGAACAGCAGGGCCAGGGGCTCGATGATGTGGTCCTTTTTGAACAGGCTGTCCTTGGGCAGGCCGCCGACGTTGTGGTGGCTCTTGATGGTGGCGGAGCCGCCCATGCCGCTTTCGATCCTGTCGGGATAGATGGTGCCCTGGAGCAGGAAGTCGGCGTCGATCTTCCGGGCCTCTTCCTCGAACACGCGCACGAACAACTCGCCGATGATCTTGCGCTTGCGCTCGGGCTCGGTGACGCCCTTCAGCGCCTCGAGGAAGCGCTCGGAGGCGTCCACGTGCACCACGTTGAGCCCGAGGTGGTCCCGGTAGGTGCGCATGACCTGCTCGGCCTCGTTGAGCCGCAATAGCCCGTGGTCCACGAACACGCAGGTGAGCTGGTTGGGCCCCAGCGCCCGGCCCGCGATGGCGCAGGCCACGGAGGAGTCTACGCCGCCGGACAGCCCGGCGACCACCCGCCCGCCGCCGACCTGCCCGCGGATGTCGGCGATCATGCGGTCGATCATGTCCTCGGCGCGGTAGTCGCCCGCGCAGCCGCAGATGTCGTAAGCGAAGTTGCGCAGCATCTTTGCGCCCTCCACGGAGTGCTTCACCTCGGGGTGGAACTGTACGCCGTACACGCCCTTTTCCGGGCAGGAGAACGCCGCCACGGGGCAGTTGTCGGTCCAGGCGTCCACGCTGAAGCCCTCCGGCGCGGCGCTGACGCGGTCGTTGTGGTTCATGAAGACCGCGGTCTCGCGGCCCACGCCCCTGAAGAGGCCCCGGTCCGCGGTGTGCAGCACGGTGTGGCCGTACTCGCCGACCTCCGCCGACGCCACGCTGCCGCCGAACAGGAAGTTGATCAGCTGCATGCCGTAGCAGATGCCCAGCACCGGCACGCCCAGCTCAAAGATCTCCCGGCCCAGCCGCGGCGCGTCGTCCGCGTAGACGCTGTTCGGCCCGCCGGTGAGGATCACGCCCTTCAGCGCATCGTCCCGCCACTTTTCCATCGGTGCGGCGTAGTTCAGTATCTCGCAGTAGACGCCCGCCTCGCGCACGCGCCGCGCGATGAGCTGGTTGTACTGCCCGCCGAAATCCAGTATGATGATCTTCTCCGCAATCGCCATAGCCGTCCTCCTCTCTCTGAATGTCAGCATGATACGCCACAAATGTATACTGCCGCGTGGGATGCAGGTTAAACTCTGGAAAACTTGTGAAAACACCGGCCCGCCCGATTTGTGACCGATTATCGTCTTTATCTTTATATTTCATCTACCTTCATTGACATTGCCCCGGCGGTGTTTTAAGATATAGAATGAATATGTAATCATGTGATAATTACGTCAGCAACGGATGTGGAGGTAACGCGAAATGTTCAAGAAGGGACGCAAACGCGAGGCAAAGGGCCTGGCGGTTGTCTATTTCATAATCGGATTAATCATACTGTTGATTATACTGGCCGTGATCTATTTCGCGCTGGTGGAGCTGGACTACTCCGACCGCATGAAGGACCCCGACGCCACGGTGCGCTCCTATGTGGAGATGACGCCGGAGCCGGGCGCGCTTGACATGCCCGAGGAAGAGGAGGATGAGGACACGACGGACGAGATCCCGCTGGAGGTGGATCTCACCACGCCCACTGACACCCCCGAGCCCACGCCGTCCCCCACGCCGGAGCCCACCGCCACGCCGGAGCCGACGCCCTCGCCCACGCCGCTGCCGCCCACCATGCTGGCCCAGCCGCGCACCGCGGGCTTCACCCTGCCCGGCAAGACCGCCCAGAACTGCCAGGCGGCGATCACAAAGTGCACCGTGTCCGCGGCGGACAACAACAAATACATGTACCTCGCGGGCTACGGTTACATCAACGACGCCAACTTCGACGCCTCCAAGATGCAGTGCTTCCTGATCGTCAGCCAGACCAAGACCAACCAGCTCATCGCCTACCAGCTGACCATGAAGCCCGGCATCTCCGGCGTAGCCCACGACGGCGCGCTGTGCAAGAACGCCGCCTCCGCGGACTGGGAGGTCTGCTTCGACGTCAGCACCCTCTACACCGAGGACATCTACAACGTGGGCCTGGTGATCGGCTACAAGCCGCCGCGCAAGCGCAAGGCCACCTTCGCCTACTATCCCTTCCCCAGCGACGTGAACTTTACCGTGCTGGCTGGACAGGTGGTGGAGCCCGTGAAGGTCTCCGGAGGCGCCGTCGCGAGCCTGGCCGACAACAGCCTGCCCGCCGACGCCGGCGCGGCGCTCATCGGCGCGCAGACCGCCACGGTCCAGCCCGGCGTGGCCGCGCCCCTGACCGACAGCGGCTTCGATACCTCCGAGCCCGAGGACCTGACCCCCGAGACCGCCCGTAGCGCGCCCGCCACCGTCAACGTGCCCACCGTCACCCAGCAGCCCACGCTGGAAAACGCCGCCGCGAATCTGCAGGACCCGTCCATCATACAGCAGCAGATCATGCAGAACCAGATGGGCATCGGTTGATCTCCCGAAAAAACCGGCTTCAATGCCGCCCCGCAACACAGATACAGGCTTTATAAGCGCCCTTTCAATGTCACTGAGACAGTACAAGAGTGAGCACAAATTCGCTTGTTTGTGCTCACTCTTGCGCTGTCCTGGTGACATTGCCTTTTCTGTTCAATTTAAAATTGCTTCTCGGCTTCTCTTTGACTTCATATCAATAATCGTCAGATAGACGTTTTCTGTCATAATGAAAGCATACCACTATTTCAGGAGGCGATTCTATATGAATGAAAGCACAGGCATTTCCCGCGCGGTCAGCCACGGAGCATCCGGGCAAATTGCGGAAGAAACAATCACGGATATGGCGGGGAAGGTATACGGTTACGTGCGCGTTTCGTCGCGGGACCAGAACGAGGCGCGTCAGATCGACGCGATGAAGGCTTACGGAGTGGATGAAATCTGCGTGGACAAGCAGTCCGGGAAGGATTTCAACCGCCCGGAATACCAAAGGCTCCTGGCGCGGCTATCCGCGACGGACACGCTGGTGGTGAAGTCGATCGACCGGCTGGGGCGCAACTACGCTGAAATATTGGAGCAATGGCGCGCCATTACGAAGGAGATCGGAGCCGCCGTCGTCGTATTGGATATGCCGCTGCTCGACACCCGGCGCTCCCATGATCTGACGGGCACGCTGATCGCCGACATCGTGCTCCAACTGCTCAGCTATGTCGCCGAGACCGAACGGAGGTTCATCAGGCAGCGCCAGGCCGAGGGCATCGCGGCCGCGAAGGCGCGGGGGCAGAAGTTTGGCCGACCGCGCATCGACCGGGGGCCTGAGTATCCGAAGGTCTTGCGCCTCTGGGAGCAGAAGGCGATCAGCGCGGCAGAAGCGGGACGCCGCCTCGGCGTGTCGCACGGGACCTTCTTGAAGTGGGCCAGGGAGTGAGTGGGTGTCATGACGGAGTGGCGCTGAATGTTAATCTTGTAACAGATCGCATTTTTTTCTGTCGAAAATGTAGACTTTTTGTTCAAATCGTGTTATACTTAGTCTGAATTATTAAAATACCCAATAATTGGTCAAATAGATGAATTCTGGCAATGGATTTTTGTGTTGTTTGATCGACCACCAGTAACATTTGCCCGCCCGAAGACATGGGACGGGCATATGATCCGGGTTGTATATATAGTCTACCTTTATTACAGGCAAAAGACATATTCTAACTGGGAGGGCTATGATCAATGAAAAGGCTGTTGAACAAGTTGCTGGCAACGATCCTGACGGTTTCGCTGCTGCTCAGTCCCGTGAGCGCTTTGGCGGACATCGCCGAAGTGATTGTCGCCGCTGAAGTATCCGAGGAAGTGCGCACCGGGGAAGAGTTTGATCTTGACCTCGAGAGCGACCCGGCCCCTGTCGCGCAGGAACCGGCGCCTGTTGCGGAGGAACCGGCGCCCGTTGCAGAAGAACCGGCGCCTGTCGTAGAAGACCCGGCGCCCGTCATAGAAGAACCGGCCCCTGCCGTGGAGGAACCGGCCCCTGCCGCGGAGGAACCGAGCGACGCGGAAGGCGAACCTGCGCCCGCAGCGGACGAACAGGCCCCTGCCGCGGAAGATGAGTCTGCACCCAAGGCTGATACCGAGGGTGAACCAACCGATGAAGTCGAGCCCGCTTCCGAGGACGGTTCCGACGAAGTGATTTACGCCGATGTCGAGGAAGCGATCGTTCCCGAAGCGGTGGATATGGTCGTTGAAGAGGCGGCCTATGCCGACCTGCCTGAAGTGGAAGTCGACGCTGAGAATGGCCTGGAGGTCGTCGAGGAAGCAGCGGCGGATGGCGTGGTGTTTGAAGGCGGCGAACAGGGACAGTACACCATTACATACAATAACAGTGGCGAAAACAGTTTTTTCCTTGGAAGAGATGGACAAACTGCGAATACTGCAAATGCAGGTGAAATCCTGAGTTTTAGCACATCTACGAGCTTTGGTTATGAGCTCACGAAAGTTACCGTAACATCTGCAGATGACGCGAGTTATGAAGAGACGCTTACGCCCGATCAGCATACCTTCACAATGCCTGCGCGCAGTATCATTGTGACGCCGGAGTTTACTTACAATGTTCACACAGGCGCATATACGATTGAAGTTCAAGGCGGCCCGCAGGGTGGCGGCTCCGCACACGTTGGTAACGTCGCGGCGGCATCCGCAGATGAAAACGAAACGGTAACGCTGAGATACGGTGCGAGCCAGGGCTACACCATCACCAACGTCATACTGACCTATGACGGCGAACCCCATGAAATAGGACTCATTACTACCTTTGAAATGCCCGCGGCGGATGTAACTGTGTCGTTTAATTTCAGTGAATCCGGTAACGGTTCCGGCTCTGGCGACGACCAGCCCGACAGCGAGGGCAGATACAGGATTAGTATCCTTGGCGGCGAAGGCGGTGGCGCGACCGCGTTCGTCGGTGAAGACCAGGTCTACTCCGCGAAAGAAAATGACACCGTCAGGCTGAGGTACGACGGGGGTACGACCCACGCCGTTGTGAGCTATAATGGCGGAAGCATCGATCTGGGCGATGGCACCAATGGAACCTATCATGAGTTCAGTATGCCTTCGCATCATGTGACCATCTCGCTCACGTTTGGCGGCAGCGGTGGCAAATCCGGCTCTGGCGAAGGTCAGAGTGGCACGAAGCCCGAAGGCGCTTACGACATTCAGGATTCAGTACCGCCGAATGAGACCGTTACCGCGGATGGCTATATGATCAAGGCGCTTGTGGACGGGCAACGTGTAACCTATGCCATGCCGAATACGCCGCTTGAGATCAGGGTGACAAAGGGCGAACAGTGCAACATCACAGGAATAAAAGCCTATTCCTGCACGTCTGCCTATGGAAATCCTGCTGAATGTGGATCTGAATTGACTTTCACTTCAACAAGTGTAAGTCAAACGGGAGAATTGATCTACGCCGTCAAAATGCCTGAGGGTATTCTCAGATTCAGCCCGATCTACGGTGGCAACTCCGGCCCCGGCGGTGGCGGCGATGAAGGCCAGTCTTACAACATTGTGATCGGTACTTGCACAAATGGTTCCATTTCCGTGATGTACATGGGGAATTCTGTGACCTCCGCGAAGGCCGGTGATGAAGTATGGATCACGGTCAACCCGAATGTCAATTATGCTTGCAGCGAAGTGACCGTTGCTTATGGTGATCAAGTAGAACATCCCAGTATTAGCTTCAACAGCGGTCGCTTCACGATGCCGGCGGACGATGTTACCATCTCCGCGACTTTTACCAGCATCGCGGGCAGTCATCAAATTCAGATGCCCGAGAACGCAAATGGTACTGTGATTGCCCGGAAGGACGGCAATCGCGTTACTACTGCAAATACGGGCGATTATATATGGATAGAATTGCAGCCGAATAACGGGTATCGCCCCGGTTCGGTCACTGTGACGTACGACGGTCAGGACCATGAACTGGATGGCATGAACAGCTTTACCATGCCCGACAGCGATGTCACCGTAACCGCGACGTTCATCAGCCTTGTGGGGCAATACGGGATCGCAACGAGCTGTGAAAATGGCACGATTGAGGCTAGGATTCAGGGCTATTCCGTGACCAGCGCGAATGAGGGAGAGCGTGTATACATAAGCCACGTCCTGAATACCGGCGACCCGTCGCTGTATCGTGCCCATTCGTATACTGTGATGTGCGGAGATACGGTCATTCCGGTTACAACCGAGGGCGATAAGTCGTACTTTACCATGCCTGATGGGAATGTGACCGTTACGGCTGATATTATCAGCACCACAGCCGGCCACCTGATCGATATCAAGCGCTATGGATATGCCATGGTTGCCGCTTATGTGTCGGGCTATAACTATCAGTTCGGCATTGAGCCCCATGCTCTGGCGGGGGAAACCGTTGAAATCCGTTTCTGCGACGCGGATGAGGGAGACAGGGTTAATACGTTCAGCCTGACGACCAGCACCGGAACCAATGTGAATTTTAATAGAGGCAGGGAAGATAACGAAGATTATTTTACCTTCACGATGCCGAATGACGATGTCATAGTGAAAGCCACAGCCATTCATAATAACGTTCCGTTAACATACTATAATATCGGTATCGATGGAAATATCACACATGGCAGCGTATCCGCCGATATTAACGGCCAGGAAGTAGACAGCGCTGAAGAGGGCGCTACAGTTCATTTGAACGTCACCCCGGGCGAGGGTTATAAGCTCGATTCGCTGAGCGTGGAGCAGGGCGCAACAACTGTCACGTTGAACGAGGACAACGAGTTCACCATGCCCGCTGGCGATGTGACCGTAACGGCGAGCTTTGTCGAGGACAGCCAGGGCGGTAATGAAACAACGTATACCGTCACCTTCCTGGATGCAGATGGAAGTGTGTTGAAGGCGGCGACCTCATATGCTGCCGGCACTCCTGCGGCGAACATTGTAAAACCCGCCGACCCGACCAAAGCAGCCACCGCGCAGTATACCTATGCCTTTGCGGGCTGGAGTCCTGCGATTGCGGAAGTGACCGCGGATGCGACCTATACCGCGACCTACACCGAGACGGTCAACAAGTATACCGTCACCTTTGTGGACGATGACGGCACGGTATTGAAGGAAGCAACGCAATACGACTATGGCACACCCGCGGCGAACATCGCAAAACCCGCTGATCCGACCAAGGCGGCCGACGCGCAGTACACCTATACCTTTGCGGGCTGGGACCCTGAGATTGCGGCTGTGACCGGGGATGCGACCTATACCGCGACCTACACCCAGTCTCAGAACACCACGGGAGAAGCGACCTACTCTATTAGTATTGACAGCGAATCCTTCCAGAACCACGGCAATGTTACCGCAGACAAGGCGACTGCCAAGGCGGGCGAGACAGTCAACCTGACGGTCACCCCCTACACCGGCTACGAGCTTGAGACTCTCTCCTACATATATAATCCCGGTCCCGGCGACACACAAATCTTTATCTACAATGGTACGGGCAATGCCGTCATACCCGAAGCTCCCAGCTTCACCATGCCCGCGGCAAACGTGACCGTCACGGCCACCTTCAAGTTGCGCAACTACAACATCACCTATAACCATGGTGAAGCCGTCACCGGCGGTGGCGCCGAGGCGAGGGATGACAGCGGGACGGTGTATTCCGCCAAGATGGGCGAAACCATCAATGTCGTCGTCGAGCCTGATATCGGCTATGAGCTGGATACGCTGACCGTCACTAGCGACAGCCAGATAAACCTCTCCAACGAAAATACCTTCACCATGCCCGCGGCAGATGTGGACATCTCGGCGACCTTCAAGAAGATCAATTATAGCATTACCACCAGCGCCACCAACGGCAGCGTGGTTGTGCAGGTAAGCGGCAATGCGGTTAATACCGGCAATTACCAGGATTATCGCTTCATCAATGTTTACCCGGATACCGGCTATGAGCTGGACGCCATCACCATCACCGGCCCGAATGGCAGCACTGTGCAATGCGAGACCATCTCTGCCGATGAAGGTCTCTACGGCTTCACCATGCCCGCGGGCAATGTGACCGTGACGGCGACGTTTGTCGAGACGAGCGGCGGCGATCCCGGCGACCCTGGTTCGCACAACTTTTCTTTCAACATTTACAATGCTTACTTTGGCACGGTGACGATACAGATCGGCACTGAGGATACGGTGACTGTCAACGAAAACGGCGATTATTACGGCGGCTATGATGTGGAGAAGGAGACAAGTATCACCATCACCGCCACGCCGAGAAACGGCGGCTCAATTGGATATTTCAATGTAAATAAGTCTTCCGACGGAGAATCCTTCGATTTGTCTCCCGAGAATCAAACTTCCCCATCGATCACCTTCAATATGGGTGACTACGCCAACGCAAGCATAAGCTTCAATCCGAGTGCTACGGCCATTATTCTGGACAATACCACGCCTTTGAGCGGTAGCATGTCCATCAGCATCGAAGGCAACGTGCAAACGCCGAATGAGGACAACGTGTATTCGGCGAATCCGGGCGACGAAGTCGTCGTTACCGCCACGCCGAACCAGGGCTATTGCCTGTTGTCCACGGGCATCTGGGCCATGGGCGGCGGCGTCAATGAGGTCTTTGACGCGGAAAACATGAAAAATGGCACGATTACTACTTATAATGAACCGAAGAGCATTCGGTTTACCATGGGTCAGGATCATGTGCGAGTGAGCACCAGGTTTATCGGTGAGGCGTTATCACCTTCTGTTGAGATGACCATGGAGGATGACAATACCGATCCCGTAATTTATAATCTGACGAATAATAGTAACCAGTTTACGGCCAGGGAGGGTTTCTATGCCTTCATAGTGCCGAACGACAATTCCGTCGAAAACGGAATGGTCATTAAATGGAGGCGAACCGATGCCACGCCGGAAGGCCCATACTGTGCGGGCGATGTTGTGGTGCCCGCGGATGATACGACGAAGCTGGTCGGCGAAGTTGTCAATGCCAATCGACTCGTTATCAACGTGGACAGCAATCAAGGCACAATCACTCCGATGATTCCGAACAAGACATGGGTTGTTCCGGGCGAGAAGGTCGGTTTCGACGTTGTGCCTAAGGAGAGCTATTGGCTGCAAGGCGGCAGTATCCAGGCGTCTGTACAGGGCACCAACAGAAATTTGATGACATACCAGGAACCTGTGCTTGGCGAATACAAGTATTTTGTGGAAATCCCCAATGATATTCAGCAAGGCCAGGTGATCGAAGTTACCGCTACGTTCACCCAATCGCAGGGCGGTGGTCCCGGCGGCGATCAAACGTACTGCTTTTTCATCCTGCGTTCCTATGATCCGATGGACGGCACATACGCCCGGTTGAGCTTTGTCGGCGATGGGATCGACGTATCGGACTATGGACCCGGTGGGCTTGGCGCTTCCTTCCCCCTGGGTTCGGATGTCACCGTTAAGGTCGAGAAATCCAATGGCGTTAACCTTACGGGCCTTGCCATCGGGACGCAAGGCACGGGCGGCCGGTTCACGCGGCGCAACGATGTGACGGTTACTAATAATAATGACGGCACCTATACCTTCGAAGCGTTTGCCGGAAATAACGTGATCGTGGTTCCGGACTGCACGATTACCGGAAAACAGTACAGCATTGCGTTCGATGAATCTCTCGAAGGAAACGTCGTGGCGAGCCCAATGATAAACGGTAATTACTTTGGCGACGCCATACGCCTGGCCAGTGCGAATCAATACGAAAACATTAAGCTGCTTCCGAAAGCGGGCTACAGACTGGCAGACATCACGATAATTGACAGCAGCAACAACCCCGTGTTTTGCAACGATGAAGATGTCTTCTACATGCCCCAGAGCAATGTGACCGTGACGGCGACTTTGGAATCGACGGCCACGCCCGCGGCAGGCAGCATCCCCATCGATCAGAAAAACTTCCCGGACCAGGCCTTCCGGGAGGTCATCAGGGATAAGTGTGACGCCGACGACGACGGCTACCTCTCCCCGAAGGAGATCAGGCCGGTTTCAAACCTGTATGTTGCCTACAACGAAGGAATCCGGAACATGCGGGGCCTGGAATACTTTACGGAGCTGACCAACCTGGATTGCAACAACTGCAGAAATCTGGAGGAGCTGGATATCAGCCGCAACAGAAAGCTGAACAAGCTGATTGCGTATGGTACCCGCCTGCAGAGCCTGAATATCTCCGATAACGAAAAGCTGGTATATGCCAAAGCGCATAACGACTCCAGCAACTGCGGACCGTGCTTCTATGGGGTGCCCAATGATGCGCAGAAGTACCATGCAGTAAAAGAGTGGGAGCATTGCGCACTTGCCGTTGACGCCGGCGTGGAGATCGTCACAGACGAACCGACTCCCGAGAAGTACCGCATCATCACAAGCGTGATCGGACCGGCAGGTGTCGACCCCAATCATTGCGGCAAAATCGAGGGCACGGACACCTGTGAACCGGGCGAGGATGTCGGCATGATGCCCATTGCCTACGAAGGCTATGTACTCCAAAGCGTCAGCGTGACCTGCAATGGCGAGCCCCTGACGCCCTGGATCGACTACGGCTATTACAACTTCAATATGCCCAGAGGCGATGTGTTCTTCACGGCTACGTTTATGGCGGAGCCGGAGCAGGGTGCAGTAACGGATTGCGTGCAGATCAATGAAGCGAACTTTGCAGACGACGCCTTCCGCGACTACATCTGCGACCTCTTCCACAAGGACGAGGACGAATGGCTGACCCCGTTTGAGATGGGCAGCGTCCAACGGATGCTTCTGCAGAGGGTGGATGAGTATGGCGACGTCATCCGAGATGACGATGACGAGGAAGACGGCATTGGTGTCGAGAGCCTGTCGGGCATCGAGCACTTTACGAACCTGACTTTCCTGAACTGCAGCAAGAACGATCTGAAAACCCTTGCCCTGACCGAAGCGAACGCGGAACTTCGGGAGCTGTACTGCTATGATTGCGGCCTCACCTCGCTGGACGTGAGCGCGCTGGGCAAACTGGATACGCTGTGCTGCTACAGTAACAGACTGGAAACGCTGATTGTGTCCCACAATCCCGACCTGGTGTGGCTGGATTGCGGTTACAACCGGCTCAATGCCATCGACGTTTCCAAAAACACCGATCTCGAATACCTGCATTGCGAGCACAACCGGCTGACGAAGCTGGATGTCACGAATTGCGGAGAGGTCGGCCGTGTCAATCTGTCGCAGCCGGATCCCGACTTCACTGTGAACGCCGACTCCAGGAGCTATGGACCGTTTGTTGACGAGGACGGAGAAAATCAGTATCGTCTGTACTGTGACAGCGGCATCATGCTCCTTCCGAACACGACGTATAGCATCACCACCACCGTGACCGGCTCCGACGGGGCTACCGGCACAATCGACGTCACGCCGGCAGACAATATCGCCGTGCGGGATCAGTGGGTCAGCGTGGACGTGATCCCCGGCGAGAACTGCCAGATCGCGGAGCTGGAGGTAAAGTGCAACGGCAATTATGTGGACTGCTGGTATGAGTATGGCCGCTACGTCTTCAGAATGCCCGCGGGCAACGTGAGCTTCCGGGCGACGTTTGAGCGCATCCCTGAGGATGAGGAGCTCATACTCATCGACGGCTTCAACTTCCCGGACCCCGAGTTCCGCAGGTACATCGCCCGCTTCTTCGGCAAGGATGAGGGCGATCCGCTGACGATGTTCGAGCGCATGAACCTCGAATTTATCGAGCTTTATCAGGTCGACGAGGACAACCATATCCTCCGTGAGGACGACGGCAGGGAGATTCCGCTCGGCGTGTCGGATCTGACGGGCATTGAGCTGTTCCCGAACCTGCGCTACCTGGATTGCAACAACAACAGGATCAGAAGCCTTGACCTGAGCCAGAACACGGAGCTCAGGAGGTTGTCGGTCGACAATAACCGCATTACGTCGCTGATCGCCAACGGCTGCGACAACCTGGAGGACCTGAGCTGCAAGGGCAACTTGTTGACCGGACTGGACGTGTCAGGCTGCTCCGATCTGGCGTGGTTGGATTGCAGCGACAACAACCTGGCTACGCTGACGCTGAATACCTCGATTGAATTCCTGCACTGCGAGGATAACCCGCTGCCCACCCTGGATCTCCAGGAATGCGACGAGTTGCTCGAGGCGCTTGAAGACGGCCCGTACCCCGGCTATAACGAGCCGGCGAGCGTAAGGCGCTTTGGCCGCCACGTGTTTGAAAACGGCTTCGAGGATTACCGCCTGATCTGTGACGACGGCATCGCAATCCTTCCGAATACTTCCCATACCGTGACCATCAATGAGACTGTCAACGGTACTGTTCACGCGCCCAAAACCGCCTATGAGCACCAGAGCGTCGAAGTGACCGTTACGCCCACCAATAACAACTATGAGGTCACCGATTTTGAAGTGAAATGCGGCGAAACCACCGTGGATTCGGAGTTTGCTTACGGCAGGTATGTGTTTGCGATGCCTGCGGGCGACGTGACCATCAACGCGACGTTCGCTGCGGTTACCGACGAACACCCCGTTGCGATCAACGCCAAAAATTTCGAAGACCCCGAGTTCCGCGAGTACATTGCCAGATTCTTCAACAAGAATATGAGCAATGAACGCATGGGAGGCGATACGCTCACGTTAACGGAACGCAAGCGCCTCACCAGTATGGAGCTGTATGAGGTGGACGACAAGTTCCGCGTCATTCGTGATGATGATGGCGAAGGCGAGCCGCTTGGCGTGAAGAACCTCGCGGGTATAGAGTACTTCCCGGAGCTGGAAATCCTCGATGCCAGCGGAAATGAGCTGCAGACGCTCAACATGAGCGAAAATAAGAAAATTGAGTATCTGTGGGTCGACAACAACCATCTCACCACGCTGACGCTCACCGGTTGCGATCAGCTGAAAGAGGTGAGCTGCCGCTGCAATAAGCTGACTGCGCTGGATGTGTCCGGCTGCACCGCGTTGGAATGGCTGGATTGCTGTTTCAACGATCTCGAGACGCTCACGCTGGGTACGCAGCCCAAATTGGAAAAACTGTATTGCGAGTACAACGATCTCCAGCGGCTGGAGCTGTGGGACTGCAATGCGTATTTCAGGAGCTTTGACCCGAGCGAATACGTCCAGAAAGACAATGTCCGGAAATACGGCGCGTATGAACAGGAAGACAGTTACAGGCTGACCTGTGATAAGGACACGGTCGTTTATGTCGCGCCCGTGTACGACGTGATCGTTTGCCCGGCATCCCACGGCTTTGTGGAGGCCAATACCGGCAATTCCGAGGCAGGCAAGGATGTGGAGCTGACGGTCATTTGCCACACGAACTGCAGTTTTGTCAAGCTCACGTTGCGCTACACCCTCAATGGCACTGAGCATACCGAAGAGGTGCTGCCCGTGAGCATTGACAATGAGGGTAAATATTCCTTCAACATGCCCGCAGCCGCTGTGACCGTTGAGCCGGAGTTCTCCGTCGATCATCCGGACACCGAGTACGGCATCGACCTCCATGATGTTGAGGATGGCTGCTTCACAATGACCGTAAGCGTGACGAATGATAACACGTCCTCGCCGGTGACTAAGGCCAAGGCGGATACCGAGGTCACGCTCACGCTGACGCCCGCTCAAAACAACACGGCCCTTGTGCGCAACGTGTTTGTTTCCTGCGGCAATCCGGACAATGAGTGGGAAACCCATCCGGTGGAGTGCTTCTTCCTCGCTCGTGACAAGACTACGGGTGTGGTGACCTACAAGTTCTTTATGCCCGCCGAGCCCGTGTGGGTCGACGCGGACATCATGGACGAAGACGAGGATGACGGCTGGATCGCGATCAATGAAGAGAACTTCCCGGACGCGACCTTCCGCGCCTATATCGAGAACCTGAGCCTGGAGGTTGGCAGCCATATCGGCGACGACGGCCTGCTCTCCCAGGATGAGATTAAAGCCGTCAAGACGATTACCGTTACAAAGGCGGAGAACGACCCTGACGTCACCTCCTTGAAGGGCATCGAGTTCTTCGAGGAAATGGTTACGCTGAATTGCAGCGGCATCGGACTTACCGAGCTGGATGTTCGCCATTGCCGCAGCCTGCAAACCCTGGATTGCAGCGACAACTCGCTGAGGGAACTGCTGGTCAATCCCGATCGGCAGCACGCTGGCTGCAGAGAGATGACGGTCCTGAATTGCAGCAACAATCAGCTGACATCCCTGGAGCTTCGCGACCTGGAAGAGCTGTCCGAGCTGGATATCAGCGGCAATAATTTGCTGACGAGCTTCCGGGCGGTTAACTGCGAATCGCTGAACAAAGTGGAACTGCATGGTGTGACGAGCCTCGAAACCGTGTTTGTCGAGGATTGCGAAAGCCTGGAAGACATACATGTGGACAACAACCTGAATGCGACGTCCGTCACAGTCAAGCATTGTCACCAGTTGAGAGAGCTGTCCTGCAACAACAACGCCAGGTTGTCCGCGCTGACCATCGAAGACTGCTGGCGTCTGGAGAAACTGGATTGCGCAAGCTGCAAACTGGCTGAGCTGGATGTGCGCGAATATCCGGAACTGGTCATACTGGATGTCTCCAACAATGAGCTGACATCGCTGGATCTCGGAAGCTGCGAGCGGCTGCAAACCTTGAATGTCAGTGGCAATAATTTGACGGAGCTCAGCCTCGGCAACTGCCCGTGGATCTGCGATGCCGTCGATGAGGGCGTTAAAACGACTGCGGAAGGCGTTGACACCTATACGAAGTCAAACGCACCGCGCAGTCCGTTTACCCTCGTCGTCAATACCGCGACCAAGCTGCTGATCCCGCATGCCGTGACCATTGCGCTGGCCAACAACGGCGTTGTCGGCAAGGCGGTCGCAAACTACAAAGAGGCGACCCAGGGCACGATCGTCCTGGTTAAGCTCACGCCCCAGGAGGGCTGCGAGGCTACCGGCATTGAGGTGAAGTGCGGCGAAAATAATGTGGAAACATGGGTTGAAGCCGGCGCCCACAAGTTCACCATGCCCAACGGCGACGTTACCGTGACGGCGACGTTCAAGCGCATTCCCACCGTCACCGCGCCCGAGGCGCTGAATCCGACCTACAACGGCCAGGCACAGGCGCTTGTCTCCGCGACCACTACCGACGGCGGCACGAGGGAATACAGCCTCAATGGCACAGACTGGCAAAACGACATCCCCACGGCCACGGCGGCGGGCACATACAACGTGTATTACCGCGTCATAACCGACGGCGAATACACCGGATTTACCCCGGATGCGCCGGTCGCTGTGACGATCGGGACGCGCGCGCTGACCATTACCGCGCGTGACAAGACCAAGACCTACGGCGACCCCGACCCCACGCTGGAATATACCAAGGCGGGTCTTGCTGACGGCGACGCGCTGACCACCTGCAATTTGACGCGCGCAGCCGGTGTTAATGTCGGCAGCTATGCCATCACGCAGGACGGCAATGCGATCATCACACGCGAAAGCGCGGATGTGACCGCCAACTACGCGATCACCTTCATCCCCGCGACGCTGACGATCGAAAAGAAGAAGCTGACCGTATTCGCCAAGGCGGCGGAGAAGAACTACGGCGCTTCGGATCCCGTACTGGAATATACGGCTTCCGGCTTCGTCGCGCCGGACGACGCAGGAACCGTGCTTACAGGCAATCTGATCCGTGCGGAAGGTGAGGCTGTGGGCAGCTATGCCATCCGTCAGGGCGACCTGAAGGACAATACCGGCAATTATGCGCTGGTCTTCTCCGGCGCGAAGCTGACCATCAAGCGCTGCCCCGTGACCGTGACCATCACCGGCAATAACTTTGAGGGAACCTACGACGGCAAGGCTCACGTAGCCGAGGGTTATAGCGCCATCGCCAGCGTTGAAGGCTACGACGTGACGAAGGACTTTGCCTTCACCGGCACGGCGACGGCGACGCGCACCGACGCGGGCACCACGGAAATGGGCCTGACGGCGAGCGACTTTACCAACAACAATGCCAACTACACCGCGACCTTCGCGATCACCGACGGCAGCGTGAAGATAAATCAGTGCGCGTTGACTGTCACGCCCGTATCGAAGAACAAGACCTATGGGCAGGATGATCCCGACCTGACCTATACCACGACCGGCCTTCCCACCGGCGTGGCTGCGTCGGACGTGCTCACCGGCACGTTGGGCCGCGCGTCGGGCGAGGAAGCCGGCGAGCACCTCATCAATCAGGGCAGTCTCGCCCTCGTGGACAGCGACAACTACACGCTGACTTTCGACGGCACAAAGGCGCTGACCATCGGTAAGGCTGAGCTGACCGCCACCGCCGTCGACAAGACCATCACCTACGGCGACAGCGCTTTCACGCTGGAATACACCGTGAGCGGACTGGTCAACGGCGATACCAAGGATGCGGTCATGACAGGCAGCCCGTCGTATGACGACACGGACACCAACGCAGGCACGCATGCCATCACGCTGGATAACGTCACGCTGTCAGAGAACGGCAATAAGTACTATACACTGAAGACCCGTGTCAATGGCACGCTGACGATTCAAAAGAAAAACCTGATCGTCACGGCCCAGGCGGCAAGCAAGCAGGTAGATGAGGGCGATCCTGAGTTCCGGTACACCGTCACGGACGCGGCAGGCATAGATGTCACTGGCATAGTGACGGGCAAACTGTCCCGCGAGTCGGGCAATGCGGTCGGCAGCTATGCCATCACGCAGGGCAATCTCGCCCTCACGGACAACGTCAACTACACGATGACCTTCGTCGGAGCGAACCTGACGATTCTCGAGCAGGACAAGACTCCGCTGACTGTCACCGCCAAAAAGGAAACCGTACAGTATGGCAATGCGCCCAAACTGGAATACGAAGTGACCGGTTTGCAGAATGGCGATACCGCGGCGGCCGTGCTGACCGGCACGCTGGAATGCCCCGGCGCCGAGAACGTCGGCACGTATACCATCACGCAGGGCAACCTGGCCGTGATACAGGGCAAGCCCTACACGCTGATCTTCACCAGCGCGCCGCTGACAGTCGAGCCGAGGAAGCTGACCGTCGTGGCCAAAACGGCGACAAAGGTCTACGGCAATGTAGACCCCGCGCTGGTATACGATGTGACCAATCTGCCCGAAGGCGTGGACGCGACGGACGTGCTGACTGGCGCGCTGAGCCGCGATGCGGGCGAGGATGTCAAAGAAGGCGGCTATGCCATCAAACAGGGCACGCTGGCGCCGAAGACCGCCAACTATGTCGTGGATTCGTTTACGGGAGCGAACATGACGATCACGAAGAGGCCGCTGAAGGTTACCGTCGATAGCGAGCACAAAGACTACGGCGATGCTGATCCCGAGTTTACCTACAGCGCGGATGACCTGGTTTCGGGCCACAGTGTTGAATGTACGCCGAAGGCGAACTACGCTGATGGAGTCACCGCCAGAACGGCCGGTGTCGGCGAATATGATATAAACGCGAGTGCTGTCACGATCAAGGGCAGCGACGGCAATGCTGTGACCGACAACTACGAGATCACCCCCGTACCCGGGAAGCTGACGATCACCAAGCGCACGCTGACCGTAACCGCCGAAGCGAAGGAGAAGCTATACCGCGATGATGATCCCGAGTTTAAATTCACGGTGGACGGGCTGGTGGATCAGCAGGATGCCGTGTTGAGTGTTGCCAGCGGCGGGTCTACCCGCGAAGCGGGCGACAATGTCGGCAATTATGCCATCTATAACAAGTACGAACTGACAGTAGATGGCGCAAAGAACTACGTGATGGAATACGTCGGCGCAGATCTGACCATCAAGCGGCGTCCCGTGACCGTGACCGTCACCGGCAACACCAAGGAGGCAGAGTATGCGGGCAAAACCGCGTGCAGCGTTACAGGCTATACCATTGTCGCCGATACTGACGCTGAGGCCAAGGGCTACAAAGTGACGAATGACGTCACCTTCACCGGCGATCAACCTGAGGCGACGCGCATCAACGCGGGCCGGACGTACATGGGCCTGAAGGCGGATCAGTTCAGAAACACCAACGACAACTTCGAGGCGACCTTCAAAGTCACCGACGGCTATGTGGTGGTCACCCCGAAGGAGATCACGATCAACTGGACGGATAATCAGATCTTTACCTACACGGGCTTCGAACAACTGCCTACCGCCACGGCAGGGAACTTGCTTGAAGGAGACGAATGCACGGTGATCGTGACCGGCGAAGGGACTTACGACGACTGCATTCCGTTTGTCGACGCGGGCACCACCTATACCGCTGTGGCGTCGTCGCTGTCGAATTCGAACTACAAACTGCCGAACGATGCGACGAAACAATTCACCATCGGCAAGAAGACGGTGCCCGAGAAGAAGACCTCGCCGAAGACCGTAACCGTGTCCGCAAACGGCATTGAAGGCGGCAGGGTGAACCTGGCCGAGTATATCGGAAGCGCGACTGCGACTGTGAAAGAAGAAGAACTCTCGGGACAATTGATCACCTCTGCCAGTATGGACGGAAACGTGCTGGTTTACAGCGCGAAACCCGCTCCGGAAGATGTCAGGACGGACAGCGTGAAGGTCGTCATCGTATCCAAGAATTACGACACCGAACTGACCGTGAACTTTGAAACCAGCGATGTGTATACGCTGAGCTTCGACAGCCAGGGCGGCGACCCCGTGGCAAGCCGCAGGTTACACGCGGGCGTGGAATACGGCGCAATGCCCGAGATCACCCGTCCCGGCTACCGCTTCACAGGCTGGTTTGCCGAAACGACGGCAGTGACGCATGTCAGCGCCGATACGCTGATGGGCGAGGCGGATGCCACCGTCTACGCCGGGTGGAATCCGATCCCCAATAGCATCACGCTCGACCTGAACGGCCATGGCGCGATAGCAGACGATTATTCCAAACCGGGCGTCGAGGTTGAGAAGATCGCGAACGTTGGCGCGATGCTGAGCTTCAACGTGGAAACGGCGGCATTCGAACTGCCGGTGCTCGCGGATGTGAACGCAACCGCCAATGCACCCAAGTATACCTTTGCGGGCTGGCTGCGAGCCGCTGTAAATGAAGACGATAAGCCGGTTGCGCAGATGAACACCACCATCGACCCGACGACGTTTGCGGAAATCGCCGAAACGGACGAGGCTGGCGGCCTCTACGTTGCCTATACCGCCCAGTGGACGGAAGGCAACGTGATCGGCGGCGTCAGCTTCCCGGAGGAGGACAAGGACGGTGCCAGCGGCATCATGGGCCTGAAGGGCATGACCGGTGGTACGGCAAACACCGACGAGACCGATAACAGCACAAAGAGCACCAGCCTCGCGGAGGCCATGAAGGAAATCGCCTGCGAGCAGAGCGAAATCGACGCTCAGTCCGCCGAACCGGTACAGGCGGGCGAGACGATCGTGAGCAAGGTCGTCAAGGTGGATATGAACATCACGACCACCGTGATCGACGAGAACGCGAAGCAGGAGATCCAGGACAAGGTCCAGGCGACGGCGACCACCGAGGACACCGAGGATATCAAAACCGACTTCATGGATGTTACCGTTACCCAGACGACGGAGATCGAAAAAACGGTTGAAGGAGAAACCGAAAACAAGACCGATAAAGAGGAAAAGCCGCTCAGCGAACTGAACCGAGTGCTGGAGATCCCGGTGCAATACGACATGACCGGGCGCTTCAACCCCCGTCTGTATCGCACGCACACCTATGAGAACGGCGTAACCAAGACCGTGGAACTGACCAGACTGGCCAGCAGGCCCAGCGAGAACAAGCGGGAGGACGGTACCTATTACATCCAGGGTTCCGGCAGGAACGTGGTCATCTACATCTACTCCAGCAGGTTCTCCACACTGGCGGTGTCCACCGACAAGACCGAATCCTGGCAGGTGTTCCTCGAAGCCAACAACGGCAGCGCACCGACCTCTGTGACCGTTACCAAGGGTGAGAACGGCGGTAAGCTCATGGAACCGGATGAGCCCGTCAAGGCGTCGGCAAACGGCATCTGCTTCGACTTCGACAAGTGGTACAAGGATGAAAACTGCACGGTGCCCTACGACTTCAACAGCCCGGTGAACAGCGAATTTACGCTGTACGCCAACTATAAATCCATGCAGATGGTCGATGTCAAAGTGGAAGGCTTCAGCCTGCCCCATGACAACCAGGCGCATAGCGTCACCGTGACGATGAAGCCGGATAACTCCGACGTGCAGCTCTACTTCAGCACCAAAAAGGAACTGACCGAGGATAATTACCAAGAAGGCCAGACGGATTTGCCCGAGCTCAAGAATGTGGGCAAGGAGACCGTCTACTGGTACGCGGTTTCCACACAGCAAAGCTGCAGGCCCACGCCTGCGAGCGGTACGGTGACGATGGAGATCACGAAGCGGACCAGCACCTTGAGCAAGATGCCGCAGGCGCAATCGACGACGTTCAATGGCAGCGCCGTGCCGCTCATCAGCGCGGGCGCGATCGACGCCGGGATGGGCACGGTGAAGTACGCGCTCGGCACGAATGCGTCCACTCCGCCGCAGAGCGGCTGGAGCACGACGATCCCGACCGCTTCGAGCGCAGGTACCTACTACGTCTGGTACAAGGTTGAGGGCAAGGGCGTCTACGCGGACGTGGCGCCGAAGTGCCTGATCGTCACCATCGCCCCGCCCGCCGCACAGGCATCCACGGCGACGGTAACGGCGACGCCGCAGGCCGAGCCCAAGCCGACGCCCACGATACCGATGTTCAAAAAGAAGGGCAAGACGACGATCAGCGCGGCGCCGGGCGACATCTACCAGATCGACCTCGGTGGCAGCGCGGGCAAGAAGTTCAAGTCCTCCAAGAAGAAGGTCGCGATCGTGGACCAGAACGGCCTGCTCACCGTGAGGGGCGCGGGCAAGACCAAGATCACCGTCAAGGTCGGCAAGAAGACGCGCACCCTGAACCTGACCGTGAAGGACCCGACGATACCGACCAAGCTCATGATTACGGCCTCCGGTCCGCTCACCGGGAAGAAGGGGGAGACGGTCCAGCTGGACGTCACCATGCTTCCGGGCGAGGCGAACAGCGCCATCAAGTGGAAGTCGAGCAACAAGAAGGTCGCCACGGTGAGCAGCACCGGCCTCGTGACCTTCAAGAAGCCCGGCAAGGCGACGATCACGGCAACCGCCGTGCGTGGCAAGAAGAAAGCCAAGGTGAAGGTCAAGGTCACCAAATAACACACAAGAGGCTGTCTCGAAACGAGACAGCCTCTGATTTATTGGGTTCTTCGCGTTTCAGGAATGGCCGGGACTCACCAGTCCTCCTCCAAATGGTCGGCGCAGTAGGTCCAGAACGGCTCCAGGTTTTCCAGGCGGTAGGTGTGGGGCCTGGAATGGGCGTAATACTCGAGGTTATACAGGTTCAGGCTGATGCCCGTAGTCGAACCGTCCGCCCACTTCAGGCTGATCCAGTTATAGTTGTCGGTGACCCATTCGCCTGACTCCGCGCCGATTTTGATGTCGCACAACAGCGCGACCGCTTTCTCGAGGCCTTCGCCCTCGGTGAACACGGCGGTCCTGCCGTAGCCGCCCTGGTCCACGTGGAAGAGCAGCTCCGCGGGCATTTCATTTCGGATATTCGCCAGCTTTTCATCCCCGAGGGCTTCGTAGAGGTACTCGCCCGTCCGCGGCAGGCGCACCGGCGGCAGCTCGGATTTGGTCTGTACGGAGGAGATGCCGACCCTGACGGCCGCGGGGACGGACTGCTTTCCCCACTTGATCCCGTCGTGGAGGAAGTCGATCTTCGTATGCGGCGGCAGGGCTTCCTCCTCCCCGTCGAACACCTCGCCGAAGGACCGGAATTCCTCCCCGTTCTCGTCGATCAGCGCGAAGGTGTAGATCACCCGCATGATCTCCTCGTCGGAGTTGTTCTCCAGCGTGCCGGCGAGCGTGTACGTGTAGGCTTCCGGTCGCTTTTCCCGCACCGCCGTCGCCTTCTCCAGCGTCACCGTGATGCCCTTTAACGTGGCGGGGCTATCGATGATCTCAAGCACCCGCGCTTTCTCCGCCTCCGGGGCAGGCGTCGCCATGGGCTCCGGTTCCTCCGCCGTCTTCAATTCGGGAGCGCCGCAGTAATGGAACGCATCCGGCGCGCCTTCGACATCCCTGCCGAGCACGACCTGCTTGATCCCGGGGCAATCGGTGAATGCATACTCCCTGAGGCGGCAGCCGGCCGCGCAGGTCACCCGCGCCAGGTCGTCGCAGTACTGAAACGCCCTTGCGTTGATCGTGACCCCGCGCCCGATATCGAGCTGTTCCATGCCCTTGCAGTAGCCGAAGGCGCCCTGCTCCACCGTCGCGCCCGCGGGTATGGTCACCGCCGCGGGCAGCCTTGCATACTCGAAGGCCTCGAAGCCGATCGTGACCCCCTCCGGAAGCTCGAGCGCGTCCGTGATCTCGCAGTACTCGAAGGCGTCCCTCCCGATTTTGACGATGCCGTCCGGGAAGGACACGCGCTTCATATCTTGATACCTGAACGCCTCGGGGCCGATTTCCGCGACCGGGTAGCCGTCGATCTCGGACGGTATGACGACGTTCTGATCGTCACCGTTGTACTTCACGAGTGTGGCCAGGCCGTCGCGCATCGCGTAGTCGTAGTCCCCGGACGTGACGACCCTCCGCGGGGTGAAGGGGGAGACGTCGGCCAGGGCGCACGGGCCTGTCGCCAGTATGACGGCCAGCAGCATTACACAGAGCTTCTTCATGCTTCGATCCCTCCGTTTGCCATGGATTTGCCAATTTGACGGGGCGGGGACGCCGAAGGTTCCGTCACTCCGCGCCCGCCTCCGCCCGGAGCTGGAACACGCCCTGCCGCCTCAGCGAGATCATGTACCAGGTGCAAAGCACGATCTGCAAGAGCGACGAGCAGGGCGTCGCCAGGCCGATGTGGAAGAGGGAGACGGGGCGGCGCCGGCTCATCAGCCACGAGACGGGGATGCGCACGCAGAAGGCGCTGAGGATGCCCTGCGCCATGACGAAGCGCGTCTTTCCGAAGCCGTTGAAGAAGCCCGTGGCGCAGAAGAATATGGGCGTGAGCAGGCAGTCGATGCCGTAGGCCTTCAGGTAATCGGCCGAGGCCACGACGACCTCGCGGTCGTTGGAGAATATGCCGCCCAGGAGCTGGCCGTGCCAGATGGACAGCCACGCCATGAACGCGCCGACGGCCAGGGACAGGCCGACGCCGGTGTACAGCGCCCGGACCGCCCGATCGTATCGCCCAGCCCCGACGTTCTGCGCCACGAAGGCGGACATGGCCTGCGAGAAGGCCAGCGGCACCAGCATGATGAAGGCGCACACCTTCTCGGCGACGCCCACGCCGGCGGAGGCCACCACGCCCAGCGAATTGACGATGGCCTGTATGACCAGGAAGGAGATGCCCACCAGCAGGTCGGACATGGCGATGGGCAGGCCGAGGCGTATGACGCGGCTCATCAGCGGGCGGTTGAAGCAGATGTGCTCCCGCGCGAGCTGGAAGGGCAGCTTTTTTCTGCGGATGAGGACAAGGGAGATGGCCACGCTGACGGCCTGCGCCGCGACGGTGGCGATGGCCGCGCCCGCCGCGCCCATGTGCAGCACGGCGACCAGCAAAAGGTCCCCCGCGATGTTGACCGCGCAGGCGATCGCCACGGTGATGAGGGGCGTGACCGAGTCGCCCAGGCCGCGGAACACGGAGCCGATCAGGTTGTAGGCGATGATGACGATCATGCCCATGCCGCAGATGCGCACGTAGGCGGCGGTGAGGTCGTGGGCGGGCGCCTGCATGATCGTCGACAGCAGGTCGGCCCCGGGGACGGTCATTAGCGTCAGGGCTACGCCGATCATGCCGAACAGCGCGATGCAGGCCCCGATGGTCGCGCCGCCCTCCCGCGCCTTGCCCTCGCCGATCTGCTGGCCCAGGAGTATGGTCGCGCCCATGGCGAGGCTGGCCACCAGGTTGGTGAGCGTCATCATGATGTGCGCGCCGGTGGCCACGGCGGAGACGTCGGCCTTGTCGGCGAACTGCCCGACCACGAGCAGGTCCACCGCGCCGTACATCGCCTGCAAAAACAGCGCGGCGAGCACGGGCACGGCGAAGCGGATCAGCGGTCCGGCGATCCCGCCGGTTGTGAAGTTTTGATGCTCATTCATGGTTTTAAACTGCCTTCAAACGGTAAATTGAACATGGGAATCCCTTCGGTACGGCTATTGTCTAATATTCATAGAAGCCGCAGAACCGCTGCGGGTCATCCTTCACCCGGTCCGCGGCGATCGTCGCACGGATGAAGCGCTCCTCGATGTCCGGCTCCTGCCGCGCGTCGGCGAACACGCCGAAGCGCAGGCTGATCCTGTCGGCCATATCGTCCCCGGCGAACGCATCCTCCATGAAATCGCGCAGGAGCTTTTCATAGTCGTCCTGGTGCGGGCAGTACAGCAGGAAGGTGTCGCCGCTCTGCCTGCACCCGATGCCGCCGGTCTTGCGGGCGAGCTTGCGGATGCCGAAGCCCATGTTCCTAAGCACGAGGTCGCAGAACTGCCGCCCGTACTTCTCGTTGACCGCGTGGAACTGGTTGACGTCGCAGACGACCGCGTCCAGGGCGGTATCCCGGTAGATATGGTCGAGGCGGCTGACATACCGGAAGAAGTAGTCCCGGTTCAGAAGCCCCGTCAGCTTGTCGCGCTCGGTGTGGCGGATCAGGTCGCGGTCCTCGGACAGCTCGATGCACTTCGCGATGCGGGCTTTGACGATCTCGATGTCCGGGTACGGCTTCGGTATGAAGTCCATGGCGCCGATCTTCAGGCAATCCAGCTCCGCCTGCTGGTCGACGGTCAGGAAGACCACCGGCACGGACATGAGGTCCTCGTCCAGCTGCATCTCCGCGATGACCTCGCGCCCGGTCATCTTCGGCATTTGCAGGTCGAGCAACAGCAGGTCGATCTCGTTTCTGTGGCTGCGCAGCACCTCCAGCGTCTCCACGCCGTCGGCCGCGTAGGAGATGTCGTACTCGTCCTCGAGCAGCTCTCCCAGCATGTCGCGGCTCATCTCGACGTCGTCGGCGATCAGTATGTGCTTGCGCACGTTGATGATGGGGATATCCTCGAGCTCTGGAGTGGTGTCGACCGGAACGTCCTCGGACAGCGCGAGCTCCTTCATGTACTGCTTGCGCTCGTACATGGCCCTGTCGGCTTCCTCGAAGACGCTCAGCAGGTTGGGATGCCTGTCCCTGTCGTATTCCACCATGCCGGCGGCGATGGTTTCGCCGAGCCTGATCCTTGAGCGATCCTCCGGGATGGCGTTGACCTGTTCCAGCAGGGACTTCCGCCAGGCGTAGTCCTTGCCGGACAGCAGCGCGACGAACTCGTCGCCGCCGATGCGGAACACGGGACTGTGGTTGAATATGCCGCAGATCTTCGCGCACGCCTTGCGGATGTAGGCGTCGCCCTCCTTGTGGCCGTAGAGGTCGTTGACCGCCTTCAGGTTGTTGACATCGCACACCACGACGGCAAAGGGCTCCTGCTCGCCGCTCTTGATCTTCTCGTTGATCTTCTCCTCCCACTGGGTGTAGGCGTGCTTGTTCTTGACGCCCGTCAGCGAATCGACGTTCGCCATCCTGCGGGCCACCGACAGGTTCTTCGCGTATTCCTTCTCCTGGCGGACCTGCGCGTCCACATCCAGCACGCCGATGATCAGAAGCGACTTGCCCTCTTCCTCCACTTTGGCGGCCTGGAAGCGCACATAGGTGGGAATGTCGCCCCGCATCAGGCGGTAGGACAGCGCGAACATGCCGTCCCGCTCGATGGTCGAGAGCACGTTCTCCCTAGTGATCTGCGACAGGACCAGCGGATGGTCGTCGGGATGGACCATGCGGAGGCTGTTCGTGCTGACGGACCGGAAGAAATCGGTGCCCTGCTTGGCGATGCCGTAGTCCTCGTACCCCCTGGAGGCGCTGAACTCCGTGTAGTCCTCGGTCTCGGGATCGACGTAGTACAGCACGATCAGGTTGCCGTTGAGCGCGCTCAGGCGCATGTAGGTCTTTCGCTCCTCCTCGGCGCGCTCCGCGGCCAGGCGGTCCTTGACCTGCGTGTCCACGTTGCTCACGCCGATGATGATGTGCCGGTCGTCCCCGGAGTTTCGGGTCGCCTTCATGCTGACGTAGGTCGGGACGCCGTCGATCATCAGGCGGTAGTTGAATATGAACGCGCCGTGCTTCCGGATCTCGGACAGCAGGTGCGCCTTGTCGAACGCCGCGGTGAAGAAAGCCAGGTCCTCCTCATAGATGAAGCGCTTCGCGTTCTCCCGGCTCGAGCCGAAGAAATCCTTGCCGCGCCGCTCGGTGGAGCGCTGGCCCTCCTCGGTCCAGGCGCCGTATTCGATGTAGTCCCCGGTCTCCACGTCCACGTAGTACAGGTCAAAGTAGTCCCCGGACAGCGCGTCCACGACGTTTTCGTAGATGGCGCTGGTGGTCAGGGCCTGCTGGTAGGCGGCCTTCGTCAGCTCGTTCTCCGCCCTGATCCGCTCCAGCTCCGTGACATCCATGCACATGCCGAGCACGCACATGCGCCCGGTCGGATCGTAGAACTTCATCTTTGTGGTCCGGAACCGGCACGTCGCGCCCTCCGCGTCGATGACATCCTCGAAGAACACCAGCGGCGTATCCATCGAGAGCGCCTTCTTGTCGTCGCGCACAAAGTGCTCCGCCATCGCGGGCTCGAAGATATCGTAGTCCGTAAGGCCGATGATCTCCGCGGGGGAAGATTTGCGCCCAAATTCGGCAAACGCCTGGTTGCAGGCGATGTACACGCCGGTCTTCGCGTCCTTGGAGAAGTTCAGGCCGGGGATGTTGTCAAACAGCACGCTGACCGATTCCCGCAGCTCGGCGATCGTCTCGGCGGCGTGGGCGGCGTTCTCGGCGGTCAGCATCCCCTTGAGATACTCCTGCATCGCCTCGCTCATCTGCTTGACGGCCTTCGACAGCGTCTCCACCTCGTTGCCGGAGTTGAGCGGCGGGACGTCGATCACCAGCGCCCCGGGGTCCCTCTGGTGCCGGCACTTCGCGGCAAAGTCCACGACGCTGGCCTCGAGCCGCTCGATGGGCTTTATGATGTTGCGCTCGCTCCACAGGAAGAACAGGGTGATGAACCCGACCCCGAGCAGCAGTATCAGCCCCAGCCACCGCATGATGCTTCTGCGCAGCGTCGTGTGGATCTGGGCGATGTCCACGTCCACGCACAGCGCGGCAACCCGATTGCCCTTGGAATCGTAAAGCGGCAGCAGGCCGGTGTAGTCGTCGCCCCACTGGCTGATCTCCTCAAAGAACGACAGCTTCCCGGACTGGTAGGCCCGCAGGTACTTGCCCGCCGTCTCCGGGGAATAGGAATCCCCGGTCAGCATGTTCAGGTGCACGAGCTGATCGGCCAGGTTTTCGTATTCATATTTGCTGACGCCCGCGATGACGTTTCGGATGTTGTCCGTCGGCTCGGTGTTGAGCGGCTCGATGACGTAGATGAAGTGGATGTCCAGGCGATCCCTGAATTGGTCCAGAAGCGTCTGGAGCGCGTGGTACTTCTCCGATTCCACGCCCGTGCGCATGCATTCCGCCAAATCGTCCACGTCGATGTCCGCCGCGGCGTAGTTCAGTATGCTCCGGATGTACGATTCGTAGTGGGAATACAGCAGCTTCCTGTCGCCGTACAACTGCGTGATGCCCAGTGTGACGCACAATATCAGTATAAACGCAACCGTCCCGATCAGTATGCTTCTGTTCAGGGGCTTTCTCTTTTTGATCATGATCGTGAACCTCAAATCCGCATTATTGAAGCAATTCACCCATCATAACCATTATACTACATATTTACATTATTTGCCACAGTTATTATTCATAAACGACATGTTTTTTAAGGGGCGGAGGCGACGCCCCCGCCGACGCGGTCAGTTGTGCCTGACCTGCATGTGCAGCGCGTTGGGCAGGGCGTCGCCCTCATGCCAGGCGTATTGAAACTCCTCCGTCACGCCCGTCAGCACGGCCAGCGCCAGCGCGTCGTCCGACCGGGTCAGGTCCATGCGCGGGGCGGCATAGCGGAACGTCCACTCCGCGCGCTCCGCCTGCTCGGAATACGCGCAGACGGCCTGCACCCGCGGGTTTTCCAGCGCGGGCACGAGCAGCCGCGCGGTCTCCTCAAAGGCGAGCTGTATGCGGTTGGCCAGCTTCGGCGGGATCTGGTTGCGGTTGCAGTATTGCTCGATCTCGCCCGCCATGCCCAGGAAGTCGTAGTCGCGGCTTTCGATGTTCAGCTCCAGCACCTTGAGGCGGCGCACGAAGCGGCGCGTGCTCTCCTTCAGCGGGTGGTCGAACACCTGCTCCGGCGCGCCGTCCTCATAGATGCCGCCCTCGTCCATGTAGAACACGCGGTTGCAGATGGCGCGGGCAAATGCCATCTCGTGGGTGACGATCATCAATGTTTTACCCGTCTTGGACAAATCCCGTATGACCGCCTGCACCTCGCCGACCATCGTGGGGTCGAGGGCGCTGGTGGGCTCGTCGAACAGTATGATGTCCGGGTCCATCGCCAGCGTCCGCGCGATGGCGATGCGCTGCTTCTGCCCGCCGGACAGCGCGTCCGGGTAATTGAGCGCCTTCTCCGCCAGGCCCACGGTCCTCAGAAGCCGCATGCCGGTGTCGTAGGCTTCCTGCTTCGGCTTCTTGAGCAGGTCCATCGGGGCCATCATGATGTTCTCGATGACGGTCCTGTGGCCGAAAAGATTGAAGCTTTGGAACACCATGCCCATCTTCTGCCGGACCTTGTTGATGTCGCACTTCGGGTCGGTGATCTCCACGTCGTCCACCCAGATCTTGCCCGAGGTGGGCTTCTCCAGCCGGTTGATGCACCTCAGCAGCGTGCTCTTGCCCGTGCCGGACGGGCCGATCACGGAGATCACGTCGCCGTCGTGGATCTCCACGCTCACGTCCCTGAGCGGCGTGACGTTCGGATATTCCTTTTTGAGATGCTCGATCTTAATCATCGGTCTTCACCCCCTTGAGAATTTCCTCGGGTCGCCTGCGCCTGGGATCGAGGCGCGCCGTCGCGCGGCCGACCATCAGCTTGATGAGCCCTTCGAGAACAAAGTATATGACCGTCACCGCGATCAGCGGGAAGAAGGCCTCGTAGGTGCGGGAGCGCACGATGTCGCCCATCTTGGTCAGGTCCTGCACCGCGATGTAGCCCACGATGGCCGTCGCCTTGATCAGCCCCACGATCTCGCCCCGGTAGGCGGGATGATGCGGAAGAACGTCCTACGGTTCGAGTAGCCCAGCGCGTAGGCGGCCTCGTACTGCCCGCCGTCCACCGCGCCCACGCCCATCTTCAATAGTCCGAACACTGCCGCGCCGAAGGTCAGCGTGAAGCCCACCACCGCCACGGCTACGCCGCTGATGGACACGCTGCCGAATATGATGTAGTAGAGGATCATCAAAAGCACCACCATCGGCATGCCCTGCACCAGCCACAGGCAGAAGCGGGTGACCAACAGCGTGATGACGAGCGTGGTGACGACGCCCCGGACGAACAGCTTCCAGCGGTCCTCGCGGATGAAGGTCTTGCGGAAGCTGGCCGTGAGGCCGTCCTTCGGGGCGGCGTCCTGCTCTGCATCGACCGCCGCCGCGCCCTGCTGCCCCTTCAGCACCGCCACCACCGTGCCGGCGGTGTAGTAGGGATCGGAGAAGCTCACGCTCTCCCTGCGCTCCTCGGTAATGGCGATGGACGCCGCCACGAAATCCGCCTTGCCGGACCGGATCGCGGGCAGCAGGCCGTCGAAGTTCATGGCCTGCACGGTCATGCCGTAGCCGTATTCCTCGCAGAAGCGCGCCGCCATCTCCACCTCCAGGCCCACGATCTCGCCGTCGCGCACGTAGTTCATCGGCGCGTAGGCCGCCTCGGTGGCAAACCGCAGCATGCCGTTCGGCGCGGGCAGGTCGGCGTAGTCCGGCATGGTCCTGGCGCTCTCCGGGCCGTCCACCCACTTGGCAAACAGCGCGTCCATCCGGCCGTCCGCCTTCATGTCGGCGATCCACGCATTGAGCTCGTCCCGCAGCTTGTCGCCCGCCGCGGTCTTGGGCAGCACGAAGCCCATGTCGATGCTCTCCAGCGATTCGTCCAGCAGCGCCAGACGGTCGTTCTCGGCGACCATCATCCTGAGCACCGGCTCGTCCCCGGGGAAGGCGTCGATCTTGTGCGCCTCCACCGCCGCGGCCATGTCGGTATAGGTGTTGAAGTAGCTGATCTGCGCGTCCGGCAGGCGTTTTAGCACCACGTCGGTGTAGCTGGTGCCCGTCTGTATGCCGATGCGCGCGCCGTTCAGCTGGTCCAGCGTGGCATAGTCGCCGGCCTGCGCCGACTGCGCGGCGTCCCCGGCGCTCAGCACCGCCATCATGGTGCCGCCGGTGTAGTAGGGACCGGAGAACAGCACGCTCTCCTTGCGCTCCTCGGTGATGGCGATGCCGGAGATGGCGAAGTCTACCTTCCGGGCCTGCACTGCTGCCAGCATGCCGTCGAAGTCCATGGTGGTCACGTTCAGGCCGTAGCCGTTGGCCTCGCAGAACAGCGCGCACAGCTCGATCTCCATGCCCACGCACTCGTCGCCACGGTAGTAGTTCATCGGCGGGAAGGTGCCCTCGGTGGTCATGGTCAGCACGCCCCTGGGCGCGGGCAGCGATTTGTAGTCCGGCACGGTGCGCTCTTCCTCGGGGGCCTCCGTCCACTTTTTGAGGATGCGGTCCAGCTCGCCCCTTTCGCGCATGTCCTTTATCCAGGCGTTCATCTCGGCGCACAGCGCTTCTCCCTTTTCGTCCTTCGGCAGCACGAAGCCGCAGTCGTAGGACCGGAGCT